>NZ_JBFUKH010000003.1:0-416886 GCF_056400965.1 Asticcacaulis sp. P4_H10 | reverse complement strand
TAGTGCCACGAGCCGGCATCGTCGCCGCCTTGCGTGAACAGGATCATCTGATCCATGTCCTTTGAGAGCGCGGCGACCCGGACGGTCTTGTCGGGCGTCATCTCGAGCGCCAGCTTGTAATATTCGGCCAGGTCCGGATCGAAGAAGGTGTAGGTCTTGACTTCGCCGTCGTGCTCGAAGCCGGCCAGCACGCCGGTCTGCGGGTGGAAGATCGGCCGGTCGCGGGTGGCGTCGCGCTTGTCCAGCGCCTCGGACAGCTTTCCGTCGGCTGAGAGTTCGTAATAGTGGAAGCTGCGCGCACCATTCGGGGCATCGACCGCATCGAGGATCAGCAGCGACTGGCCATCGCGTCCCAGACCCGCCAGGGCCGGCACGAAGGTGTTCTTGGCCAGACGCTTGATCTTGCGTTTCAGGATCGGCGTCCATTTGCCGCCCTTGAAGGTCTCGATGGCAAAGGTCGTGTCGAAATAGCTATAGGTCGCCCGCACCACGGGCTTGCCGGCGTCATCCAGCATCCAGTCATCAACATAGCTGCCGGTGCGGTCGATATCACCGCCGCGATCATCGACGATACGGCCACGGCCGGTATCGGGGTCGACGCGCCACAGATAGACGCGTTGCGCCACCTGGCCGCCGATGGACTTGTCGCGCAGTTCCAGAAAGGCGCCCGTCAGCTGCGCCTTGCCGTCGATCGTCACCAGCTTGGGCAAACCCAGCGCCATGTGATTGTAGTCGCCGGTCAACCGGCTGCCGAGCGTTATGTTATTGCGCGTTTTCAGGTTGACGATCGTCGCGGCGTCGTGAGACCGCACACCGTAACTGGCGCACGGCGGAGGGTTGAGATAGTTCCCCAGAATGAGCGCTGTCATGCGGTCCTCGGAACTCATCGGGTCCGATGACGATGCGGGGCCCGAACCAAAACCGCCCGATGTCTTCGCCCCGAGCATGTCCGATACCGCCTGGGCCGTCTTGACCGTATGAACCAGGCCTGAAGGACACGTGCCGCGCGGAGCCGTCTGCGTATCCGACAGCACAACATGATCGTTGTCGAGCCAGCTGATGGCCGAAAGCGTGCCGTCGCCCAGCTTGATAACCTGGCTGGTGCCATCCGCCACGACGAAGGTCGTGAGGAGATGCATGCCGCCCTTGTGCGTCACAAAGGCAAAACGGCTGCCATCCGGGGACAGGGCAATCTGTTCGATGCGCGGCGGAGCGACGAACAGGTCAAGCGGCGGCGGCGCGATCTCGGGCGCCGGCTTGGGCCGAATCGTCCCCCGCACGATGACGGCGTCACCGTCCTGCGCCTGCGCCGAAGCCCCCAATCCGGCAAGCAAAAAAAAGCCGGCAAGTACCGTCCTTAACCTGGTCATTCATCCCCTCCACAATTCTAATTGTTATGGCAGATAACCATACTATTTAACCGTCGGCAACCGACAGTGGTCAGCTCTGTCGCGCCTGTTGCGCAACACACCTCCGCTCCGGGACCGAGGTTCCATTTCCCCGTTATGGCGCAATCACGCATGTACGAAATCCTTCGTTGATTTTGTACGAAAGATTTCGTATGTCTCTTCCGGGAGGACGAAATATGACACAAAAGATCGCAATCCTTGTCGGGTTCATGGTTGCGACGGTCGCGTCGCACGCCGCTGCCAACCCCGTTTGCCGATGGGAAGGCGACATGCCGGCACCTGCTGCCATGGCACAGCAGGAACGCGTCGAAACCTATCTGGCGGACCGCGCCGTGACCGATCTGGTGGTGACGATCGTAGATGGCGACCGCACAGCCTACCTGGTCTGCGCCGCCAGCGGCCCGCCAAGGGTCACGACGCAGACACGGTTCGAGGTCGGCTCGCTGGGCAAGATCTTCACGGATCTTTTGCTGGCCCAGGCGGTCGTCGACAAGCGCGCCGGCCTGGACGACGATGTCCGGAAATTCCTGCCCGAGGGTTACGATGGCCTGGCGCTCAAAGGCAAGCCGGTCACGCTTCGCCACCTCGCCAACATGACCTCCGCGCTTCCCGATGACCTGCCGGCGCGCACGCGGCCTGCCGTGACCGCGGAGGAGATATGGCAACGCTACGCCGTCCTTGAGGCCTATAACCGCGACGCCTTCTTCCGCGACCTGAAGACGAGCCAGGTCAGCGGCGAACCGGGGCAGAACCCGTCGCATTCCAACGTCGCCAGTATTCTGCTGGGCTATGTCCTTGAGGACATCTACCGCACGCCTTACCGCGACCTGGTGACCAAGATGGTCGAAGCGCCCGCAGGCATGACCAACAGCGCGCAGGGCGAAGCGGACAGCGTGAATGTGCACGGTGAGGTCATGCCACGCCTGCCGAAGCTCGAATACGCCGTCGCCGCGGGCGGGTTGTCCTACACGCCCAGGGACCTGGCCCGCTTCATGCGCTACGTGATATCAAGCCCCTCGCCTGCCGTGGAGCTGAGCCTGCAACCGACCTGGCGGACGCTTGACGGTAACGCCGCCGTCACGCTCGGCTGGATCTGGCGGCGCCAGGGCGCTGCGGGTCCGCACTTCCAGACGTCGGGCGGAACCTATGCCTTCGCAAGCTATACCGATATCTACAAGGCGTGCGGCATTGGCCTGTCCTTCGTGCAGAATGGTACTGACGACAACAGCCATACTCAATTACCCCTGCTGGCCGACGGCTTTGCCGCAGCATGGGCCACACAGGGCGGCAAGGCGTGTGAAATCAGCAGGTAACCGGCCTGGGGAGGCTGCGCGGCCGGCGGCAAAGCGCCGGGTTTCCCCTACCGAGCTATGCGGCGAAACGAAGTTCGGCGCGGCCAAAAAGCGTGAGCGGTTTTCGCAAGAACACAGCGATGAAGCTTCCGGTTAAAATAAATCCCCTTTAGCGGTCCGCCAACCCGTCAGCGACCGGCGCCGGATGGCCGGGCTTGATGAAGGTCAGGGTGACCCGGCCCAGCCTGACGCCAAACTTCGAGACGTCGGCCCGGTTGATCGCCACGCCATCCGAAACCAGATGCGACCAGTCGTCGAACCGGACGTCGAGCGTCTTGCCCTTATACGGCAGTTTTAGCAGATAACGCAGGCGCATGGCGTCGCCTTCGGTTTCCAGCGTGGCTTCGCCGTTCACGTCGCCCGCCGTGCCGCGATAGCGCCCCGCGCCCGTCCGGGTGAAGGTCCAGGTCCGTGACTGCCGCTCGCCGTCGCTCCATAAGAAGCGTTCGTCGAGCGTGAAGCCATTGGCGTCAGGCCTGCCTTGCGCCACCACGGTGAAGGTCCGCACCACCTTGCCGGAGCGGTCTTCGAAGACGCCATAGGCCCGCGTCTCGCCGGCAAAATAGTCTTCCAGCGTAAAAGCCGGTCCCGGGCGATGATTGGCGGCGATATCGACCGAGGCACAGCCGGCGACACAGACAGGCGCGATGGCCAGGCACAGGAAAAGCAGCGGCTTCATTGGGAACATCCTTTGTCATACTGCTCCCGATACGACGGCCGGCCGCAACTGGTTCAATACGCCTCAGCCACCGTCCCACGGGCGGGCATAGGCCTGGCGGACATGGACGGCCGAAGCCGCAAAGATGGCCGCCCACAGGTAACGCAGCGCTCTGATGATAAACATGCCGGATCTCCTCACAGGTTGAATACAAGCTTGGCCGCGATCGCCCACATCACCACACCGATGACGGCGTCCAGGATGCGCCACGCCAGCGGCCTGGCGAACACCGGCCGGAGCCAGACGGCGCCATAGCCCAGGGCAAAAAAGAACAGGAAGGACGCCGTGATAGCCCCTGCGGCAAAGGCCACCTTGTCGCCGGCGAATTGCGTGGAAATCGTGCCCATCAGGCCGACGACGTCGAGATAGACCTGGGGGTTGAGCCAGGTGAAGGCCAGGCACGCCAAAAGCGTCGGCATCAGCCCGGCCCTGGGCGCCGCGGCGTCGATGACCAGGCCGCTGTGGGAACGCGCCGCCGACCACAGGCTGCGCGCGCCGTAGGCGACCAGAAAGGCCGCCCCGCCGTAGCGCATCGCCGGATCGAGCCACGGCGCCACCGCGATCAGCCGCCCGAAACCCCAGACCCCCGCCGGGATCAGCACGGCGTCGGACACGGCGCAGACCAGGCAGACGGCAAAGACATGTTCGTTGCGCAGCCCCTGACGCAAGACAAAGGCGTTCTGCGCGCCGATGCAGACGATCAGGCTCAGGTCGAGCGACAGGCCGGCAAGAAAGGCGGAAAAGTCCAAGGCGCACTCCATCGGATGAAGCCGCTTCTCTTCGTGTGAGGCAGCAGCCACAACGGTGTAGCCTCGCCGCCTGATTTAGACTATTTAACTCTCCTCAATTCAATTTAGCCAAACTTAATCCATGATCGACTATCCTGCCGCCCGTGCCGTCGCCATGGTCGCCCAGACCGGCAGCTTCGAAAAGGCCGCCGAAGCCCTGCATGTCACGCCCTCGGCCGTCTCCCAGCGTATCAAGCACCTGGAGGAACGCCTCGGCATCGTGCTGATCGCGCGCGGCAATCCGTGCACCGCCACCGAACACGGCGAATGGCTGTGCCGCCACATGGAACACGTCGGCATGCTGGAGCAGGAGTTGGCCCGGCAACTGCCCGGCCTGCGCACCGGAGACGCGTCGCAGCGCGTGACGCTGAACATCGCGGTCAATTCCGACAGCCTGGCCACCTGGTTCGTCCCGGCCATGGCGGCCTTTGCCGGGACGTCGGACATCCTGCTCAATATCGCCATCGAGGACCAGGACCACACGCGCGACTGGCTGGAAAACGGCCGCGTCCTGGCCGCCGTCACATCTTATGCCAGGCCTGTGCGCGGCTGCCAGGTCACGCCGCTGGGGTCGATCCGCTACGCCACGACCGCCAGCCCGGCCTATATGGCGCGCCACTTTCCTGACGGCGTGACACCCGAAGCCCTGGCCCGCGCCCCTGCCCTGACCTTCAACCAGAAGGACACGATGGAGGCCGACTGGGCGCGCGGCGCCTTTGGCCGGGCCGTGACCTTTCCCACCCACTGGCTGCCGTCGACCCAGGCCTTTATCGACGCCTGCCTGGCCGGGCTCGGCTGGGGCCTGCATCCGGTGAAGATGATCGAGGACCACCTGGCGTCGGGCCGGCTGGTCGAGCTCAAGCCCGGCCACGGTCTGGACATGATGCTGTACTGGCAGATCAACCGGCTGGCGGCCCCGCGCCTGAGTGAGTTGACCCGCCAGGTGCGCGCGGCGGCACACGGCTACCTCACGGCGATTTGAGGTCTCAAAGCTTGCGCTTTTATCCGAATAGGGGAACTCTTGCCGCATGTAGAGTGCGCAGGAGGCGTGCATGCGTATCAGTTCTGTTAAAGAATTACCCGTCGAAGAGCGCGTCGAGGCCCCGACCAGAAAGCGCGCCCGGCCCTGGCGGCTGATCGGCCTTGTCCTGGCCTTCGGCGTATCGGCGGCCATATGGCTGGCCATCTTCTGGGCCGTCGGCTACTACGCCTGACCTTTTCGGGCGCCGGCAAACGGCTTTTGTGATCGGTCGCGCTCCGGACCACTCTGTCGAGGCCCATCCGTTCGTCACAAACGTAACTTTCCCTTGCATCAGGGCGCGAGCCCCTACATGTTGACGTCGGGACAACGCCGTTACGGCGTACACGGGAGAGGACGACCATGACCGGCTATCATCTGGCGGAACTGAATATCGCGCGCTTCAGGAGCCCGATCGCAGACCCGGTCAATGCGGATTTCATCGGCGCGCTCGACCGCGTCAATGCCCGCGCCGACGCAGCCGATGGCTTTGTCTGGCGGCTGACCGGCGAAGGCAATGACGCGCTGGCTGTCAGGGCTTTCGATGACCCGAACGTGGCGATCAACATGTCGGTGTGGCGCGATCTCAACGCCCTGGCGGCCTACACCTATCGCGATCCGGAGCATCTGGAGATCATGCGCCGCCGCAAGGAGTGGTTCGAACGCATGGAGCTGTATGTCGTGCTGTGGTGGGTGCCCGCGGGTCACACGCCGTCGGTCGCCGAGGCTATCGACCGCCTGGAACGCCTGCGCCAGTCCGGCCCGCACGCAGAGGCATTCACCTTCCGCACGCCCTTCCCGGCCCCCGGTTCAGGCGAGATCGAACCCGTGCTGGATACGTGTGCGTGAGGCAGTATGGACGCACAACTCATCTCAGCCGTTGACGGCCTTTACGCGGCATTCAAGCGCAAGCCGCCGCCGCGCATCGACGGCTGCCCGTGCTGCATCGACAAGCATGATATCGACGGCCTGATATCTACGCCCCTGCGCGCGGTGACCGAGCGCCAGTTATCGTCCTATGCGACCTCGCTGTTCCTGACGGTGGGCGGCCTCGGCGATTTCAAATATTTCCTGCCGCGCATCTTCGAAGTGTCCGCGACCGATTCCAGCTGGTGGCCCGATATCGAAATCGTCCTCGGCAAGCTTGCCCTGGCCGAATGGCGGATGTGGCCCGCGGATGAACAACGCGCCGTCCAGGCCTTCCTTGACGCCTGGTTCGAAGCGGTGGCGCGCACCGCCACGCCGCCCGACGACGGCACCTATTATTCAGGGTCGATCGACGAGCTGGTTTGCGGGCTGGGGCGCTCTGGCGTCGCCCTGGGCCCCTATCTGACGCGGCTGCTCGACTATCCTTTGGCACTGGCGGAGCTTTACCATTCCAATGCCGAGGCCCTGACAAATGACCGGCTTTCCGACGCGTTCTGGGAGGACGCCGATCCGGCCGCCATGGCTGAGGTCGTGGCCTTCCTGCGCTCCGACGCCGTCATGGACCTCCTGACCCGGTAGAGCGGCGTGGCGAAAGGCATCAGCGGTTTTGTCACGTCGCGACAAAGCAAAAGCCTAGACGAACACCAAGTCTTCGCGGCTAAGCGTTGCACCGTCAAGCTGTGCGAGATCGATAGCTGCGCCGGCTCCGTCACCGTCGCCATCCCACAAGAGATGCGCGGTGGCGGCATCCCAGACGAATTGCGCCACCGCCCCTACAGGCGCGTTTCCCGCCGTGAATTGCGCCGCCGTCAGTATATGCCCCGCCGCGAAACCATAGTCCGCGCCGCTGAAGACCAGCCGGTCGATGCTGTGCAGAAAGTCGGTGACAGTGTCCGTGCCATTCGAAGCCGCCGCAGCAAAGACGAAATCGTCCCGGCCCGTGCCGCCCGTCAGGCTGTCGCCACCGCCGCCACCTGCCACGGTGTCATTGCCGTTACCGCCACTAAGGATATTGGCGTTCGCATTGCCGTCGATGCGGTTGTTCAGTCCGTTGCCGGTGCCACTCACGGCGCTGCCCGTCAGCGTCAGGTTCTCGACCTCCGCCCACATGGCCCAGTCGATGCTGGACCAGACCGTATCGGCCCCCTCGCCGGCCAGCTCGATCACGCGGTCGCCGACGTGGTCCATATAATAGATGTCGTTGCCGGCGCCACCCGACATGCGGTCGTTCTCGGTGCCGCCATCCAGCACATCGTCGCCCGCCCCGCCGATGAGCGTATCCCAGCGCTGGCCGCCCAAAAGCGTATCATTGCCGTTGCCGCCATCCAGCACGTCGGAGTCGATGCCGCCATCGAGGCTGTCATTGCCGTCCATGCCGTAAAGCGTGTCGTGGCTGACCCCGCCCGACAGGGTATTGTTCCCGGCATTGCCGGTCATGGTGTTATGCAACCCGTTACCCGTTGACGACGTATCGCCTGTGCCGGTCAGCACGACCGCCTCGACATTGGCCGTCAGATTCCAGCTTATGGCCGCATAGACCGTATCCGAGCCTTCGTTGGCGGTGGCGCTTTCATTCACGCGATCACCAACATGATCGACATAATAGACGTCATCGCCAAGCCCGCCATACATCTGGTCGTTGTCCAGGCCGCCGTCCAGCGTATCATTGCCGTCGCCGCCCATAAGCGTGTCCCAGCGCGATCCTCCCAGCAGGCTGTCATTGCCAGCGCCGCCGTCAAGACTGTCCGCACCGGCTTCGCCCACCAGGATATCCATGCCGTCCTCACCTTCGATTGTATCGGCTCCGTCGTCGCCAAAGATGAGGTCATCGCCGATGAAGCCCAGCAGGTGGTTGTTCGCGACGCTGCCGGTGATGGTATCGTTTTCCCGGCTGCCGTAGACATTCTCGATGCTGAAAAGGACGTCGTGGCCCGATATGTAGCCGACCGCTGTCTGCGTGTTAAGATTGACCAACACGGCGCGCGAATCCCAGAATCGGGCGTAGTCCTGACCAGCGCCACCATCTATGGTGTCGTCGCCCTCGCCGCCAATGAGTATATCGTCGCCGTCATCACCCAGCAGCGTGTCGTTGGCTTGTTCGCCGTCCAGCGTATCGTTTCCGCCAGCACCGCTCAGTCTGTCGTCACCTGCCCATGCCCACAGTAAATTGGCGCCGCTGTCGCCCGTAAGCGTGTCGTCGCCCCAGCTGCCATCGACGTTTTCAATGCCGACCAGGGTGTCGATGCCGAAGCCCCACGCCATGCCCAGGGCGAGATCGACGCAGACCGAGCCCGTCGCGTCGTAGTCGGCGACGTCCACCCCCTCGCCGCCATCGATCAGGTCGTCGTCAAAACCACCATGGATATTGTCATCGCCGCCAAGCCCGTAGATCTGGTCGTTGCCGGTCGTGCCGACGAGCGTGTCATTATTGTTGGTGCCGTTGATTACCACTGGAGCCTCCCTGAATGAACGGAGGCCTGTCCCCCAAGGAGCAACATAACGTCGTTCCGGGCACCTCGCATTCACAATCCAGGCGATTTATATCCGGTTAATGCAATTTATAAGGGTTGTGGTATTTATGCCAGAAACGCCGGAGGCCACCTAAACAACACCGAACATCTTCAGCAATGTCGTCAGCATGGCGAGGAGGAAGCCGACGACCGTCAGCGAACCCTTGTGCTTTTCGCCCAGCGTGTTGAGGCTGAGGATAAAGCCGGTCAGCGTGGCCAGGGCCGGGACGTAGTCGTTCGGGTCGGCGGACTTCACCTTGCCGGCCATATGCCCCAGGAACAGGGCGCTGCCGTCGGTCAGTTCTTCCACCGCCTGGGTGTCGTTCAGTATGGCTGACAGCTCGCCGCTGACCTCGGCGCGTGCGCCCGGATCGTCCGGTCCCGGCATCTCCGGCGGGGGTTCGTCCGGCTTCGGCGGCGCCAGATGCGAGCGCAGCACGCGGTGGCGGCCCACCAGCTTGACGACAAAACCGGCCGCATGGTCGGACCAGCCGTCATCGACCCTGGGGGTGATAAGCGCGATAACGTCAATTAGATCGTCGGCCAGCAGCCAGATGATCTCGGCCTCATTGATGACCTTGGCGTAGTTGCTGAACAGGTCGATCGTGGCGCGCGGCACCTGCGCCTGTCTGCAATCGTCGGCAACGATGTGGCTCAACTGCTTGAGGGCGGCCAGATTGGCCTTGTACTCTTCTTCGCTGCCGATAAGCCTGGGGCTTGCAGGACCGGGCCTGAGGCTCAGCTTTCCCTGGACGACATCGGCGTTGACCTGGCTGCGGGTGGCGAGCTGTTCGATGACCTGGTAGTCGGAGAAGCTATCAGTCTGTTGATCGGATACAGTCTCTTTCGCTTCACCTTCGAGCACGGTTGCTAATTTCTCCAATTCACGTCTAATAATCCTCGTAATAAGCACGAGGGCATCTCTTATGGAGACAGGCTCACCAAACTCCAAAATCGGTCCATGCCCAAGAAAGCTTTCTGGAAGTATCAATCGTTTATAAAGTTGTGCCTTCTCGCTTTCCTCGCTAAGAAATTTCGCTTCCGATTCAGTATTTCTTAAAATACTTACATAGTCATCAGCACTTAAAGATTCAATTTCTATATAAAATCCGAAATAACGCTCAAGATAAGAAAAATCAGCCTTGTAATTTCCTACATATTTAATTTGTGATTCATGAACAACTGCCTTTTTTATCTGCCCATAAACTACCCTAACTGCATTTACACAAGATACATCCGCGAACAGACTATAATCGCTTCCAGCATAATTTTCATAGTCTCCAGCATAATTCTCATCCAACAGATTGAGCAAAAGCTCAGATATTTGGGAGAGTGCGCCAACGACCCGCCCCATTCTAACCGCGGGAAATCGAGCATTAAGCCATTGGGTCAGCTCAACGTTCACAGTGGGATTCATGTTGGGCAGTCCATCCAGCGCCCTCCAGAGATCATCCAAGGTATGCGCGACATTCAACCCTGTGACCTTCCAGGTCAGATCATCTGTCGCCGTAGCTTCCAACGAAACCGTGCGAAACTGTTGAATGGTGCTTTTCAAGGCATGAAGACGGCTCGCTACAGGTGCCGGAAACGCTGTGGTCGAGGCAAGCAGGGGCTTCAGAGCCGCGTTAACTCGTGCTTCAATCTCCTGCGCCAGCGTCTCGCGTAATCGACGTACCAATCTTCCCTCCCGCGACATCCTTGATGCAATCCATTGGGTAAACCGCCGGTTGTCGCTTAGGCAAGCAGGAAATTTCCAACCTTACCGCCCCCGCCGCATCAAGCATCCGGCTTCGGGTGATTGACGCGCAGCCACTCCGTCAGTTCGTCTTGCATTGACCTCATGAAGTCGGTCGCCATACCCGAAAACGCTTTCTCGGGATCGCAATGCGCAAGCATCATCCTGGTACCGGTCTCAACCACCTTTCGGGTCATATCCTCCTGCCCGAGCGGGCGAACGGCCTGCAGCAGCGCGAACAGCTCATATTTCATCGTCTTCAAAATCTGCAGCGTCTTCGTGCGTTCCTCGACCAGGTCAACGCGGTTCAGTCCCATGCAGCGGATCGTCGCCTCGCCGTGCGGGCTGGGCGTGCCCTGCCATGATGCCGCGCAGATGATGCTGAAGTCGCTGGCGTGCCGCCAGGCGATATATTGCGCCGGATCGGAGCGGCACGGATCGATCAGATGCGGGTATTCGGCATCATGATCGTCCTGATGCGGCGCAAGACGCGCCGCCGCACCGATGGGAAAATGCGTCGCCTTGCCGCTCAGTTGCACCGGGCGCGTCAGCCGCATCGCCTTGACTTCCTGCTCCGTCATGTCAGGCGTAACGACATGCTGCCTGAGCGCCCGGTTGCAGGCCTCGCTACTTGGCAGCAGATTGGTCCAGGTGAAGGCCAGCCACCAGTATTGCGGCCCGTCATGGTCATTGACGCCACCCTTGGGCCGGTAATGCTCGACGTCAAAATCGCCCTTATGGACGTTTCCCTCACAATAGGCGCACTTGCCGTGGAACATGGTGCGCAAGGCCTCGACGACATCGGGCTCCTTGTACGCGGTAAAGCCGGGATAGGCGCTGTCGCCGGTCTTCCAGCTCAGATAATATTCCCCGGCCTTGGCAAGCTGATCCTGCGCCGCCGGCGCGCTTAAGGACGCAGGCGCCGGCCAGCTACGCTCCCTCCTGATCATCCGGCGGGCCTTTCCGGGCGCTGAGGCAGGCGCTCATTGAGTACATCCAGCACGGCCTGGACCGCCGTGGCGCTGGCGTCGGTCCTGAGCGTCCCGCCGTCCTCGCGCGACTGGATGAACTGGGTCAGGGCCTTTTGCATCACCTGTTCCTCGGCGCTGTTGCCCAGGGCCAGTTGCGATACGGCGCGTGTGACTTCGGGGTCGAGCGGCCGGCCCGCCGCCACGCCGTCGGCATAACGCGCCATGGCCAGCTCGGTTTCCGGATCGACCGTGCTCGACAGGCCGAAATAGTCCGAGGTCAGGATCTGCTCGGCGCGCATACCCTTGATATCGGGCAGGTTTTCGAGCGCGACGACGCGGCCTTCGGCGTCCTTCTGCAGGACGACGACCTCGCCGTTTTCCATGCCTCGCAGGCAGAGCGGATCATGGGTGGTGACGATGAACTGGACGCGCGGGAGGGCCCGGCGCAGGGCGCGCATGACCTGCATCTTCCAGCGCGGATGCAGGTGGGTCTCGATCTCATCGATGATGACGATGGCGTGGGCTTCTTCAAGATCGCGGTATCTAGTCAAGAGTTCGCGAAAGATGTCAGTGGCCAAGGTGAACATAGCTTTGTAGCCGTCGCTCATTCGGTTGAGCGGAATAACCTCACCTTCAACCAGCACGCAAATTTGGTGGCCTTTCCGGACGACGTCATCATTGTCGTTCAGAAGCATGATCTCTCGCATAGCACGGACAACAGCATCGAACTTTGGCCCATCGAGACTATTGAGCCAAATTCCAGGATCAGGAATAACTGCGATGGGATTAAATAAGCTCCTGACACGTACCCATGCATTATCTGCTCGCAATGATTTCTTTGGATAAAAAAAGCGCCGAGGTCCGTATCCAATAACTAACGGCTGATTATCTATAAAGCCTACAACCTCTTTAGTCGCCGATTCTATTTCAAATTCAGCAGCACCACGTCCGAAACGATATTTAATTATAATTTCTGCGTCTCTCAACGCATAATCATCTTTGCCAAATCCGTTGTGATTTCTTAGAAATTCATCATATTTCAATTTTAATTTTTTAGCTTCACTATGCCCAATTAGAGCCAGCGCTATAGCCTGAAGAATGCTTGATTTTCCACATGCATTCTCCCCAAGCAACATTAAGCATGGCGCACCTCTACTACTTTCCATTCTAGAATTAATTTTAATTTTTACATCTTCAATACCTTTAAAATTAGACAGAAATATTTCAGAAATATCTACTATTGAAACCATCTTGTTGCTATTATCAGCCTCGACACCGTCTTCGTGAAAATTAGGTATTGAGACATCGGCGGAATTTTCTCCGTGATCTAAATCGTCAGCTTTTACTAACCATTTTAGAGAAATTAAAAAATCGCCTCTCTCGCGATTCTGGTAATAGTCCTCGATTTTTTTAGGTAACTTTCTTAAAATCCTAGATGTATCTACAGTCCTAAGGCGAGCAACTATTCGCATCAGCCAAATTAGACGAACACCCGCAAATGGTTTTCGTGGATTACATATCTCAACGAGCGACTGTCCTTCTTTTCGAGTCCATTGGCCTAACTGCTCTTGGAAACGTCTAAAATCCTGTCTGCGCTCATTGACAAGTGAATCGCGATTTAGGTTGAGCAGGCTTACGGTCAACTTTCCCTTACCAGTTAAGGGTTTACACCATCCATTTGTTAAAAATAGAAAATCTTGCTCGGGTCGACTAAGAATTGGATTAATTAATAACATCCGCTCTAGGCTGTTAGCTTGATCTATTTGTGCCATATACGGTGCTCGTTGACCGGCGATAGGAAACCTGTTGTTTTTATAGTGAACACAGGCTGCACAAACAGAAAGTAAATTATCCCATTCATAGGCTAGCCAATTATAATAACTTATAGTTGACTGTGACTCATAATTCTCAGCTACAACATTGATCGGCCTGAAATGATCAACGAGGAGCTCATGCCCCGCCGACTCACAAAAGGCACACTTCATGTGTGATCTCTTTGCTACTAAATTTGTCAGGTCAGGAGAGAAAAAGAAATCTTCATCAATTGGCACACGTCTGTGTCGACGATAGCCTTCCGGCTGTCGCAGAAATTCTAGTAATTCATCTCTTAAAGCTTGGATTTTGCTTCCAGACATAAAATCCGGTTCGGGCATTCGTTCGAGTCGGATCATTTAGGCTCCCCAGCTTCCAACCGATTGCAAGCTGGCACATCACCGCCGCGCCCGCAAGAGTTGAGTCCTGCGCCCTCCCCGATCGGTCGCTGGTCCCGCTTTTCCCTGCGTCGCGTCGCGGCGAGCCTCCCTCCTCCCTACGCAGTGGGGAGGTGGCATCGTGCGTAAGCGACGATGACGGAGGGGTACCCCTCCACCCCTTCGGGGTCCCCCTCCCCATGGAATGGGGAGGAGAAAGATTGACCTACACGAACACGATGTCCTCGGCGGTCAGGCTGCCCTGGATCCGCACCACCGTCGTCCAGACACCCGCGCCCGTGCCGTCGGCGTCCCACAGAAGCTCATTGCCCGCGTCGTTCCACACGAACTGGCCGTTGGTGCCCGACACGCTGTAGCCCGGCCGGAACTCCGCCGCCGTTAGCACATGCCCGCCCGCGAAACCGAACTCCGCAGCGTTGAGCACCAGCCGGTCGAGACCCGTCTCGAAGTCGGTGATCGTGTCCGAGCCATTGACCGGACGGCCAATGACAAAGTCGTCCGCGCCCGCCCCACCCGTCAGGCGGTCCAGCGTATTGGCTTCACCGCCGCCGTAGAGCGTGTCGTTGCCGCCACCGCCATAGAGGCTGTCGCTACCTCCCAGGCCATCCAGCACGTTGTTGCCTTCGGTCCCGTTCAGGCTGTTGGCCAAGGCATTGCCGGTACCGTTCAAATTGCCGCCGACCAGGTTCAGCACCTCGACATTGTCGGTCAGCACATAGCTGATCGATGCCTTGACTGAGTCCTTGCCCGCGTTAAGCCCTTCGCTGACGACGTCGCCCGCGTTGTCGACGACGTAGGTGTCGTTGCCTGTCCCGCCGGTCAGAGCGTCGGCGCCTGTGCCGCCTTCGAGGATGTCGTCGCCGCCGCCGCCGTCCAGCACGTCGTCGCCCGTCCCGCCGTTCAGCATGTCATTATCGGCGCCGCCGTAAAGCGTATCCTTGCCGTCGGCGCCCAGCAGGCTGTCGCCCTCGCTGCCGCCGCTCAAGGAGTCGTCGCCGTCGCCGCCGTCGATCTTGTCGTAGCCGGCCTCACCCGACATCGTGTCGTTGCCGCCTTCGCCGGTAAAGGTGTTGTTGCCCGCAGTACCGGTGAACAGGTTGTCGCTGCCATTGCCCCACAGCGACAGGTCGCCGCCTGCCGTGAAGATCACCCGTTCGACGCCGCCTTCAAGCCGCCAGCTGGTGCCGATATAAACGGTGTCGGTACCGCTGCCGGTTTCGAAGATCTTGTCGCCGGATTCGAAGTAATAGGTGTCGTCGCCCGCTCCGCCGTACAACGAGTCCGCGCCCCCGCCGCCGATGAGCGTGTCATTGCCGTCGCCACCCTTGAGAACGTCGTCGCCATCAAGGCCGTTGATCGTGTCATTACCGCCCAGCCCGTCGATCGTGTCCTTGCCCTCGGTGCCGGTGAAGCTGTCGTCGCCGGCCGATGGCAGGTTAGAGGCGCGGAAGATACGGGCGTCGATCGTCTGGTAGCTGGCGTTTGCCCAGGCAACCACAAAGCTGCCGTCGCTGAGCACCGTGACGACCGGCGTAAACTGGTTGTTGGCTTCGACCTGGTTGACCAGGAATTCTGCGCCCGCCTTGGCGCCCGTGGCGTCGAAGCGTTGGGCCTTGATGTCGGCGCCGGTGAAGCCGTCAGTCTTGCTGTCGTCCGTCCAGACGACAACGAAGCCGCCGTCCTTGAGCGCGGCGACGGTCGCCTGGTCCTGGTCGTAGAGCGTCTCGGTATTGATCCGGAATTCGCTGCCAAGCGTCGCGCCGGCCGCCGTGAAGAGCTGGCCCCGAACGGCGCTGCCGCTGCCGTCCCCGCCGCCATCGCGCCAGGTGACGACGAAATTGCCGTTCGACAGGACGGTGATGGCCGGGTCGGTCTGGCTGCCGGCAACAGTGCTGTTGACGGGCATTTCCCCGCCGATCTTGACGCCCGCCGCGGTGAAGAGCTGGGCGCGGATGCTGGCACCCGATCCATCGCTGGCCGGGTTGGCGTCACTCCAGGCCGCGACGAAGACGCCTCCGGCCAGGGTGGCTATGACGACCTCGGACTGGACGTCGCTGGTTTGCGTGTTGAGGCGGACGGCCGGGCCGGTTTGCATGCCGTTGGCGTTGAAGGTGCGGAAAAAGACGCCGCCATCGCTGTCGCCCGTACCGGAATTGCGGCCAGACCAGGCGACGATGAAGCCGCCACCATCCATAGCGGTGACCGACGGATTGCCCGCGGCGATGGCGGCCGTGGCGAAAAAGCCGGTGCCCACCGGAGCGCCCGCGGCGTCATAGACCTGGCCATGGATTTCAAACAGGTCGTCGTATATCCAGGTGACGACGAAGCCGCCATTGCTCAGGCGGGTGACTTCGGGCGTCGCCTGATTGCCGGAGGTCACGCCGTTGACGCGGAAGGATGCGCCGATTTCGGCGCCCGAGGCGTCGAACATCTGCGCTATGATGGCCGAGCCGCTGGTGTCGCCGAAATCGCCGCTGGTGTCGACCCAGGTAACGACAAAGCCACCATTGCCGAAGCCTTCGATGGCCAACGCGGTCTGCGGGCCGCTGGGCCAGCCCGGGACAATGAACTCACCCTCTGCATTATATTCAAGTGCCATGTGATCCCCCTCCGGGATGTGAAGTGTATTAGATAAAACGCTGTTGTTACAAGGCGATGGGAAAACGAGTTAATTTTCTTCGCAGGACCTTGCACGAACAGCCGAAAGAAGCCCCTCCACCGCATCGCCTTCGCTTTGCTCAGTTGTGCGGTCCCCCTCCCCATCGCTTCGCGACAGGGAGGAGAGACTAAAGCCCCCTACACGAACACAAGATCGTCCGCCGTCACCGTGCCGTAGATCCGCGCCAGCACGACCAGCGAGCCCACACCATCACCATCGGCGTCGTACGACAGGTAGCCGTCGCCCGACAGCAGGAACTGCGCCGACGTCCCCACAGACCATACGCCTTGGGTGAACTCGGCTGCCGTCAGCACATGCCCTGCCGCGAAGCCATAGTCCGCCGCCGAGAACACCAGCCGGTCGACGCCGTGTTCGAAGCCGTTGATCGTGTCCGAGCCATTGAGCGCTACCCCGGCCGGTCCGAAGACGAAGTCGTCCGCGCCGTCGCTGCCCACCAGCCAGTCATCGCCCTTGCCGCCGACAAGCGTATCGTTGCCATTGCCGCCGAACAGGCCGTCGTCACCCGCTCCGCCCGACAGGAGGTTGTTACCGTTATTGCCGTGCAGGGCGTTGTCTGCGTCATTGCCCGTGCCGCTGATATTCGCCGTACCCATCTGGTGCAGGGTCTCGACATTGTCGGCCAGGGTGTAGTCGAGCGCGGTCTTGACGATATCCGTGCCGTCGGCGGGACCTTCGATAACGACATCGCCCAGGCTGTCGACAACATAGGTGTCGTTGCCGTCGCCGCCGCCCATGGTGTCGTCGCCTCCGCTGCCGTCGAGGATATCGTTGCCATTGCCGCCGTCGAGCACATCCGCGCCCGCGCCGCCGTTAAGGTAGTCGATGCCGTCGTCGCCCTCCAGCGTGTCATTGCCGTTGCCGCCGTTCAGGGTGTCATGGCCGTCGCCGCCCGACAGGCTGTCATTGCCTTCGGCGCCATCAAGCTTGTCCTGGCCGCCGCCACCGTCGATCGTGTCGTTGCCGTCACGGCCATTGATGACATTGTTGCCGCTGTTGCCGGTGATCCCGTTGCCCAGGCCGTTGCCATAGGCCGACAGGTTGCCGGCGCCCAGGAGCACGACGTTTTCCATGAAGTCCTGCGCCTGATAGCTGATCCAGGCCTGGACCGTATCGTTGCCGCCACCGGCGACATCGATGACCCGGTCACCGGCATCGCGCACCACATAGGTGTCGTCGCCCGCGCCGCCGTACAGGGTGTCATTGCCCGCGCCGCCGTCCAACGTATCGTTGCCGTCCATGCCGTAGAGCGTGTCTTCGCCACCCAGCCCGTCGATGCTGTCCTGGCCTGCGCCGCCGGTCAGGGTATCGCTGCCCGCCGTGCCGGTCTGCGTGCTGACGCTGCCGGAACCTGCAGGGGCATAGCCGATGAAGTTCTGCGTCGTAAGCGCCGATATCGTGACGTTCTGCAGCACGACCAGGGTGGCGATCTCGCCCGCCAGATTGTACTTCAGCCGGGTATCGTCGCCATCCTGTTCAAGGAACAGCAAGCCAGAGGCGAACGGGTCGGTGCCGGACGGCGCGCCTATTTCCTGGAGGATGTGCAGGACGTCGATCTTGTCTCCGCCCCCGCCCGTGGCAAAGTCCGTGATGTTAAACAGGTCGCCGACAAAGGCCAGGCGATAGGTGTCCTGGCCCGCACCGCCGGTCAGGTATGCGCCATTGCCGCCCGTGCTGCTGATGTCGAAAAGGTCGTCGCCCTCGCCGCCGTTCACCGTGCTGTTGCCGCCGTCGATCGTGACATTCAGCGTATCGTCGCCGGTGCCGCCATCGACCCTGAGGAGATACGGGTCCTCGACGCGGGCATTGATGACGTCATTGCCTGCGCCACCCGATACGGTGGCATTGCCCGCGCCGGAGTCGTTGAGCACGTCATTGCCGTCGCCGCCGGACAGGCTGTCATTGCCCTCGCCGCCGTCGAGCGTGTCGGCGCCTGCACTGCCCATCAGGGTATCGTTGCCGATGCCGCCAGACAGGCTGTCGTCACCTTCGCCGCCGTCGAGGCGGTCATTGCCCGCGCCGCCCAGAAGTGTGTCGCTGTAGACGCCGGCGCCACCCTGCAAACTATCATTGCCGTCGCCGCCATCCAGCGTGTCGCTGCCCGGGCCGCCGTTCAGCGTGTCATTGCCGATGCCGCCGTCCAGCGTATCGCTACCCTCGGCGCCCTCGACCGTGTCGTTGCCGACGCCGCCCGCCAAGGTGTCGCTGCCGGAGCCACCGTTCAGGCTGTCATTGCCGTTGCCACCGACCAGGCTGTCGGCGCCGTCGCCACTGTCGAGCGTATCGCTGCCTTCGCCGCCGTCCAGGCTGTCGTCGCCTTCGTTGGCTTCCAGATAGTCATCGCCCGTACCGCCCGACAGGGTGTCGTTGCCGGTGTCGCCGATCAGGGTGTCGTTGCCCCCCAGCCCACTGATGCTGTCATTGCCGCCCAGCCCGTTGATTCCTTCGGCAGCCGCCGTGCCGGTCAACGTGTCGTTGCCGGCCGTCGGTCCTGACGGAGCAACACTCGGCGCATACCCCATGAAGTTATGCGCCGTCAGGGATGACGCACTGACGTTCTCCAGCGTCACCAGCGTCACGACCGTGCCCGAAGCACTGTAGCGAAGCAGGACGTTGGCGCCGTCCTGGACGAGAGCCAGGCGGCCGATGGCGAACGGATTGGTGCCGGCCGGCACGCTCATCCGCACCACCAGGTCCGGCACGTTGATCTGGTCCCCGCCGTCTCCGGCGGTAAAGTCGGTGATCCTGTACTGGTTGTTGACAAAGGGCGGCAGGGTATAGGTGTCCTGTCCGGCCCCGCCGGTAAGATAAGCACCCGTGCCGCCGTCGCCACGCAAACGGAATTCGTCATTCCCTTCGCCGCCATTCAGCGTTCCGCCGCCATACACGGTGGCGACAAGTGTATCGTCGCCGATGCCGCCGTCAGCGCTCACGACGTAGCCGGCCGCGATCTGGACGGCGATGACATCATTGCCCTCTGCGCCCGTCGCGGTGAAATTGCCTGTGCCGTAACCGTAAAGGGAGTCGTCGCCGACGCCCCCGTTCATGACATCATCGCCGTCGCCGCTATGCAGCCTGTCACGGCCATCGCCGCCAGTGAGCGTGTCATTGCCGCCACCCCCGTCGAGGGTGTCGTCGCCGCCTCCCCCATTCAGTGTATCGTTGCCGGCGCTGCCGCTCACGCTATCGTCGCCGCCAAGCCCGTCGATGCTGTCGTTGCCGCCCAGCCCGTCGATCCCGTCATTGAAGGGGGTACCGGTCAGGGTGTCGTTACCGGCCGTCGCCGCCGCGGGGGCACCGATGGTCGGCGTAAAGCCCATGAAGTTGTCGATCGTCAGGGCCGAGGCGGTCACGTTCTTAAGCACGATCCAGTTGCTGTCGACGCCCCACAGATTGTAATACACCACGACGTCGCTGCCGTCCTGAACCAGCCACATATTGCCTGTGGCGAACAGATCGGTGCCGGCGGGCAGCCCCATATCCTGCAGCAAGCGCGGCAGGTCGATCCTGTCGCCACCGGCGCCCGCGGCAAAGTCGGTGATGATGAACATGTCGTTGGCCGTCGGCAGGCGATAGGTGTCCTGGCCTGTTCCTCCGGTCAGGTAGGTCATGTTGCCGCCCGACGTCTGGAGCTCGATCAGGTCGTCGCCATCGCCGGCGTCAATGATCGCGCTGCCGCCCAGAATATAGCCCCGGATCGTGTCGTTACCGGCACCGCCATCGACGACCGCGACGAAATTGTCCTCGATCTGGAAGTCGATCGTGTCGTTGCCTTCGCCGCCGACCAGGGTGACGTAGCTTTCCATGTTGTCGAAGAGGTAATCATCGCCGGCGCCGCCGTCCAGGCTGTCATTGCCGAAGCCGCCCATCAGGGAGTCGTTGCCCTCGCCGCCGTTCAGCGTGTCACTGCCGTCATCGCCGAACAAGGTATCGTTGCCACCCAGGCCATTGAGGACGTCGAAACCGACGCCGCCGGTCAGGCTGTCGTCGCCCGCCGTGCCGTCCTGGTTCAGGGCCACGGGCGCTGCGCCGCCGAAGCGCGCATAGCCGCCAAAATTGGCCGTCGTCGCGGCGGCTCTTGCGCTATTAGGAATAATGGCGACGGTGGTGAAGTTTCTGCCGTTGGCGGCGCCATCGACATCGACCTGGAGCCAGGCTTCGTCGCCCTCTTCCTGGAACAGCCGCAAGTGCCCCGTGGCGAACGGGTTGGAATAGTTGTTGACGACGTAGTTGGTCAGTACCGACAGGTCGAGGCGCAGGACATCGCCGCCATCGCCGAATTCGAAGTCCTCAATCACGACCGGGTACTGCAGAGTACGATTAAGTATGGGGTAGCGGTCGCCTGTGATGGTGATGGTGTCGCGCCCCGCGCCGCCATAGACATAAAGCGTTCCGCTGCTGTTGCCCACCGTGACGTTGATGGTGTCGTCGCCATCCTCGCCCCGGGCGTAGGCAGACCCGCTGCTGGCATGCGAATTTATCGTGTCATTGCCGTCGCCGCCGTGGTTGCTGCCGCTGTTGTATAATAGGTCATTGCCCGCGCCTCCCAGATGCCATTTGCCCCCCTGGAGATTGTCATTGCCGTCCCCGCCGTCGAGGACGTCGCCATCAAAATTGCCGCGCAGCGTATCGTTGCCGTCGCCGCCGGTGATGCTGTCCATGCCGCTTGCGCCCGTCAGGCTGTCGTTACCGGCGGTGCCGTTGATGATGTTGACCATGTGATCATGCCCCTGTTCCGGCGGCGCCCAGCCCATCCCGGATTATGATTTTTCAATTGAATGAAACGCTTATAATTACAAAGCTCGCCGCACCGGCGACCGGTAACCTATAGCCGGAATCATACACAGCAAATCGGGCCGCGTAAATTCAATACGGTTCACCCATAAGGCGAGGACGGCGGGCATGAGTAGCTCAGGGGGACCCTGCCACCACATCTCACTCGCCGGCAAAGCCAGGGAGGATGAGACGCCCAAACGCCCCAGGCGATACGAACATTGTCGCCTGGATTGGCCTGAGGTTGCGCCACCCGCTCCCTCCTCCCTATCGAAGATGGGGAGGGGGACCGCCAGCGGCGCGAAGCGGCGGCGCAGCGGTGGAGGGGTACGACACGGACATCGCCACCTCTCCTGCCCTAAGCGTCGAACCACCAATAACGACACCAGCCTGCTTCGACTGCCGTCAGGTCCGGCGCGGTGCCCTTGATCTCTTCGGTCGCGCTTGCCACAGGCCGAACAAATCAATCATTGATAGCCTCACACGATGCTGCGGCCAATCGCCGACAGCAGCGTTGTGAACGACAGCACAGCCGTGTTCGCGAAGCCGACGAAAAAGACCAGGGCGTGGATCCCCATTTCCCGCAAGAACAGCCCGTTCGGCAAGTCCAGGCGTTTGAAGCGCGCCTGCTGCATCGACCACAGCAGCGCGCCGTAACCCAGGTTCAGGATAACCAAGACCGCAAAGACCGTCGGGTTGAGGAGCGAAAACAGCAGGAGCGGAAAGCTCAACGCCGACACGACCAGCGTCGCGGCGCACCACGCGCACCTGATCAGCCATGCCCTTCCCGGGAGTTCAGTCTTATCCGTCATATTGCCCATGAAGACACCAAGTCACTGCCCCTTTATCACGGCAGGCGATCCGGCGACAGGCGTGGCGGGACAAGCCACGCCGGATCGACGGCCATATGTATCCAGTCCCGCTGGTGCAGCGACCGGATCTCGACCCGGACCGGACTAAGATCCCTCAACGACTGGGCCTGTCGTCTGGCCGCCTCGACAACATCCTCGCCCACGACAAGAGACGAACCGCACCATCTGCCTTCGGAGCCAACAAAATAGAGCGTTTGCAGGCTGCCATCCAGCCAGCGCCCGAGGACATTCCTTGCCTCTTCAGCCGAGGCTTCGGACGTCAGCGCCTCAGGCCAACCGTCCAGATGATCGTGCCAGCCGCCGAACGCGACGGTCACCTCGTCGTCGGCAGTGTCCAGTATCACCGGATCGACCGCTTCGCCGCCAACGGCCTCGATGGTCAGGACAAGATAGCCTGGCTCCCAGCGTGCCCATTGCCCACCGACGTCTGTCGCCCAGTCTTTCAGGGCGTCGTAGACGCGCTGGGACCATGGATCAATGCCGGGTGCTGGTCCCGATGCAGGCCAAGCCACGCCTGTTTCTGTGCCGGACATTAGCCCCCCTTTGCTCCCTCTACACGAAGACCAGATCGTCCTTCGCCACCACCGCGCCATTGCTGATCAACGCCAGCTCAAACGCCGCGCCCGCGCCCGAACCGTCCGCGTCCCACCACAGCTTGTGCGCCGCCGCGTCCCAGATGAACTGCGCCCCTGAGCCCACCGCCGCGCTGCCTTCAGTGAATTCCGATGCCGTCAGCACATGGCCCGAAGCAAAGCCGTAGTCCGCGCCCTTGAAGACCAGCCGGTCGACGGCGTGGACAAAGTCGACCACGTGGTCGTGGCCATTGACCGCCACGCCTGAGAAGACAAAGTCGTCGGCGCCCGCGCCTCCGCCCAGCACGTCATTGCCGTGGCCGCCAGTCAGCGTGTCCGAACCATTGCCGCCCGACAGGCGGTCGTGGTCATTGCCGCCCACAAGGCTGTCATTGCCGTCCCAGCCATAGAGGCTGTCATTGCCAAGCCCGCCGGTCAGCACATTGTTGCCGCTGGTGCCCTCGATGCTGTTGCTCAGGCCATTGCCCGTCCCCGCGATCGCGCTGCCCGTCAGGATCAGGTTTTCGACATCGGCCGTCAGGGCGTAACTTAGCGACGCCTTGACCGTGTCGGTGCCTTCGCCGAACGCCTCATGGACGCGGTCGCCGGCATGATCGACGATATAGGTGTCGTTGCCCGCACCGCCGGACATGACGTCATTGTCCGCCCCGCCGTCCAGCGTATCATTGCCGATGCCGCCGCTCAGCGTGTCCCAGCGCGCCCCGCCGCGCAGCAGGTCGTCGCCGACGCCACCCGACAGGAGGTCCTTGCCCGCATTGCCATTGATCGTGTCATTGCCGCCGAAGCCGTAGATGACGTCGTCGCCCGAACCGCCGTTCAGGCTGTCGCTATAGTCCGAACCATCGGTGCCGTCGATCGCACCATCCGGCGCCACGCCGCCGAAATTGGCCGCCGTCAGCCCGGTTGCGGCGACATTCTTCAGGATGAACTGCGGCTCGTAAGAACCGCCCTCGCCGCTCCAGCTGAACTGAATCTGCGTGTCGCTGCCCGACTGGATCAGGCGAAGCTGGCCCGAAATGAACGGGTTGCCGCCGGGGACGGTCAGGCCCATTTGCGTGAAGAAATACACCACGTCGACAATGTCGCCGCCGTCGCCCGAGGCAAAGTCGGTGACGGTAATGCCCGCGCCATTCAGGCCGGTCATGCGATAGGTGTCGCGCCCTGCCCCGCCGGTCGCCGTCACTGTACCCGGGTTCCAGCAGAGCATATCAATGACGTCGTCGCCCGCGCCGCCGTTGACTATGATCTGGCCGCCCGCCAAAAAGCCGTTCAGCGTGTCGTCACCTGCCCCACCATCGACCGACGCCGTATGGCCATTGAGCGTCGAGACCCAGGTGGTATCGTTGCCCGCCCCGCCCGACATGACCACGCCGCCCCCTTGCCAGTCGAACAAATAGTCATCGCCATCGCCGCCATCCAGCGTATCGAGGCCCAGCTGCCCTTCGAGATAATCGGCACCGGCACCGCCGGACAGGCTGTCATTGCCGTCGCCGCCAACGAGCGTGTCATCGCCCTCGCCACCGGTGATCGTGTCGCGGCCGAGCCCGCCCGTCAGGCTGTCGTCATCGGGTGTGCCGTCGATCAGCTGACCCGCAGGCGCCGCGCCATCCAGCGCATAGCCGCTGAGATTGGCCGCCGTCAGGCTGCTCAGGCCGGTGTTTTCGAGCGTCGCCACCGTGACGAAGCTGTAGCCACTGCCGGCTGCGCCATCGCCGTCGACCTGGAGCGCTACGGCCGCGCCCTGCTGGACCAGCCTGAGATGGCCTGTGGCGAACGGATTGCCGTCCTCATAGCCCTTGAGCAGGGTCAGGTTGAAACCCAAGATGTCGCCTGCGTCACCGGCGGTGAAGTCGTTGATGGCAATGCTGCCGAAGTTGGGCACGCCGGCGCTGGATACCTCGCCGTCGATCACGAAGCGGTCGCGTCCCGCCCCGCCCCAGGCGCTGATGCTGCCGCCCAGCGTGGCGCGCAGGTTCAGCAGGTCGTCGCCACCGTCGCCGAACACCAGCCCGCCATTGCTGTGATAGGCGGCCGCCGCGATCGTGTCATTGCCGTCCCCGCCCTCGCCCCGGAAAACGCTGTCGATGCCGCCAAGCGCCAGAAAATCGTTGCCTGCGCCGCCATAAAGTGTGCTGTTGCCCGTGAACCAGTCGCTGAGGCTGTCGTCGCCGTCGCCGCCATCCAGCGTGTCGGCGCCGTCGATGCCCGTGACCGGATCATAGCCGCCATTGAGCGTGTCGTTGCCCTCAAAGCCGGTAATACTGTCGTCGCCCGCCGTGCCGGTCAGACTGTCGTTACCGGCTGTACCGTCGATGATATTGACCATGGGCGGGTTTCCTCAAAGCTCAAAAATTATGATTAACGAAGTCTAGTCTCGGGCGAATGGCAATGCAATCGCAAGTCGCGCACCTGCGTTGCGTTGATAGCGCCGTTGTGGCACGGTCGTTGCGTCTGCGCCGCGCCGCGTGACATGCTCCGGATGCGCCAGAAAACGGCCGGCCGGCGCTTGCGGTTCAGGCGTCCGGTTATATATTGCCGCGACGCCCCGGATCGCATCGGGGTGGCTTTGCATTCTGAACACGCGCATTGGGGCGGCCTTTGGGGGGCCAGATCATGAACGACACACCGAAACTGATCGCCGACGAACTGGCCAAGCTGGTGACGCTGAAGGCCGACGGCCACCTGACCGACGCCGAATTCGCCGCGGCCAAAAGCCGGCTGCTGGGCGACACACCGGCCCCGGAAGCCGCGCCGAAACCCACGCCTGACGCATTCGAGACAGCCCCCAAGACCGCTCCGCGCGCCCGCGTCCGCCGCGCCACCGTCGAGGACCCAAGGTCGGACACGCCCCCGCCCTCCCCGGCCACCAAACGCTTCAGCCTGCCCGGCATCCTCATCGCGGGCGGGATATGCCTCGTGGTCGTGCTGATCCTGGGCAATCTAATGAGCCGCTCGACGCAGCCGAAGCCCGAGGTGCCGGCCACCGTGGCCGACACGTCCGGGGCCACCACACCGGCGTCAAGCAGCTATGAGACGCCCCTGGTCGGCGAACAATGGACCTATTCGCACTCGCCCGACGACATGACCAGCAAGACGGTCGGCCAGGCCCTGGTCACCAGCACCAACAGTATCTACCTCGACTCGCCCTATGACGGCGCCCAGAACGGCACGCTGTCGCTGCGCACCCACCCGCGTTTCGGCACCGACGTCATCGTCCGCATCGAACAGGGCCAGATCCTGTGCCGGTCCTATGAGGACTGCACCCTGCTGGTGCGCTTCGACGACGCCGAACCCACGGCCTATTCGGCGGTCGGACCGTCGGACGGCAGCTCGGACACGGTGTTCATCCGCAACTATGCGCGCTTCGTGACGGCAATGAAGGCGGCGAAAAAGGTGCGCGTATCGCTGCCCATCTACCAGAACGGCAACCAGACCCTGGAATTCGACGTCAGCGGCTTCGACGCCAAACGGTACGCGAACGGCTAAACCGCCCACGCAAATATTTCGCAGAATAAAAAGCGATCTCGCCAAATATTTTATGTCAATACTGAACGGCAAGTTGCAAAAATTATTATTTACCTTGCTTTTCCCCTCGCCCCATGAGAGAATAATATTATTCGAAAACAGACCTTTGACTTTGTCTGCGCCACCAAGGCCACTTCCAAGCATTGCTACTTTCGGACCGGACGCGCAATCTCGCGCGACGATACTGCACGAACGTGCTTTTCTAAGGAGGCCCTCATGGCCAGTGGTACAGTCAAATGGTTTAACGCCACCAAGGGTTTTGGTTTCATCCAGCCCGATGACGGCGGCAACGACGTCTTCGTTCACATCAGCGCCCTGGAACGCGCAGGCCTGCGCACGCTGATGGACGGCCAGAAGATTTCTTATGACATCGTGCTTGAGCGCGGCAAGAGCTCGGCGGCGAATCTCGCCACCGCGTAATCGCAGCTTTTAGCGACCTAGCAGACGCCCGGCGCCTCTGGTGCCGGGCGTTTTTATATTCTAATTTTGCTTTTTCGCGATGTTTAAGCGGAAAACCGCTCACACTTTTCCGCACATCGCTCTGAGAATTTACCATGTCACAACATTCCCCACCACAAACGCCTTCGCACTATTGGGACGATATCTTCCCGACGGTCGGCGAACCTGGCCTGGCTTACGAAAACGTTCCCGTCCGCTTCCGCATCACGGCGCGCGGCCTGGGCTGGGAAGTCTTCCGCAATGCCGCCTTCTGGGGCATCTTCCAGTCGCGCACCGAAGCCAACGACACGGTCAAACGCGCCATGTCCGACATTTACGCCACGGGTGGTTCGGCCCAGATGCGTTTTGCCTGAAGGCGCCGAGAGCCACATTGAATCCTGACGGGCGGCAATGCGACGGTCGCCACATCCTGTCCTGAAACCTAAGCCTGCCCGAAAGTCTACATGGCCATGCGTTACACGCTGGGTTGCACCCTGTCCTACACAGTGCAGACCCCGACCGTCTTCATCTTCAACCTCGAAGTCGCCCGGCTCAAGCGCCACCGCGACCTGGTTGAACGTCTGACCGTCACCCCCGATATCGCCGCCAACACCCACACGGTGCCCGATATCAACAACCGCTATTTCGGCATCCACGCCCAGCCCGGCCCGCTGACCATCCATTACGAAGCCGAAGTGACGCTGGAACCGTTCCGCGCCGATCCCGCGTCAGTTCCCGAAACACCGGTCCAGGACCTGCCGCTCGACATCATGCCGTTCCTGCTGCCGTCGCGCTTCGTGCCGTCGGACCGGTTGGCTGACTTCGCGCGGCGGGAATTCGGCCACCTGCTGCCGGGCTACAGCCGCATCACGGCGATCTGCAACTGGATCCATGCCAATATCGACTACCGGCGCGGCGCATCAAACGAACAGACGACCGCTTCGGAAAGCCTGCTGCTGCGCGCCGGCGTGTGCCGCGATTTCGCGCACCTGGGCATCGCCTTTTGCCGCGCGCTGGAAATCCCCGCGCGCTACGTCAGCTGCTATGCCTATGGCCTCAAGCCCGCCGATTTCCACGCCGTCTTCGAAGTCTATCTCGATGGCCGCTGGTGGCTGTTCGACGCCACGCGCCAGGCCGATCTCGACGGGCTGATCCGCATCGGTGTCGGCCGCGACGCTGCCGAAATCGCCTTCTGCTCGCCTTTCGGCGGCCAGGTCGACTGCGGCCCGGTCGAGGTCTTCATCACCCGCATCGACGAAGCGGCAGAGATGCGCACCATCGACGCCATCTCGACCGAAGAACCGGCGCCCAATGGCGGCGCATGCTGACCACAAAACCCTCGCGCGCCTCACTCCTTCGCCCGCGGCCTTAGCACCCGCGCCAATTGCGGATAGCCCTCGCCCCAGACCTTCAGCGTGCCATCGGCGCGGAACTCACCGACAAAGCGGCGGCCATTCGCCGGATAGTCCGTCATGTCCTCTTTAAGCGTATAGCTGATGCGATAGCCGCGCATCCGGACCGGCACGGTTTCGGTGTGCTCGCAATAGAAGTCGCAGTCGTGCACCGTGACGACGGGGCTTTTGCCCGGGCGGAAATCGATCCCCATGCCATAGGTGTGCTCAGCGCCTTCGCGATAGACGATGTTGGAATAGAACCCGGCAAAGCGCGCGGCCGGCGCTGTCTTCGCCGCGACATGGATCAGGCCGGTTGTCTTCGGTTCCGCGTCAAACGTCATGCCGGCCAGGCTGGGGACGACGACCGGCTGCCCGGCCACGGGCTGCGGCGGAGGTGCCACGGCGTCGTCCGCTTCCAGGGACCGCGCCTCGGCCGCCGCCGGCTGCAGGATCTGAGCGTTCCACGGCCGGCCCGCCACCCTGAGCACCAGGGTGCCGTCGTCGCGCACCTCGCCGGTAAAGCGGCTGACGCCCCGTCCCAGCCTGACGCTGAACGTGAGGCGCTTGCCGTCGATCCTGGCGTCGGCCACCACGGGCTGGCCGCATTGCTTGTCGCAGTCGGTGACGATGACCGAGCCATCGCGCACCTCGACGATCATCCCGCGCGTGTCGCCATTGCGGTCATCGACCCGGACATTGGTCCAGGTGCCGGACACGCCAGCAGGCGCGCCAAACGCCAGCGATGGCGCCAGCGCCACCATAAGGCTCAGCAAAATCGTCAGACGCAACGGCAATCCCCCAGCCAACCGATCGGACACAATTTATCCGATGACCGGAGGACCGCCTAGCGATTTTGCGCGTCAGAGGCTGACTTCGGCGACCTTGTCCTTGAAGTCCTGCTTCGGATCGGCGCCAAACAGCATCTTCACCCCGGCCAGCAGGCTCGACGCATCGATCCATACCTTGGCGTCCGTCGGGTCAAAACGCAGCAGGCACAGCTTGGGATCGTCCTTGCCCTCGTACCAGGCGGCGATGAAGGGGTTCCAGAGGCGATCGATGACGGCGCGGTCATTGTCGACGGTCAACCGGCCATCGATGCTGGCGAAGACGTCATGGCCCTTGCTTGAGAAGGCCAGACTGGCGGCATTGCCGGGCTTCAAAGCCTCGACGGCGTGGCTCTCGGTCGAGGTGAACAGCCAGAACGGCCCTTGGTCAGCGTCACCATCAGGCAGCACGGTCATGGGCTTTGAGCCCGGCGTGCCCTCAACCCACAGCATGGCGGTGCGGTCGGAACGGATGGCTTTCCAGAACTTGCGTTCGATATCGGCGGTATCGGTCATGGGAGTCTCCTTTGGGGATTAGGGAGACTCGCTTTGGGCGCATCAATTTTCAATGCGAGGAGAGTGCTACGGCTCTATGGGGAAGCTAGTCGGTTAAGCAGTTTTCTCCCATCGATGCCCATGCAATTACTCAAACCTTCCATATCGATCTGCGAAATTTCTATATTTATCTGATCGAGCCTGCGACTGACAAAACCGGCTCTCTCGTCATTGTTTTCATTGGCTAGAACGAACTGACGAAAGAACCGTTCGACACACCTAAATACAAAAAACCCGTGAAAAACCCCTGACGCCGGTCGGGCTTGTTCGCGCCAGGGTGAATAAAGCAACTTGTCTGGATATTTGAAAACGTCAGCAACTTGCTCATAAAGCGTAAGATTCAAATGCATGGCTTCATGCACGATGGCCTCAACAACCCGAAGTTCCTGAACCAACGAGCAATTAGGGATAGATGTGTAAATTCTGCCGGGCCACTGTGGCTCACTGTGACTGACATCGTATTCGTCAGATGGCGCCTGCAACACAACAATCTCTTTTACGCAAAAGTCTATTCGCTTCTGCAGGCTGGGCACTTGAGAAAGCAATGCATCTACTCGATCGAGTGCCTCCACAATATCTGCTGTAGCGTAATTCTTCGAACACTCGATGCCGCGTTCGCTTAAAAGCGACGCCGTGCGTCTATCGACTTCAAAGAGTTTCCCGCGAAGCGGCTTATGTTCGTCGATGGAACGCAAAGCGCAGAGGTCGCCGAGGTCGAGCAACCAAGGCTCATCGGTCCCCGTCCGTGTCAGCGCGCTCATGCCCGTCGCTTGAACGTGTAAACAAGCGTAAACCGCTCACCGGAATGGATGGTCGACACCGCATGGAACGACCGAGGCGAGATTTCAAATCCGAAACCCGTATTGTGCTGGGGAACAACGATTTCCGCGACATCCTCAGGATGCTTGCTGTTGAACAGCATCAGAAAGCCGCCCTGATCTGTCCCCCATCCGGTATTGATCTGTACAAGCAGGCGATGGGTTTCTTCATCGCCGATATAGTCGTTGTGCACCCGTATCGTTTGGCCATCCGTCAGCCGATGTGCGGCGATCTCAACCAGGTCAAGGTCAGCTTCCTCGCTGACACCCTCCCCTATGAGCTCGACCGTCTGAGCCACGAACTGTGGAGAGATCAGGAACTGCAGGTCGTCCGGGAGCGGCACAGACAGCAAGCTGAATTCGTACTGCTCGTAAAATTCCTCGATGACCAACTTCCAGGGGGCTTCGGTCTGAAACCACAAAAGGAGCCGCTCCGCATCGGCGGCGGGCAATAGGTCCTCAACTTGAAAATGCGGAAATGGCGATGCCGTCTTTGCCGCGAGACTTGTGTTTAGCGTGGTCATGCGATTGCGCGTTCGTGTTCCGAGGTCCAAGCCCGCATCCGCTCGATAAGCAACTGCTGATCCGCACAGAATACAGTTGGATTATCGAACTCCCGCTCCGCGCTCCACCTGTGCGCCGGCATGCCGCCGCCGCAAACATGAAGAACCGGGCAAGAGGCACACGCTGCGGCGGTCGGTCTTTGCGCGACGTGGTAGGTCTTAAAGTCTTCGTTGTTGATGACGTCACTTAGCCGATGGTGCAGCACAGACCAGGGGCTCTTGAACTTGTCAGCGGTCGAATATGTGCTCTTAAGTGTGTCATTCTTTTGGATCGATCCATCCGTATCGATGACCAAAATACCGTAATCGGTAATTCCGACCCCTTCCTTGGCGCCGCGCCCACCGAGCAGAAGCTTGATCATGTCGTCGAGCACACGAATGACCGGCGGCTCAGGATCAGCCAGATAAAGATCCAGAATCGCGCTCATCCACGTCCCGTACTCTGTGGAATCGAAGGTGGCCTTTTTGTAAGGCAACGTCGTGTGATTTCCATCGCGATACAGGAAGTCAATGCTAGGCGCACCGGTGGCCTTCAACGCCGAATATACCTCTTCGGGGTCGGATTCAGGATCGATGACGGCAAGCACGCCTGAAAACAACTGAACGGCCTGCGGGTGCGCCACCAGACGCTTGATAGCCTCCAGCACCTTGGCTTGAGATCCGTTTTTCTGATGATCGATCCGGAACTTGTCGTGGACCGCCTCGGGGCCATCCAGGCTCACCGAAATCCCGACGCCGTGCCTGGCAAGCACATCGAGCATCTCATTGGATAGCAGCAGTCCGTTGGTCTGGATATGAATGCCCGTCTTTGCAGGCAAGACACTGCGAAGTGAACCCAGAAACGCATCAAGCCGCGCCTTGCCGAGCATTAGCGGCTCGCCGCCATGAAGCACAATACTGAACGGCTCGGTCTGCTCCCGGCCTAATTCTTCCAGACGTTCGACAACCGCCGCCTTGACGCTATCGCTCATAAGCTTCGGCTGAGATTTCCAGCCATCATCGCCCATATGATAGACGTAGCAATAGGAGCAATCGAGATTGCACCTGCTCGCCACCTTAAGCAGCACAGTGTCGATTTGCGTCATCTCATTGATGACTATCGGTTATGGCGATTATGAACCCGGTCATAAGCGCGGTTAGATGTGTTGAGGTCCTCGTTACGGACTTCCTTGATCAAACGGGCCAGCGTCGCGCTGTCCACGGCCTGCGCCTTGACAGACAAAGATTGTTTAACGGTTGAGTTTTCCACGGCAAAATTCTCCGAATCTGCAAATGTTAAAAAGGAAAATAAGCTTGCCATAACAAATTGTCAAAAAATGTCGCAAAAAGTAAAATCCGGTTTAAAAACGGCATTTGCGCAAATCATTTGAATTATCATTGCACATGCAAAACATATGCCGAATCAATAAAAGTGAATAAATAAACTAAAATAGATTTATACAATAGAAAATAAATATAACGCTCATAACAAAAATAGCAACACTCATATGAATTACGCTTTATAATCATAAATCAAATGATATCTAAATCGCGATAGCGCATTACACAAGCAGGGAAAAATTTACCACGCTACGGAAATGGCAAATCCTTAAAATAATCCCAAACCATTGCGCTGTAAGGTGCTGATGGAAGCATGGACCTTCTCAGCACTTCCCGGCTATCCTCCACTAGTTGCTGCACTTCAGGATCAGGATTGACACGGAAACGCAAGACAAGTCGTCTGATTTCGTCAAGGTCCGCTAAACGCTTACGTCTCGGCTCCCCGTGACGCTCGTCGGCAAGGCCAACGACCTCGATCGTCTTTTTTCCCTTGGCACTGACACCCTTCGGAACTTCGGCGTGGTAGATAATATGCTGACGGGGATCTTCACTGCCACCAGGATCAAGTAGCAAAGGATCCTCCAGTCTTAAGTTGTCACGACGCTTTCGCGCTCGTTGCTCGGGCGCAACGAGTGGGAATAAGTTTTTCTTATGAAAAGAATTGCACACCTGGCAACTTAGATAGAGATTTGACCATTTATAAGATAACCAATAATAACCCGGATACAATTTAGGCTCACGCTTTGCCTGCTGAGAATACGCTTTCGGCCTGTAGTGCTCAACGTGAGCAGAACCGTAAGGCTCAGGAACCATCACTTCACAATAACAACATTTTCCATGTTGAATTCTATCAAGCTCAGCGTGTACATCTGCATGACAATAAAGCTGCGTGACTTTCAATGTCTTCCTACCAGAATCATATTCATCTGGTTCAGAATCGTAATTTTTTGCCAACGCTCCATGGGATTTTGCCGCTCTTTTCCGCAGCACGGCCGGGGCCCTACCTTTAACGATTCTAATCATTTGGCTTCTAGGACTTAAGCGCGTTGGTAGCCAGTACACGGAGCGCGTCTCGAACCCTTTGCTCTTCAGGAGACAACTCAGTTGGAAGCGCCAAGGCAAATTCGTCCAAGCCTTTAAGTTCAATTTTTTCTGCGGCAGTCAAGCGCGCTTTACTGATTAAGCGTTTACGGCGCTCCAACTTAACCTCAGCAGCAGGACTGCGAGCTGAATTAAAGTCGAACAAGTCACTTACTAACACCTGATCGACGCGCCACTCATTTTGTGGGAGCGGGTTATTGATAATTACAGCTTCATCATCGTTCCAGCGTACAACGCTTACATTCGCCCCAGCAGCAATAGACTCTTGTGCCGTGACGGGACTGTGAGTCGTTGCAATGAACTGAACGTTTGGGAAATGCTCAAGAAGATGAGCCCTGAGAGAGCGCTGCCACATCGGATGGAGATGAAGATCAATTTCGTCGATTAAAACAACTGCAGGCTCAGCAAGGGGATTCGCACTTGCTGGATACGCGATAAAGAGCCGCCATGCGAGATCGACGGTCCACGCAAACATGGTTTGATATCCAACACTTAGGCTATTCAACGCTACAAAACCTGATTTCGTTCGAACATGTATACCGTGCTGCGTTTTGGAGCGATTAGGGACATCCGGCCCCCTCACATCAACATCCTCAGGTTTCGTATCCGGCAGCAAAGCAGCAACAGCCGCGATCAAAATATTAAATCTTTTCGCATCGACTTGCTGAGCTGCTTCGGTTTGCGCCCGCGCCTTTTCGTCCACCATGGCATGATGTAGTCGGTCGAGAACTTCTGACGCGTCGTATAAATCGAGTCCTTCATCGAACAAGGTCTGGTTTTGATCACGGTCTTGAATCGAAACAATGTTGGAATGACCAACGTGTCGTCCTGCCGCATAAGCGATAACCAGAGGGTCGGGTTTAGATAGTGTATGCTTTGCCTGGAGAATAGAAACATCCGTCAACTCTCCATTAGAATGCTCTATATTTGCTCCAATTTTAAACCGTGCCTCTGACGTGACCTTCTGATTAAATTTTACGTTGCTTAATATCGCATCGATAGAAGCAGACTCACTTGCGCGATTTCTGATAAATCCGGTGATTTCATCATTCGAATGTTCAGCTAACTCTGGATCAACAAATGTTGGAGCGCCACTGTAGTTAACCCCTGTCTTTTTTCGTTGGAAGGCCGCGATAGGGCGCATTCGGACAAGGCATTGAAGAATTGTCGTTTTACCGCACCCATTTTCCCCCAGGATTAAATTCCATCGTGATGGACTGCCGGAAGCATCCGTCAACTTCAACGTCTGCTGGCTCTTAAAGGCCCGGACGTTAGCTAACCGAAGTTCAACATAATAAAAATGTTCTCTGCGTTGCGTCATGTCGATTGAATCGCCCCCAGCGTGTAACAAATCTATTGTCTCTTAACGAGCCAATTGCAAGCAATCTTACTTGCTCTTTCAGTTGGCACTAATTTCCTACTCCACCGCTCTTACCTTCACTGGCAGGTCGACCGTGATCGCCGTCGAGCGGCCGAACAAATCCAGCAGCGCGCGCAGGCGCCCCATGCCGTCATTGGCCGTTACGACCGCGCGCAGGAAGGTGCCGCAGGTTTCGATCTCGACCTCGGCGCCGGGTTGCAGCCCTGCCCGCCACGATTCCACCGGCACATGCCGGCGCTCGCGCTCAGGCACCCAGCCCGTCAGGCCGTCGAGCGTGACTTCCCGCGCGCGGATGGCGTCGATGACCACGGGTTTGACCGCGCCGATCGCTATGCGGCCTTCGACGCCGTAGAGGCTGATCATCGGCCGCACAGGCGTCCGGTCAGGCGCTTTGCGGGCGAAGACATAGCCGCCGAACAGGGGCTCAGGCACCCATTCGAGCTTGGTCGCCAGCCGGCCGTTGCGCATCGGACGGCGGCGGCGCAGCAGTTGCGGCAGGTAGCTCTCATAGCCTTCGCGCGCCATGTCGGCCAGCATCAGCCGGATGGTTGCCGGGTCGTTGCGATGGCGCAGGACGTACCACAGGCGGTTGTGGGATTGGGTGTGAGTGGAAGCAAGAGACCCCTCCACCACATCTCGTCCGCGCAAGCGCGGCCTCGTGCGGTCCCCCTCCCCATCGCCTTCGGCGACAGGGCGGAGGGAGGGCGAGGCTTCGCTCTCGGTCTCAGCCGAAACGGGGCGGAAAAGTGGGTCGTGCTTCGTCATTGTGTGTCTCCGGTCAGATCGAGGAATTCGCGGGCCTTGCGCGCCATGGCTTTGCGGAAGGCGCCCAGGCGCTGGCAGTGCGCCAGAATGTCGCCCGGTTGCGGCGCAAAGGCCGCCTTGTCGCCGTTGATCCAGCCCTGCGCCGCGCGCTCAAGCACATCGCGCGGCCAGCCCTTCAGGCTTTGGCGCCACTGCGCCAGGACCAGGGTTTTCGAAGCTTCGGCGCGGCGGTCGAACTCGGCGTACATGATCAGAAGCGTCAGGATGACCTGCCCCAGCTCGGCGTCGCTGGCCGGCGCATTGTCGGCCAGGACGCGCATCGCATCGGCGCGCAGGCGCGCTTGGTCGGGATGCTCACGCAGAGCCTTCAAACTCAGCCTCGCCAGGGGCAGCTCCGCCAAATGCGCGGCCGAAAGCGGCGATGGTCGAGTCCTGGTTGCGTTGGGCGCGGGTGCGGTAAGGACCTTTGGGTTCGGCATGGGTCGGCTCCGGTGTCGGTTGGGTGCGCAGGTGGCGGGCTTCGGCGATGGCGGGGCCGAAGAACAGCCAGCTTTTCGGGGCAATGGGCCGGCGGGCATTGAGCAGCACGGTGCGGACGCCGGTCACGACATCGCGCCATTCGAAGCGGTCGATCTCATGCCAGGCCAGCAGGACCGGCGCGGACGTCCGCGGCCAGATATCGCGGGCCGGATCGGCGCAACCGGTCGCGCTGATCAAGGCATCGACCCACTCCGTTCGCGAAATGGGCCAGTCCGCCGCAGCCTCAGCAGGAAGCAAATGGTTTTGATTAGGGTTAGGGTTCTGGTTCTGGTTCTGGTTCTGGTTGTCATGGTATTGGCTGTCGTCTGGCATGCCATTACCAACAGCTTCTTCATTGTTTTTATTATATCTTTTTCCGGCATTACGTTTTCCAGCCACCGAACGTTTCGCGATCGTGTCGGTGTATTTCGCGTGTTCCACCGTCAGCCGCTTCTGCGTCAGCACGCCACGGCGGCGGCGGAAAAACGCCAGGATCGTGCCGCGCATCCCCGCCCATTCGGCGTCGCTGCAGTGCGCCAGCTTCGCCAACCGGACATCGTCGGCCGGCAGCTTGCCGCCACTGCGCCACATAGCCATGAGCAGCAGCAGATAGGCGCCGTGCTCCGACCGCGTCAGGTGCGTCGTGTCGGCCAGGTAGTCGCCGACATAGAGCGGGATATAGGGCGCGGTCATCCCAGGCTTGCCGAAGAATGGGCTTTCAACTCGGCGGCGACCGCATCGGCGCCGTACTGGCGCACCAGGCACGCCACGCCGTCGGCGATGTCGGTGTGCTTGATGACGCGCAGGGAGCGCGACTTGCCGGGCGTCCGGGCGATATAGCCGAGATAGACCAGGCCGTGGATGTGCCGGAAGACGGCGGTCTTGCCGATACCGGTCAGCCGGCCGATCTCTTCGTAGGACGGCGCGACACCCTGGCTGGTCAGATTGAGGATGGCGTCGAGGCAGCGCCGTTCGGAAGGGGTGATGCCGTTCATGCCCGCCCCCGCTTCAGAAGGTGCGCCACGCCGGCGGCCACGGCCTCAAAGGCGTAGAGCGGCCAGAGCAGCATGTCCGCCGCCCAGCCCCACAGGCAGATACGGCGCGCGCGGTCGGTGTCGGTCCCGGTCAGGCTTTCGGCGTAGGTGTGGCGGTGCGCGTCCAGCACAGCGGCGACGATTCCGCCGACCGCGAAATAAAGCGCTGGACAGGTAACACTGTTCATGAAATGTTCCATTCAGGATTATCCCGTATTGAGTCGATTGAAAAGGCGCCCCGCGCCGCAATAGCCAGCGCGGGGCCAGTTTCAGGGAGTCAGTAGTCTTGGCGGAAGATTCCGCCTATGGAGTGTAAGTCACCGCCGGACGCGGAACTGCGGCCGGCCATTCCTCATCAGGCCAGTTGTTGGAGAACCAACTCATGACCTCATCATACTTGCGGACCGTAAAGGCCCGCCCGTTCCTCAGGCGCTCGAAAAAGCGCCAGTCTCCGGCGGACATGTTGCCGACCGTCGCGTCCCTGAAGCCCCGTCTGGCCGCAAAGAGGTGCGCGCATGTCAGCAGATGAGTCCGAAGTTCGTAATCCACACCCGCACTATAAACGGATACTTCCGCTTTTAACAAGCGGAAAGATACGCATTGCGGCCGATATTTTTAAAGCGGATATTTCCGCCATGACTGAGACATTGACCGAATCCTTGCTGGCCCGGCGAATCCGCGCCCGCCTCCCCGTCATTGGCAAAAGCGCGGCGCGCGCCTCGCTGGATGCCGGCTTCGGCAAGGACTTCATCGCCGACATCTTCAAGGGCAAGAAGGACAGCGTCTACGGCGACAACCTGGCTGCGCTTGCGCGTGAGCTTCAGGTGCCGGCGGCCTACCTGACCGACGACGATTTCGTGCTGGACGCAGGCCCCGTCGTCATCCGCGACAGCCGCGTCGAAGGCGATATCGTCAAGGTGCCGCAGATTGACCTGCGCTTCGGCATGGGCGGCGGCCAGCCGTTCGACGAAGCGGTGACCGAAGACGTGATGGACTTTCCGAAGAACTGGATCCGGCAGTTCACGACCTCGTCGCTGACCCAGCTGTTCTTTGTCATCGGCGCGGGCGACTCGATGAGCCCGACCATCGGCGACAGCGATATCCTCTTGTGCGACCGCACCCAGACCCAGCCCAGCATGGGCGACAAGATCTGGGCGATCACACAGTACGGCCACGGCCAGATCAAGCGCCTGCGGCCAACGCAAAACGGCTATCAGATCCTGTCGGACAATCCCTTGATCCCGCCCGACATGGCGGCGGACGGCTCGATGGAGATCATCGGCCGGGTGATCGCAATCGTCAGGCGGGTATAAAAAAAGACCGCCCCAGGGTTGCAATTCTTCCGTGCGCGGGTTATGCGTACAAAACAAGAACATATACGTAAACACCGCGTCAGAAGGACCTCACAATGAAAACAGCCATCACGGGTTTCGCCGCGACCGTCCTGCTCGCAGTCATACCGGCTTCCGCCTCCGCCGCTCCGGATATTATCGCCTTTACCAACAGGATCGACGGCGTCAGCGCCTTCCTTGCCGGAAAGGACCTGTGCGAGGCCGTCGGCTATACCTACGCGCCGCAGGTTGTCGAAAACACGATCAAGCCGACCGTTGCCCAGGCGGTAAAGGACGGCATGGCCGAAGACATGGCACACGGCATGATGAAGGCATCACTCCAAGCGGCCGCGCAGGAAGAAATCACGCTTTGGAAGGAATTCCGGGCCCGGAGCGCTGCGGCGGGCAGGGCAAACGACCCGGCGGCTGTCCGCGCAAATGCCGACGCGCTTTACAAGACGCTAGATACCCGCTGCGGCGGTTTTGCCCGGTCTGCGGAATTCAAAACCTATATCACCGCTCCGGAAAGCGGCGGATACAAGCACTTCTACCAGTGGCTGCTCGCCAAGTGGGAAGCGGAATAGCAGCGACACGACTTCTCTAACGCGCACTCAGATGAGCGCGAGGAATTTACACATAGTGCCGTTGAATGATGGTGAAAGCGCCATCTGGCGCTTGCAATCTGTGCGTAAAAATCATCGCAAACGCGAGCACCTTGACGAGCAAGACAATGAAGACGTGGATATCCATACTGGCCGGCGTGGCCCTAGCGGCCGCTGCGCCCGTGAACGCAGCGGCGCCCGACTACGTCGCCTTCAACCGAAAAATCGATGCGATCAGCACCTTCCTGATGTCAGGCGAGCTATGCACCCGCATCGGCGACACATGGAGAGGGTTGCAATCCATGCGCGACTGTGGTCTGTGTACAAAGCAAGAACATGATCAACGGGGCGCGTTGATCTAAGGGGGCCTTATAATGAAATCACTCAGACCGGTTTGGGCCGGCGCGATCATGGCGGCGTTCTGTGGCATCGCCCTGCCGAGTATGGCGCAAGCGCAAGCGCTTGACACGGGCTCCTATCTCAAAGCCGTAGACGAAGTAAGCGTGTTCATGGCCGTGGTTGGGGAATGCCCTCTGGCCGGCTACACGGGCGAAGTCGCGTCCATGAAACAGGTCGTGTACGATACCATCGCGCAGGCGGTCGCCGGCGGCATGACGCATGACATGGCCGAAAGCATGATGCTTAATGCCTACAAGCTGACCAGTATGAACGAACAGTTCGAAGCGCTTGATTACAAGCTGGCGTTCAAGCGGGCGGCCACGGCCGGTAATGCGGCCGAGACAGACAAGGCAGCCAGGGCCTGGTTCGACCACGTCGACGGCAAGTGCGCCGCGTTGGCTAAGATGCCGCGCTTCCGCCCGGTGCTTACCGCGCCTCAGGAACCGGGCTTCGAATTGTTCAAACGGATCAAGACGAAGGACCTTGCCGAGGAATAGCTTCGTCAGGCACAGGATGACTTAAGGGGCATTATGAAACAGAAGAATCTTATAGGACTCGGGGCAGCGGCTGCAATTGTCATGGCCCTGGCAACGGCCTACTTCGCCTCGCCGTTTTTCGCGGCCTCGGCGCTTGTCGAGGCCATGCGCAGGGGCGACCAGAAAAAGATCGAGGCGCTGGTCGATTTTCCGGCCGTCAAGGACAGCCTGCGCACGCAGATGACCGAGGTCCTGACCGACAGCATGACCAACGATCCTGAGATGCGGGACAATCCCTTTGCCGGCATGGCCGTGGCCATGGTTCCGGCCATGGTGGGCGGCGCCGTCGATATGATGGTGTCCCCCAAGGGTCTGAGCGCCCTGGCGTCCGGCCACACCGCGCCGACGGCCGGTGAAGCGCCGGCGGCGACCTCCGATGCCGACCGGCCGAAGCACCAGTTCACCTATGATAGTATAGACCGCTTCCGCTCGTCGGCCGTCTCCCAGTCCGATCCAACCCAGCACGTCAGCTTCATCTTCGAACGCCGCAACGTCTTTTCGTGGAAGCTGGTCAAGGTTGAACTGCCCACCGCGACCCTGGCGCGCCAGCCGCAACAACCATAAGGGATACCATGCGCAACCTCCTTCTCGCTGCCGGCCTGCTGCTGGCCACCACACCTGCGTTCGCCGACAGTTTGCAAGAGCGGACAAAATGGGAAAACGAGATCACGGCCCAGAGCCAGGTCTTCGTGTCCACGGCGCCCTGCGGCTATGTTGGCTTCGACGCGGACCATGAACGGGCCGACGCGCACCTGAAAGCCGTCTTCTCCACAGCGTCATCCAGGGGGGTGGCTCCCGCCTATGCCGACAGCTACGCCTCCTTGCAACTGACCGCCGCCATGACGCAGATGAAGGTGCACTACAACCCTGCGGCCGCGCCTGAAGATCCTGTCACCGGCTATAATTGGATGAGCGACGTTTTTGCCTATTGGTCGCCGATCTGCGCGCGCCTGGCCAAAGGCGGTAACGGCATTGCGCCGGGCGCCTTCCAGAAGTCCGGGCATGCCGGTACCTATACCGACTATCTTGAGTACAAGGCCGAACAGGGCGCGCCGGATGACCTGGCGCTGATGGCGGCCGTATACGGCCTCAGGCTGGCCCCGGATCCCGGCGGCGTGAAAGAGCTGAAATGGACGAAACTGGCGGCCGACAAACGCAACGCCTACGCGGCCTACCAGATGGCCATAGTCAACGCGCGTGGCAAGCTGGGGCAGCCGACGAACGCGGCACAGGCCATGGTCTGGCTGATCATTGCCGAAAAGCTTGGCCAGGAAGACGAAATAGAGCTGAAGCCCGGTCTGCTAGAGGTTCTTACCAAGGCCGAGCTGGCCAGGTCCGGTGTCGAGGCCAAGGCCTGGCTGGCCAGCCATTAAGGTGCGATGCGGACGAGGTGGGCCGGATTGTCCATCCAGCAGTCGTAATTGGTGACCACGCAAACCGTGCGATAGGCCATCCGGGCCTGCACCCCGCCCTGCGACCGTATTTTCGATCTTGAGGGACGCGCCGGCTATGCACTCCATTGGGCCAGAAAACACAAGAAAAATGGCGGCGATGATCGAAGAACACGGCAGCGACTTTCTGGGCGTCAGCGACTTTCAGGAGCATCGGCTTAATGGCGGCTGGCTTCGCACATCACGGACATTCTGAAAGTCATCGCCGACACCTGGCAGCCGCGTGAGCTCGACGATTTCTATACATACGCCTTCGATTGACGGTGAAAAACACCATCGGGTGCTTGCAATCTATGCATGAAAATGTTTAGCACAAAACGCGAACAATTTAGAAGGGCGAGCAATGAAGACGTGGATATCGATCCTTACCGGCGCGATCATGCTCTGCGCCTTGCCCGCGAATGCGGCGGCGCCCGACTATATCGCCTTCACCCGCAAGATCGACGAAATCAGCGGTTTTCTGTCTATGGTCCACCTCTGCCGGGCTGCGGGATATACCACACTGACGGACAAAGATACCGTGGAGAAAACCGTTGCCCCCACGATCAACCAGGCGATAAAGGACGGCATTCCCGAGGACATGGCCTACGGCATGATGAGCGCTTCGCAGGACGCCGGCATCAAGAACGCAACCGCACTGCTGAATGATCACGACGCCAAGCTCGTTACCGCCATCAATGCCCAGGACAAAACGGCACTCATGGCAGAGACCGACGTATTTTATAAGTACGTCGACGGCCGGTGCCAGGAATATGCCGGATCCCCGAAGTTCAGCGTCCTCATCACGGCACCTGAAAGCGACGGATATACGCATTTTATAAAGTGGGAAATGGACAGACTGGAATAGGCGGACGAGGTCTTCGACCGCTACGTCAAATAGATGGAGGCGAAATTCACCGCCCCTTAGGGTTTTCAGGCGGCACGGCCTTTCCGGGAAAGTCCCAAAAGCCGCCGCATATCCGTGCGATCGTCGCCTTCGCGTAAGCCCCTAAGCCCGCAGAACGTCCAGCCAGGCGCGCTGTTCCGGAGAGATCGCACTGTCCGGGGTAAGCACCGCGTCCTTCAACGCCGTTCGGATATCGGCCGGCGTGTCGGTGAGCGGCGCGCGGATCAGCTCGGCCAGCAGCGCCCGGCCCTTGGCGACCGAGGCGGCGTAGACCTCAAGGAAGCTTGTGACGCTGACGTGCTGGGCGGGGTCGTCCATCCAGCAGTCATAGTCGGTCACCACGCAGACCGTGCAGTAGGCCATCTGGGCCTCGCGCGCCAGAAAGGCTTCGGGGACATTGGTCATGCCGACGAGATCGCAGGCCGCCGCGTCACGCAGGAAAAAGCTCTCGGCGCGGGTGCCGAGACGCGGCCCCTCCACGCAGGCATAGGTCTTGTCCAGGTGCAGGGGCTGGTTGATGCGGGCGGCAGCGGCGGCGATGTCGGACGCCAGGGCCGGACAGGCCGGGTGTGCGGTCGAGATGTGCGCCGCCACGCCATTGCCAAAGAATCTGTATTCGCGCTTGCCACGTGTATGGTCGAAATATTGCGACACGACGGCCAGGTCTCCCGGCCGGATGTCCTCGCGCAAGGATCCCGACGCCGACAGGCTGAAGATCCGTCGCGCCCCCAGGGCTTTCAGCGCAAAGATGTTGGCTCGGTAATTGACCTCGTGCGGCAGCAGTGTGTGCCCCTTGCCGTGACGCGCCAGGAACAGCACTGGCTGTCCCAGATAGCGGCCTTCGGAGATGGCGCCCGAGGGCTTGCCGAACGGCGTGTCAACGACGTGTTCGGCGGTGATCTCAAGCCCGTCCAGCGCATAGAAGCCGGAACCGCCGATGACGCTCAGCATGAAGAAAGCCTTTCAGAATCGTGCCGGCTACATTGGCGCGTTTTCCCCGCGGCCGGAAGCGTATCCGCGTCTTCCGCATTGCGCGATGAGCGGAAGGAAGGTCCCCCTTCCGTCAGCTCCGCTATGCTCGCTGCCACCTTCCCCGTAAACCGGGAAGGAACGAGATAGATGCTTTTCCTTCCCCGTTTACGGGGAAGGTGGCATTTGCGAAGCAAATGACGGAAGGGGGATTTTTCTTCCTTTCCTTCGCACCAGAAGCGGACGAGACGGCACCCATTCCGGAAACGCAGCGCCCTTGATTACAGTTTAGCGATATCGAACCGAAGGCGGACACGAGGTGCGATAACGGAATTGCCGGTTACGCAGTCTCCACGCTAACACCGGGCAAAGGGTGCGGTGGCGCGGCACTGAGTTCGAAGCGGATATCCTTGCTGCGATAGTCGAGCGATACCGATGCAAACTGGCGCAGGTAGTCCATGCCGATCAGCAGGGCCGGTCGTGTCGCTGCCTTCCACAGGTCGAAATCCGGAACGTCGGCGATGACCAGCGTACCGTCGGTGAAGGCCAGGTCCTGCAGCCTTATCCGCCTGACGGGGACGATCTGTCCCTGCAGCAGCCCGCCGGTCGCACCGGTCAGATTGACATAGGCACCGGGCGCGAAGTTGCGGTTGCGCACGCCCATGGCCGCCATAAGCGCCGAGTTCCCGACGGATACCTCGGCACCGGTATCGATGAAGGCCATGGCGAGAACGGTGTCGACCAGACAGTTCATGATACGCAGATAGCCCCCGCTGCCCTTGGTCCGGACGTGGACCACATCAGGCTGTTTTTCGTTGATGAGCCTGCCGGCCTCTTCGATGCGTATCTCCTGGCGGGCGAAATCGAAGGTGACGCGGGTCGTGTCGATGGCGTCCAGGCCGAGATAACCGTCGCAGGTGAGCGCGGCCCGGCGCAGGACCGGAAGGGTCAGGCCATGGCGGCAGAAAGGCCCAAAGCCCAACTCATGGACCTTGGCCGTCGGCACGCTGGCGCGCCCGGCCACGCCGGATATGGTGACGGACCGTCCGGGCGGCAGACCCAGCCGGCCCACCACTTCGTCGGACAGGACCGACCGTTCGGCGCCGGTATCGACGATGAAGCGGAACGGCCCTTCAGCGTTGATCATGACATCGATCATCATGCGCCGGCTGGGATCCACGCGGGCAGCGAAACGGACGCCACCCTTGCCGTCCGGCTCAACCTGCCTGGTCGCCTGAGCGTTGACAACCTGGCCAAGGCCGTTGCGCGGTAAGGTGGCCAGGCCCAGTCCCGCCGCCAGCACGCTGCGCCGCGCCCAGGTTGGATCGATGATATGTGTCATGCCGCTGCCCTAGGCCGGTCCAGCGGATACGCCATTCCGCAACCTGTTCTCCTATCAGGGTCAAACGGTGGACACTTGTATTTTTTTAACCGTCCCTGGCCGCGCAATGAACCAGCCCGACAACACGGGTGACGGCGCCGCTTTTTTTAGCGCGAGCCCTGACGATGCAAGGTCTCACGCTGCAGGTCGTCCAAAGTCTTGCCTTCGGGCGGGGTGAGATAGGACTGGGCCTGTTCTGCATCGATGGCGCACGTGGCGGCGTCCCCAATAGCTCAACGCGGGAAAGCCAGGGTCATCGTCCGGGCAAAAGCGTAGGCCCAGGCTTCGCTGTCGTGCCCGGCATACAGGTCCATAAACCCGCACGGGACGCCGCTGGCGATCGCTTTCTGGCAGACGGACCGTGTGCTTTTGAAGAACGCCTCTTCAAAGCGCCCGGCCTCAAGATAGAGTTTGAGAGGCCCCTGACCCGAAAAGTCGAAATAGCGAGGCGGCATGCCCATCGAGAACGCCGCCACGTGCTGAAACTGTTCGCGCTGACGCAGGGCGAAGCTCAGGGCCCAGACGGCGCCGTTGGAAAATCCGAACGTCATCCGGTCGCCGGGACGCGTGCTGGCGTGATAGTCGCGCTCGGCCAGCGGCATGACCTCTTTCAACACAAAGGCTTCGTGTTTCAGGTAATCGGCCGGTATCGCGCCGGGCGTGGGAATATATTCGCGGGCGCGCAGGTCGTAGGTATCGCCCGGCAAGGCAGGTCCATCGCCGGCGGCGATGCCGACCAGGACCACCGGCCTTATGACGCCGTCCGCGATCAGCCTGTCCACGATCGCCGCGAACGCATCCATACTCTGCCCGTCGGCCAGGTACACGACCGGAAATCCCGCATCAGGTGCGTCGGCTTTCGGCGTGTAAATCCTGACCGCCCGCCGTGCCTTGAGATGCACGCTGTCGAGGTCGCGCTCAGTGACAGCGCCTTGCAGAACCGTCGCCGCTTCGGGCCGTGGCGGCGCCTGCGGGCCGCGATAGACCAGTCTCGGCGCATCGTCATTCGACAGCGTCAGGGTGATGATGGACTGCGCGATGGCCGGCACACGATAGACCGCGCCCCAGATGCCGCGACCGCCGTCCTTGCCCAGCGACGCCATGGACGACTGGAACGTACAACACAGGCGTACCTCCTCGCCGTCGGCGCGCGCCGCGACCCGGATGATGTCGCCTTCGATCCAGTAGACCAGCGTCTCCCCTTTAAGCCGGTCCACCGCCTCCGCAGCCGAAAAGTCGACCATATAGCGACAGACGTCCTTATCGGTGCAGTCTCCGACCGGCCGGGCAGCTTGGACTGTGGCGGCCTGATCTTGCGCGCAGGCCGGCAGGGCCACGAGCGCCGCGACTGAGACACAGACCATGACCCAAAGCTTCGACATCCTGCCCCTCCCCTGCGCCCGCCCATCACAAGGCAGGATTGTGGCGGATTGCGGGACAGGTCAAGGCGGTGCGACTATTATTGTCAGGCCCGGCCACAGCCTGGGTTCAGCGTCCCATCGCCATAACGCAGCAGGTTTCGGTGCCGTGGGCGATCAACTGGCCATCGCTGTCGAACAGCTTGCCCTCGGCGCTGGCGATGCGGCCGCCCACGTGCAGCAGCGTGCCCTCGGCCCTGAGCGTGCCGCTGTCCTCCCGCAGGGGGCGGCTGAATGTCGTATGCAGGTCTATGGTTGTGTAGCCCTGCCTTGCCCCCAGCGCCGAGTGCACCGCGCAGCCCATGACGGTGTCAAGCAGCATCGAAATCCAGCCGCCGTGCACAAAACCCATCGGGTTATAGAACTGGGCCGACGGCTGACCGGCGAAAACGACGTGGCCGCGCGCGACCGACACGGGCCATATCTGGGCCGTCCGGGCAAAAGGCGGCGCCGGCAATTCCGCCGTCAGCAGCTTTTGCAAGAACTCAAGGCCGGTCATGCCGCCGGCGACTTCGGGCGGAACAATGCCGAATTCACGATAGGGTCCGTGCGGGTCCATCACACCATACCTCCGAAGATTTGTGTATTCGCGGCCGCAAAGGCTTCGAATGTCACCGGCTGCCGCCCGGTGAGCCGCTCGAAATAACCCAGGTCCGGCACGGCTCCGGTGGTCCCGCCCATGCGGGCGAACATGACCCCCAGGGCCGATATGTGCCTGGCCATGTCCGGATTGACCGGCCCGCCGTCCCCGCCCCCGGCCAGCCGCCGAAGCTCGGCCGCCCAGTCATCGCGGCTGACCGGCTGATAGCAGACGGGCTTGCCGGTGGTGCGGGACAGCACGGCGGCGATCGCTGCGTGGCTCAACACCTCGACGCCCGGAATAGTGTGCACACGGCCCGGGAACTTTTCAGGATGCAGCAGGGCCTCGGCGGCGACCAGGGCCGCGTCGCTGCCGCTGATCCACGGCACCTCCGCATCACCAAAGCTGTTGCGCATGACGCCTTCGTCGTGGACGGACGCGCCGTGCAGGATCGACAGGTTTTCGAAAAACAGCGCCGCGATACGCAGGACGCAGATATCGAGCCCGGCCCAGTCCAGGACCTCCTCCGCCAGCCATTGGGCGCGGCCGAGGTGGCTTGGGCTTTGCGGATGCGCGGCGCCCATGGAGGTCACGACCACCCTGACCGCCTCGCCGGTTTCGCGGACCGCGGCGGCAAGACTGGCGGCGGCTTCGACGACGCCGGCATTGACCGGATAGGTGAAGCTGACGGCGCTTGTGCCCGACAAGGCACGGACAAGCGACGCGCGATCGAAGAAGTCGCCGATGACGACCTCCGCGCCGCGCACAGCCAGCGCATCCGTGACCTCCGTCCGGCGCCGCGCCAGAACGCGGACCGCCCGCCCCGCCCCGATCAGACGATCAACCAGATGCCGGCCGGTGCCGCCATGCTTCCCGGTCGCGCCTGTCACCAGGATGGGTTTGTCCACGCCAAATTCCGTCATTGCCTGGCTCCTGTGTATATGCACATGTTTGGTCGTGCCTTTGGTTTCGGTTTACGCGCGTCAGTCCAGTTCGAGATCGAGCAGATCGGTGCGCAGTTTGCGGGTCTTGTCTTCGCCGATCCGGGCTTCGAACTGGCCTTGCGCCTTTTCCCACAGCGGTATGGCGGCCTCAAGCCGCTCCCGGCCGGCCACGGTCAGGCTGTAGGTCAGCTTCTGACCGCCCGCGCCGTCCACGTCACTCTGAACCAGCCCTGCTCGTGTCAAAGGCTTGAGCGCCCGCAGCAAGGTAGTGCGGTCGGCCTTCAGCAGATCGGTCAGCTCGGACATGGTCAGCTTTTCGTTATCGCAGATCAGCGAAAGGATCGAAAACTGGGCCGTCGTGACCCCGACCTCGGCCAGCACGTCTTCATAGGCGCGCGTAATTTGCCGCGCCGCCTGGCGGATGGCGAAGCAGTGACAATCATCGAGACGGGAGCGAACAACCATATGGCTTCATGACATGTGCATATGCACAGAGTCAATATGCCGCGTCTGACAGACCGGACAATCGTCTCCACGGTGGGCGTAAAGACAAGGTTGGATCGCCGATCGGTTCACGAAGCGCGATGAGCGGAAGGGGAAGCCGAGCAAGCCCTCGTTAATGGCAACCGTGACTTGATCGCCCGCTTCGAGAAGAAGATTGACGTCGCTGTCGCCCGTGCTTGGGGTGACGCAGAGGGTGAGGTCGCCGCATGATTGAGGAGGCAACCCGGCTGGAAAACTATCTTCCGCTGTCCTACCGCACGACGAAGGAGCGCGATTATATCCGTTTCCTCTGAGAAGCCTTCAACAGCAATGTTGAGCACGGCAAATACCAGTTCGCCTTCCTTGCCTACCACATGTTGGTGATGAGCTTTGTCTATTTCAACATTTGGCAAATTAGGCTGATCCGTCCTGGCCCCTTCGAGACAGCAATGGTGGGGTTTAATAAGGAAGTTGAAAAGGACCTGATGAACGCGACCTCGCCGTTCGTGTTCAGTGCGGTAAATGAGCGGTCGGTGCTGCGGTTCCTCAAGCTGATCCAGTGCGACAACGCCAAGATCGGCACCTACGTTAAGCTGGTTGATGAGAGAAACAACACCGCCCATGCCAACGGTAACATCTTCTTCAACTCCGAAGACGAATTAGACCGAAAAGTGCGTGACGTGTTGCGCACGGTGCAGGAAATCCAGCGCCATAGTTCCTTGGCCATTGGCGAGGGCTACAAGGCCTTTCTGCTTACCTCGCAAGACCCCGAGGGACGCGAATATACCGACGAGGCCCAGCAGATCGAAGAGGTGCTGGTGAAAGAGTTCTACATGTCGGCCAGCGACATCGCCTTTTGCCGCGATTACGATATCAGCGGGCTGGCGGATGAACCAGGCTTCCCGGCGATCCAAGCTCTGCATCAGAAACTCGCTAACCTTTACCCGCCAGAGGAGGACGCAGAGGCTGCATGACAAAAGCTTTGCTCCTGCTGGACAGTCACTGACGTCCAATATCTCAGAGAAAGCGATAAAAGCTTATCTCTAATCAGGTTATCCTGTGAGCCACTGTAGAGCAATATGAGCATTTCCGCTTGCGTCGATGCCAGCGCCCTCGCCTGACATCCATGCCGCCGGTCGGATTGCGGTCCATTCTGCTGACCCCACCCCCGCAAAATCCGCGTATTTTTACAATCATCCTGAGGTCTCCGGCCCTAGACTGCGGTCATCGAAAAAGAGGCTGGAGCCCGATGAACCGCCGCCAATTTACCCAATTTCTGACCGCGACGGCCTTCCTGGGCGGCATCAGCGCCTCTTCCGCACATCCCAGGGAGACCACGGCCATGACGAAGCCCGCACCGTACCGCATTTCGATCCCCGAAGAACAGGTGACCGACCTGAAGGCCCGCCTCCAGCACGCGCGGTGGCCGGTTGAACCCGATGGCGACAGCTGGGAACGCGGCATACCCGGCAGCTATCTCCGCCGGCTTGCCGTCAGCTGGCGCGCCTTCGACTGGGCCAGGCATGAGGCGGCAATCAATCGCTTCGACCAGGTCCTCTTCTCCTATGAGCACCAGGATATCCATGCCTTCCACGTGCGTTCGCCCGAACCCGGTGCGGTGCCGCTGGTCCTGCTGCACGGCTGGCCCAGTTCCGGACTGGAGTACCTGAAGGTTTTCGAGGCGCTGGCCAACCCGGTCGCCCATGGCGGCAAGGCATCCGATGCCTTCCACGTGATTGCGCCGACCATGCCGGGCTTCGGCTTGTCCCCTGCCGCCACGACCGCCGGCTGGAGCATGGGCAAGGTCGCCGAGTCGGTCCTCGCCCTCGTCTCGGCCCTCGGCTATGACCGTTTTGCCGTTCATGGCACCGATATGGGCGCCGGCGTCGCGGGCGAGGTCGATACCCGTGCGGCGGGGCGTGTCATCGGCCTGCACACCGGAACGGACAGCGATACCGCGGTCGCCGTCGCCTCGTTCATGAAGGACGCCGCACTGGCACGCGGCGATCTGAGCGCGGCGCAGAAGGCCGATCTTGCCAAACGGTTTGCCGGCATGGACAATCGCAACGGATATGTCGCCATTCAATCGTCGCGGCCCAAAACGCTTGGCTTTGCACTCAACGATTCCCCCATTGGCCAGCTGGCCTGGATCGCGGAGAAATTCGCGGCGTGGACGGATCCGGACAAGGCCCTGATCGAAGACGCGGTCGACATCGACCAGTTCCTGGCCATCGCGTCGACCTACTGGTTCGGTGGTGGCGGCGCCGGATCGGCGCATGCCGTCTGGGAGAGTTTCAGGGCGATGGGCTGGGGTGCCCAGACCGCCACGCCGAAAGGCGTGATCGCATTCAATGCCGATGACCTGACACGCCCGCTTCTGGATCCGCAGAACGCCCTGAGCCATTGGACGTCCCGCTCCGACGGTGGCCACTTCCCCGCGATGGAACTGCCCGATGTGCTTGTCGCCGACCTGCGCATGTTCTTTTCGCAGCTAAGGGCGTAGATCATGGACGGCGCGTCGCCAAACCTGGCAGAGGATACAATGTCATTTGATACCGCACGGATGCGTTGCCATAACCAGCGCCTGGTCGGCGCCCGGCCTGCCTCCGCGGCACAGGTCGTCGAGTGGTTCGGCGCAATCCAGGCTCAGGATTTTGGCGCAGCACTTTGGGCCGTCGGACAGCGATCACAAGGACTGACCGCCGAAGACGTGACCCGCGCGATTGCGGACAAGGAGATTGTCCGCACCTGGCCCATGCGCGGGACGATCCACTTCGTCCCCGCAGCCGATCTGCGCTGGATGCTTTCGCTTACCGGCGCCCGCGAAAATGACCGCGTCCGCTCTCTGCTTCGCGGCCTAGGACACGGACAGGAGACGCTGGATCAGGCCCGCAAGACCCTCGAAGCCGCCCTGGCCAACGGCCCTCGGACCCGGCCGGAAATCTATGCGAAACTCGAGCAGGACGGAATTGCGACGACAAAGACCGTAGGGATTCAAATTCTCACCTTCTGGGCCCAATCGGGTTTGATCTGCCATGCTGCGCATCACGGCAAACAACCGGCCTTCGTCCTCCTGGATGACTGGCTGGCGCCCGGAAAATCCAACCGGCCCGACCGCGATATCGCGCTCAAGACCCTGGCCGTGCGCTACTTCCAAAGCCACAGTCCGGCTACGGAACGGGATTTCGCCTGGTGGACCGGGCTTACCCTGACCGTGGCGCGTGAGGCGATCCGGCTGGCGGGCGGCCTGCTGCATGAACGGGTTGTCGATGGCGTGCCGTTCCTGTCGCACGTCGAGAGCCAGCCCCAGACAGACCCTGACGGCGACGTGCTGCGCCTCCTGCCCGCCTTCGACGAAATCCTGGTTGGCTACAAGGATCGCTCTGCCTACGACCTTCAAAGCGGCGCATCGGACCCGGCACTCACGCTTTTCAGCCCGACAATCCTGCTGAATGGCCGGCTCGCCGGCGCCTGGCAAAAGACGCTGGGGTCAAAATCCGGCCGTGTCAGCTTTGAATTCTCATCCGGAGTGGACGCACGCTGGCGCACGCTGCTTGATGCCGAGATCGCACGGCTGGGTCACTTCTGGGGCATGCCCATCACCGCGTCCTGACCGTCAGATCTTGTGAACAGCCTCGAGGTTCGAAGGCAGGTGGCCCATGATCTTCTTGATGGATTTGATCATGTGGGGCTGGTCCGTATAACCGAGGTCGGCCGCCACGGTCACCGGCTTGTCGCCGGCCTTCAGGCGGCGCACGGCCTCCTGCGCACGGCGGATCAACTGAAAATCCTGTTGGGTGATGCCCGTGACCTTCTTGAAATGCTCCTGGACCGATCGCTTCGACGCTGCCTTTGGATTGGCGGTGAAGGCCTTGGCGACGACGTCATCGGACCGCAGGCGCCCGGCGGCGAGCATCCTGTCCGTAAGGTCTTCGGCGTTTTCAAAGCTGGGTAACGGCAGCGCAACGCCATTGAGAATAAAGCGATCCTGCTCCACCGGCAGGAACTGCAACGGCGCCTTCGCACCCTCACTGACATAGACATGCGCAGCAAAGGAGATAACGACGCCGTACTCGCCCGCCACATAGGGAACGTCGACGGGTTCCTTGCCTTGTCCGGTCAGGAAGACAACGGGATCCTGGCCGGGTATCACGCGGAAGATGAGGTCCCATGACCCGTCGGGCGTCGCCTTGTAAATCCCATCCGTCAGGCAAACGGTCTGCCAGACCGTGTCGATCCATGGATGGGAAGAACTGCGCCGTGAATGTTTCTGGGTCATGGTCGCGGGGTCAAGCCTGCAATTGCCAACGAAATCAATGCATGCGAAAACTTCAACAAAATGCTGATTAAAAAAGCATTCTCGCTGATTACTTAAGCCTGCTCTGCAACGATGCAATCGGTCCAACCCGGTGCCGACGGCATCTGCCTCTAAAGCTTATAATATTGTTGCCACGCTTTACGAGGCTCATCGCCGTGCAGGAGCGCGTTTGCCAGCTTATTGTTGGTGATCCGCCGGGTCTTGTTGTCAAACACTACAGCCGTATTCAGGCGTTGCGCAATGACACCCAGCGCCATCGCCTGGCACAGCGGCCCGGCGATCGCGAACCGCGACCGGCAGACCTCTTCGCCCTTCGCCGCGCGGACGAAGTTGAGAAAATGATCGGACGGGCTCTTCGGAACCTCGGGCAGGGATTTGAGGATATCGCTGGCCCGCGATCCGCCGATGATCTCCATTTCGCTGGCGTGGGAACCGCCCTTCAGGATCACGCCGTCGCCATAGATGACCTTGCCGGGCGCCAGCTTCTTCGTTTCGATGGAACCCGAAGTCGGCGGCGGAATATTGGGATCGACCACGGACGCGCCGAAATTGTCCGGCAGCGGCGGATAGTTCTGCTGACCCTCATACCAGGTCAGTTCCACCGGCGGCTTCTTGCCGCGCGCCGGGAAGCTGAAGCGCAGGGTCGAGTTCTGCGGGAACAGGAAGGCGCTGTGGCCCTGGGTATAGATCGGCGCCACTTCGGTCGGCAGCCCCAGTTCAAGGAATTCGTGGGCGTTATCAAAGATATGCGCGCCCCAGTCACCCAGGGCGCCGTTGCCGAAATCGTACCACGACCGCCATTCGCCGATCATGTAGCCCTGGTTATAGGGGTGCGTTTTCGCCGTCGCCAGCCAGGTTTCATAGTCAAGGCCAGGCGGCACCGGCTGCGCCGGCAGAAAATCGGTAAAGGCCTTGCCGTGCCACCGCCGGGGGCTGTTCATGAAGGCGGTGATCTTCGTGACGTCGCGAATAATGCCGGCCTTGACCCAGGCATCGAACTGGAAATAGCCCTGGCCGGAATGGCCCTGGTTTCCCATCTGCGCGGCCACCTTATATTTCTTTTCGGCATCCATCATCAGCTGGATCTGACGGAAGCTGTGGCCCATCGGCTTTTCACAATAGATGTGCTTGCCTGACGCCATGGCCTGCATCGCGATCGGAAAATGCGAAAAATCCGGGGTGGCGATGCTGACCGCGTCGAACTCTTTTCCCATCTGGTCGAACATCTGGCGGAAGTCGTGGAACTTCCGCGCATTCGGAAACTGAGTGATAATGGCCTGCGTCGCCGGTGATCCCATGTCGGTGTCACAGAGCGCGACGACATTGACCAGGCCCGTCGCCTCAAGGCCTTTTATCACATCGACGCCGCGGCCACCGATGCCGCAGCACGCCAGGTTGACCTTCTCGTTGAGGCCCCTTGCGCGGACGATTGCCGGCATGGCCACCGCGCCCAGTGTGGCCGCTACGATGCCGGACGCAAACGCGCGGCGATCCATCGATCCAGTCATTTCATGCCTCTCCTGTTCAACCGTTTTTACACGCCTGCGGCTGCGATTATTGCGCCGGCAGTTCGCGGAGTTTTATATTGCGGAAAGATACCGTATTGCCGTGATCCTGCAGCAGGATATGACCGTCACGCCATTCGCCAAAGCCCGGAATCGCGCTGAACTTGCTTTGCTTCACGGCGTCACGGAACGCCTCGGACCCGCGCACAAAGGACACGGTCTGTTTGCCGTTCAGCCAGAAGGTAACCGTGTCGCCCTGCGCCACGATCCTGGCATTGTTCCATTCCCCTGTGGGGTTGACCCGCTTGTCCTTCGGCGCCGGAATCACGTCGTAAAACGACCCGATCGTCCGGTTGCCGTCCCTGCCGAGCTTGGCATCCGGATGCAGGGCGTCGTCGAGAACCTGGAACTCCATGCCGATGCCTGAGCCAACCTTGACGGGTTTGCCGGTGAACTTGTCGATCGGCGACAGGTCGGACTGGGCGAAGATCTTGATGCCGCTGTTGGCGCCGGGCGTGATCCTGAAATCGACCTTCAGTTCGAAATCGGCATAGCGTTTCCGGGTGATGATATCGCCCCCTGCGCGCCCCTCCTCGCCGCCCTTCTCATGGATGGTCAAGGTGCCGTCGCACGCCGTCCATCCCGATTGTGGAAACGTGTCGCTGTTCAGGCTTCGCCACTGGCTCAAATCCTTGCCGTCCCACAACAGGGTCCAGCCTTCGGACCGCTCGGCCGCCGTAAGCCTGTTTGATGTGTCGCCCGGTACCGGCTTGCAGGCCGTCTCGGCCACAGCCGCCGATGCCATGCCGGACGCGCCCATCAAAACCGCGAAAGCGAGTGGGAGAAGACTAAATCGCGACATGGCGCTTCCTCTTTATAGTGTATGTAGTGGACTTACCAATTGGCATGCGTCGCGTCAACTGGCCCGACCATATGTCGGGTCATGATGTCGACTGCTGCGCGACACCACATTCATCGGAAAGATCAGAGTCGGCCGATGGTTCAGGTGGTAGGATAACACAGCAAGGCGGCAGGTGTGCGTTCAGTCAACAGGGCGAGTATACGCCTGGCGGGCGGAGACAACGGTTAGCCCTGGCCAAAGTAAATCAGCACTATCTATCGCGCCAAATAGGAGTATGAGTAGAAAATCGAGTTCATTCCCGCAAATATTTCGTCTTGTTCTCATCGTTCAAAAGGATCGCTCAACTTTATTTTGGGAACGTGCTCTTAATGGCTAAGACCGGAAATACCGGTGTACTCACGTCCTGGTATGTATTATGCGCCTCGCCGACTTCATCCGCGACAACCCCGCTCCCATAATCAAGGAATGGGAAAACTTCGCCAAGGCTTTCGTGCCTGCGGCCGAGACAATGGGGCCGCTGGCCCTTCGCAACCATATTCGACAAATCCTCGCCTTTATCGCAACTGATATCGAGACCGTCCAATCCGAACAGGAGCAAGTGGTCAAGTCGCACGGCGACAAACAGCGGGGCCAATACCCTACTGCCGCTGAGGCCCATGCCGCCTTGCGTCACGACGGCGGCTTCAACATGAACCAGATGGTGTCGGAGTATCGCGCTCTTCGCGCCAGCATCGTAAAGAACTGGGAAGCCTCGGGTCCGGAGTTTACCCGTGAGGACGTCTACGACATGACGCGGTTTCATGAGGCGATCGATCAAGCCATGACCGAATCGATCCACGATTATTCTAGAAAACTGGAAACCTCTCGCGGCTTGTTTCTGGGCATCCTCAGTCATGACCTGCGCAATCCGCTGGGTGCCATTTCCAATTCGGCGGAACTGACTGTGCGCCTGGGCGGCATCAGTGAACGTCAGGAAATGCTGCAAGGGCAGATCGGCGACAGCGCCGAACGCGCGCTCGACATCGTCGATACGCTGCTGGACCTTACCCGCTCGCGGCTCGGGACAGGCTTTCCGATCATCCGGGACACATGCGATCTGAACTATGTCAGCAAGCAACTGATCAACGAGATGGAAAGCCTGCACCCCCATCGCAAGTTCGTGCTCGAACTGTCGGGTGATCTCGATGGTTCATGGGACAAGGCGCGTCTGGGACAGGTCATTTCCAACCTGCTCGGCAATGCCGTGCAATATGGCTTCTACCGCTCGCCCATTACATTGAAGGTTGAGGGCCTCGCACAGGAAGTCGTGCTGTCCGTGCATAACGAAGGCATTCCGATCACCCCCGATGCGCAGGCCACTATGTTCGAAGCGCTGACCCGAGGCGACGTTGTCAAACCCGCCAACGAGTCGGCGGTACCCGTCAACCTCGGGCTTGGCCTTTATATCTCAAAGGGGATCGTCATCGCCCACGGCGGCACGATCGATGTTACTTCGACCGAGAGCGAGGGCACGACTTTTACCGTCCGGTTGCCAAGGCTGGCCAGTTAGGGCGATATGACAATCCAGTTCCGCCGGCCCTGGTCCAGCCGTGGATGGTCGAGCGATCCAGTATGGCCCCGAGCCCCCGCATAAAATCATCCACCGACGCTCCAGAGCCCAGAGAATCCGCTACTGCCGCTGCAATGGCGGTCGAACCGCAGGGCACGCAGATCTGAAGTAAAAAATTCCCTGCCCTGGGACGGGGAATTTGCAGCGCCTGAATGACCATTTGCGCCAAAAGCACACGTCGAACAAGGTGCGGCAACGCTGGCTCCGGCGCGCACGTTGACGCTTCGGATACGATCGATTACGACCGTGCCATGACCCGCCTTGTCACGCCACGGCTCATCCTCCGGCGCGCCCGGACGTCTGATGTCGACGATCTCCACCGCGTATTCAGCGATGCGGATGCCATGCGCTACTGGTCTCGCGGGCCTCACGCGGAAAGATCGGAAACCGGACAGTGGATCGACTCGATGATGCAGGCGCAACCGCACCAGAGCGACGACTTCATCATTGAGCACGCGGGCCGGGCCATCGGCAAACTCGGCGCCTGGGAACTGCCGGAGATCGGGTTTATCCTGTCGTCGGACTATTGGGGTCAGGGCCTGGCGTCCGAAGCCATGAGCGCTTTCGTCACCCATATATTTGAGCGCCCGGACGTCCTGAAACTGACGGCTGACGTCGATCCGCGCAACACAGCGTCACTGACATTGCTGAAACGGCATGGCTTCACGGAGTCCGGCTACGGGCACGCGACGTGGAATACCCATATCGGTGTTTGCGACAGCGTCTACCTTGAGCGGCAACGCGACGCGTGACGGTTAAACCGGGGATTTCGGTGGCAGGATATTAATTGCAGGATCGATATTCATTCGGCCCTTCTCAGACTGACAATAACGCAATTGATATCCTATCACCGAAATCCCGTGACGCTACTCGACGATCTCCATCTCCAACATCCCAGCCACGTCGATCTCGACCTCGAAAGACATTCCAAACGGCAGCTTGGGGCGCAATTTTGTCAGCGTTAAATATTCACCGGATACCTGGGTGTCCTCAATCCACATCGCTGCTCGAATGAAAACCTCTCCATCCATCTCGATGTCTGTAGGCGTTTTAGGACCCAACAGATCGCCAACCATTGCCCCTTTTGCAATGAGGAACTGTTTTGTCGCTTCTAAGATGGTCGGCTTCTCCGGGTCACGCGACAAAAACTTTTCGTTTGTGACCACCGTAATTCGGTCTAGGCCCAGCATTTTCATTGCCTCGGCGTTGTTTTTCGTTGCGCCCAAAAAATCAGCATATGCAGTGATGCGGCCATCCTCTCCTCGTTCGACAGCACCCGCGGTAACTCTGAGATCGAAGTTCTCGCGCAGAAATTCGAACTTTTCATCCAACTGGGCGATCAGCGGAAACTGCGCCTTGATCATTTCCGTCACGTCGTTGCCGTCAGCGAAAATGCGATAAGAGTAAGCGGTCAAATCATACCTCCCAAAGCCAAGGCGCATCGACGATGCAAGCCCGTCGCACAACTTCATTTTTCGGTCGTAGGCGATACGGCAATTCTTCTCGAGGCAAGCTGGACCGAGGATGTTCTCCAACTCATGAAAGCGAGCGTTTATTTCAGCGATTGGTATTTGAACAATTGGATCTGCTTTATGTCCGGACAGGGTTTCGAAAACGAGAACTTCAATGCCGTTGCCAAGGGCGAAGAAATTCGCGCCAATTTGCGAATGGGCTGCATAAGAATGCCCCTGCTCGACTTCAGCAATGGTTATCGGCACGCGGCCCGCCTTGGCCTCGACAATAAAACTGCCCCGTGCCCCCATTAAGCCTGCCCGGTAATCGGGAAAGCCCAAAGGAACATCTTTTTTCGATCTGTGGCCGATGTGGATATAAGGATACTCTAGCTTTTGCTCGAGCTTGACGTAGACACCATCGGCACCTGGATAGCCCAGAGCCCGAAGTATTGGATCAAGTATGTGAAACCGAACCTCGGCCTCGTTGTAATCTGGCGCCGCCGCAATTGCCGCCTGAGAAATTATTTCCATTTCTTATCCTAGTACTCACAGTCCAGGGACACTCTGGCTCGACTCATGTATAGTTAGACGGTAGCATGGGATGGGTGCATGCAACCAGGGTGCAAGGTTTCACGCACGTCGCGCTGATATAGAGCCTAAGAGATCGCCGTGTTCACAATTTCAGAGACCCTTCAAATAAATGCCGTAATCTGGATACGGTCGTTGCCGGAAGAGCAACGAGGCCCCTCAAACCGCATCATCGAAGACCTGATCCCTCATTGCGTGATGAATCGACTCCATTTCGAGCAACACGAGGTGAAAACGACACAGGAACTAGACCTGATCCTAAGTAGGACGGCTTCAGCCGCTGTCGTTGGTTTGCGACCCATAATTCATTTTGATGGGCACGGCTCACCTGATCACGGCCTGAGACTATCAGCGACCGAAAGCTATAGCTGGCCAAGACTGGCAGACCAATTACGGATAATCAACCGAGCGACTCAAAACAATCTCAGCTGTGTATTTGCGACATGTTATGGCTACCACATTTGTCGCCAGATCAGCCTTTCGCAAGCAACACCGTTTTACCTTTTGTTGGCACCGCCAGAAATTGTTCACGAAGGCTTTCTCGAGGCACAAACCATGGCGTTCTACCGCCGCGCTTCGGAAAGTTCCAACATAACGCGTGCCTATAGGGAAACTCTATCCAAAGAAATGATGCTCTATCATTGCCAGGGCCTGTTTCTCGAGAGCCTTGCGACCTACGTGGCGCAATCCTGCACTGGCGAGGCAAAGCGGTTGCGATTCGAGGACACCCTCACTCGATCACTCGATCACCACGGCATCGCTAAGGCCAACCGACAACAACTCCGCAAGCACCGCGGTCACATCAAAAAGGGCCTTAAACCTGGCCAAAAGATCATAAATCATTATGCCCCCACGTTCCTGATCGGCCGAACACCTCAGTTTAGCTACCAAGATGTGTCAGTGATCGCTAAACTCCCGAGCAGAGCTACCCGGCTTCGAACCACAGTCAACGCCAGCGGACGCCCAGAGGTCCAGATTGATCGGCTGCCAAGCGGTGCCCGATTTTCTGAGACGGATTTGAAACCTGATTAATCGGCAACGCCTGAGATAGAAACCAACTTACAGGATTGATTTATTGTGACATTCTCAGCCCACGACAGGCTCAGAGTTTCACGGCGAAATCGTAGTCGCCCGACCCGGCTTCAAGCACGACGCGTCCATCGCGCACGCCCAGCGACCGCAACGCAACGGGCCGGCCGTCCTCACGGATACGATCCAACGCCGGCGCCGGCAGGTGGACCTCGGCGTGGCTGTTGGCCGGCACGCGGAGCTTGAGCCTGAAACGCCCCTTGCCCAGCGTCCAGTCGGTCGAAATCCGGCCGGGCATGGCGTCGTAGTCCGCCCCGCCGGATGCGATGCGCGCATCCAGCACCGGATTGACGCGAAAGCGGCTGAAACCGGGCGCAATCGGATCAATGCCGGCGATGCGGCGATAGACAAAGCCGATCACCGCCCCCAGGGCATAGTGGTTGAACGAATTCATGGTGACGTCGCCGGCATCGCTGTTCCAGCGCTCCCACGTCGTCGTCGCCCCCTTCATCACCATATAGCCCCAGGACGGATAGTCCGTCCTGAGCAACAGGTCGTAGACCGTGGCATCAAGGCCCGCATCGGCCAGGACGTCGAGGCTGGCCGGCGTGCCCAGGAACCCCGTCGTCAACAGGTTGCCGCGCCGCACGATGTTGTCGCGCAGCCGGGCCGCCAGCGCAGGGCGCAGATCCATGGGCACCAGGTCGTAGTTCAGGGCCAGGATGTAGCCCGTCTGGGAGTCGTTGCCGACCGTCCCATCCGGCCGGACATAGGTCTTCACGAAGGCCTCGCCGATCCTGGCGGCCATGGCCGCAAAGCGTTCCGCCGCCTCGGTCCGGCCGGTGGCCCGCGCCATGTCGATCATGGCGTCGGTCGAATGCTTCCACATCGCCGTGCCGATCAGGTCCGGTGGTGTCGTATGGTCGCCCGGCCAGCGCGAATCCAGTGCCAGCCAGTCGCCGAAATCCCAGCCGTGCCCCCTGGCCCAGATATGGTTGTCGCTGTGCGCCTCGATAAAACCGATGTAGCGCGTCATCGCCTCCCAGTTCTGGTCGATTATGGCCGTGTCGCCATAGCGCTGCCACGCCGTCCAGGGCAGGATGACACCGGCATCGGCCCACCCCGGCGAGGCTTGGTCCGGCCCGGTGTCGCGCATCGTGTTCGGCGCGATGAAGGCAAAGGCGCCGCCCGGCCACTGCGCATCGCGGACATCGGCCATCCAGCGCCGGGTAAAGGCATCGACATCCATGTTGAAGGCCGCCGCGTCCCAGAAGACGTGCGCGTCGCCCATCCAGCCCAGGCGCTCATCGCGTTGCGGACAGTCGGTGGGGATCCCCATGAAGTTCGATTTCTGGCTCCACAGGCTGTTCTGCCACAGCTTCTGGATAATGGGGTTGCCGATGCGCAGGTGGCCGGTTTCCCGCAGGTCGCTATGGATGACGATCCCGGTGACCTCGCCTGGTATGTACCCTGCCGGCAAGCCGGATATCTCGACATAGCGGAAGCCATGATAGGTAAAGCGCGGCTCCCAGGTCTCGCCTATCGGATCCCCCTTCAGCACATAGGTGTCCACGGCGCGGGCGCCGCGCAGATTGGCCTGGTCGATACTGCCGTCCGCCTTCAGCATCTCGGCGTATTTCAGCGTAATCGTCTGCCCCGCCTGCCCCTTCACCCGGATCCGGACCCAGCCGGCGAAGTTCTGGCCGAAATCGATAACCCACGCGCCATTCATCGCCGTGACGGCCAGCGCCTTCAATGCCCGTATCCGCCGTATCGGCGGGCTGGTCGTGGCTTCCAGCCGCCCGGTGACCGGCGGCGCGATCCGCGCGGGCGCCCACCCTGCCCCGCTTGCGAAACCCGGCTCGGCCCAGCCGGGCTGTTCCAGACGCGCGTCGTAGTATTCGCCGTCGTAGATCTCGGCCTTGACCACCGCCGATGCACTGAGCGTCCAGGCTTCGTCCGTGGTGACCGTCTGCACCTGTCCGTCGGCATAGGTCAGCTCAAGCTGGGCGATAAGGCGCAGGGGCGCTTCGCCGAACGCAAACCGTCCGAACGGGCCGGTATAGCTGCCGTACCAGCCATCGCCGACCATGGCGCCGATGGTGTTGGCGCCGTCCCTCAGCATCTGCGTCACGTCGAAGACGCGATAACGGATCGTCCTGGCGAAATCCATGCATTCGGGCGCCAGCAGTCCGTCGCCGACGCGCACGCCGTTGATATAGGCCTCACAGGCGCCGAGCGCGGTGACATACAGCCGGGCGCGCGCCACGGCGCCCTTGGCGGCAAAATCGCGGCGCATCAGGAAGGCGCCCTTGCCCGGCAAGGGCTGGTCCGTCCGCTGGGCGCGCGCAACGCCCTGCCACCCCGCGTCATCGAAGCCCGGCAGGTTCCAGCCATCGGGCTGCGTCGAGGACGCCCGCGCATCCAGGCCGCTGTAGCGGACCACACGGCCGTCGGCGACCCGGGCGCGAACCATCAGGGCGCATTGTGCTTCGCGGGTGGCCATGGCCAGGACGTGCGGCCCGGCCTTCAGCGCGACCGTGGTTTCGACGGCCGGTGGTGGTCCCCACGCCGTGGCCGGCCGCGGCGGCAACGCAACGGGCGCGCCGTCGATAAAGACCTGGTCGCCGCCCCCGGCGGTCATCATCAGCGTGACCCCGGCGTCAGCCGTCAGGGTGAAGCCGAGGCGGACCTGCTGCGTCTGGTCTTTCGGCGGCTTGCCGGCGGTTATCCAGTAAAACCCGGCCTCACGGTCACCGCGCATGTCGGCGTCTTCGGCCGCCAGCCATTGCGCGCGCCAGTCTTCGGGCGACAACAGGCCCATTTCCCAGCAGGCAGGCGTGCTGGTGGCCGTCCGGCCATGCGAATCCCAGACGGTGACCCGCCACGCCGCCCTCTGGCGCGACACCAGCGGCTTTCCGGCGTAGGTGATGTCGAACGTCGCGTCATCGGCAATGCGCCCGCTGTCCCAAAGATCGGACTGCCCGGCCTTCAGCGCCGCCTCTGACGAAGCGACCTCGACGCGCCAGGCGGTCTGTTTTGTGGCCTTGAGCGACGAAATCAGTTGCCATGACAGGCGAACATCCCGGCTTTCGACGCCCAGGGGGTCGGCGGCATTGTTCGCTTTCAGCCCCGCCACCCGAAGCCCGCTGCCGGTCCCGGCGGCAATGGCAGGCTGCGTCAGTGCGGCGGCCAGCAGCCCTGCGCCTGTAAGCGCACCCCGACGATTCACGGCCATGGTCTGTGTCTCCCGTTTCCGTTCTGGACGACATCGTCAGCAACCTGCCCTTCGTAGCGCCAGAATCGTCGGAGTAAAAGGACCAGCGACGCCGCAAGATGCAGACGGCCACAGCCGGGACGGGCGCGATCGGTTCGCCTGATGGCCCAAGGCGAAAGTCGCGGTTCTCGGTAACTGGACCGAAGCGGATGTGCGCGAATCTGTCGCCACGGCTGGTAGTGGCGTTCATCCTGCCGACAAGGGCGAGTTGTCCAATTTCAGCGATATGCCATTAAAGGTCTGAGGATATCACATGTGTCAGCCGGCTATCGCGCCTGGCCGACATTTCCAGCAGCATGGTCAGGCGGCCACTGATATGCCGTCGGTCGATACACCCGTCCAGATAGGCCAGAAGGCTCGACTGGATATAGGCCTCAAGCTGCCCGACCCGTCTCGCGGAATAGAAATTCGGCCATAGGGCCGCACTGGTGCAGGCAAGATGATGGCTCAAATTCGCGCATCCGTACCGGCCTGCGTCCATATCAGACAATAATAATGTAACCAAATGACGCGCCATAGCGGCTCACCAACCCTTATAAGAAAGCCCACTTCCGATAATAATTAGGCGGCATTGCCTTGCGGATAAGCATCATCCCCAGGGAGTGGCGAAACGGCAGGATCGGGTCTTGGCTCAGCCGCAACCTTGCGGCGCTCTTCGCCACTGTAATGCTTGTCTGTCTTCCGCCTGCGGTCAGGCCCGAAGTAGTTTAACGACTTCACGAATGGTCGCGGATGGTCAACCACGGAAACTATTTTACGGAACAGTTCGTTGGCGGTTACCGGCTTACAACAGATCTCGTTTGCTCCGGCGTCCCTTGCGCTCTCAACCCGGCTCTTCTCAGTATAGGCCGTCAGCATAATTATGGGCACGAAGCGATTACCGCTGTCGCTCGACTGCCGCACCAATTTGATGAAGTCGATGCCATCCAGCAGGGGCATCATGAAATCCACGACGACAATGTCGATGGCATCATTGTTCAGCTTATGAAAAGCTTCGGTCGCGTCGCGCGCCGTAAAGATCAGCTTCGCACCGAAACCGCGCAAGATGGTTTCGACAATATGGATCATGTACGCATTATCATCGACAACTAAAAAGCGTACCCGGTCAAGGCCTGCCATAACACCCCCTTGCACCGTCCACACGGACCACGGCCTGGGAACCGCCGCCGCCGCCCCAAACCAAATAACAAGTTATTCCAAAATGGAGGGCAATTGCTAACAATAGCCTAATCACTTGTCACAAGCGTGTAACCTTTCAGAAATCACAACGGAAATATCAATATTTATGACAGGTATTAACTATCCAAACACCGAAATCACCTACAGAAAAAGTATTTAGAACGCCAGGCGGCCCGCTTTGCAACACCAAACCCGTTCCACTCCCTCTGTCCGGCACCGCTTTTTTTGCAATCGCCCCCATCACGCGTTAGCATTCGCCACCGCTTCCGATTCACGTGGTCGATGTCAATGCCGTCCTATGTCCGCACACGCCTGCTGGCCGCGCGCGAATTCGCCATAAGCGAACTCGCCAACCTCCAGGCAAGCCATCCGGCTTATGATCCCGGCATCATTGAAGACCTGCGGACGATCATTCCTTTCGACTATTATTTCTTCAGCGGCGTGGATCTCGACAACTGCCATACAGGCGCAAACATCGTGTTGATGAGCGACATGCCCGAAGCGGGCGTGGCCGCCTATCATTCCTCAGGGTTGGTGCGGTCGGACCCCTTACTTACTCTGGTCACTGTGGAAAACCCGGACCTTGCCTGGTCTGAGGTGCCCGCTAAAGCCAAGGAAAAGCCGGAGGTCCGTGCGCTTGTTCGCCTGCTGGAACAACATCACATCCCCCCACGGATAATATTTTCACAATGGAATGAAGCCGGCGAACTCTACGGCACAGCGGGATACGCCCGCGCGGAACCGTTTTCAAAAAACGAAAAGGCAGTGCTATCGTGGTTTTCCCGCAAGATACACAAGGACCTGTCCGAACCTGTCCTTACCGGTTTTAACCAGCAGATCGGCCTGACAGCCGGAGAAACCGCCTGCCTCGAGCTGGCGTCACGAGGATTGACCAGCGAAGAGATCGGCCTAAAGCTGGATTTCAGCACCGAGACCGTGAACAGCTACATCAAGCTTATTGTCAAGAAATTGGGTGCGCGTAACCGGGGGCACGCCATCGCCGATGCCCTGCGACTCAAATTGATCCGCTAACCTGAAACCCCGTCCGGGTAACGAGACGGCACCGGCTATTTTTTTTTTGCAAAAAATTACATCATTCCTTTTCTTCCGGGAAGTTTTCCAACACAGACCAGATATTACAACCATAGAAGGCGCGAATACTTAAACCATGCCGCGATTATCGCATCAAAACTCGAATCTTACCGCATTGTAAAATTCTATTTACGATACATTAACTACCACCCTCCATTTTTGGATATCAGGCTTTGGTCTCGGAGGAGGGTAGAAGGTTGTTCGGAGGAGTGGTCCAATTTTCAGATGGCGTGAACATACGGTCGTTCGTCATCGGACTTGTTCCCGTTGATAAGGCCCCGAAGACAATTTCTCATCACATACGAATGGGCAAAGTCACGTCATCATCGAAAGGTCAACCACTTTGGAGATCGCGTCGATGGCGATTACGCCGTAACATTTCAAAGGAATAAGCACTTTGCATTGGATGCAGAGCCGCGTCTATAAAGCCCTATAAAATATAGGGAAATTAAGCTGCGAATGAGTGGAATAATCAGGGATAAAGCGGATGCTTTTTAGCCGTCACAGACAACAGAACGAGATCATAGGAGCGCTTAACGCTTCGCAAGCCGTTATAGAGTTTTCAATTGACGGGCGCGTCTTGAATGCGAACGACAACTTTCTGAAGGTGATGGGGTTCCGCCGAGAAGACGTTGTGGGAAAGCATCATGAAATGTTTTGCGATCCGGGATACGTACAAAGCCAGGAATATCGTCAGTTTTGGCGCGACCTCGGAGCTGGAATTTTTCAGTCCGATGCGTTCAAACGCTTTGCCAAGGGCGGCCGCGTTGTTTGGCTGCAGGCGACGTACAACCCGATAAGGGATAAGCGTGGCAAAGTAACAAAGATCATTAAATTTGCCTCCGATATTACAGATGCAAAGCTCCAGGCCATCGATTTTGCCGGTAAGATTCAGGCCCTTGATCGGGCCCAGGCGATCATCGAGTTCACCCCCTCTGGTGAGATACTCAAGGCCAATGAAAACTTCTTGAAGGCGCTCGGTTACAGGCTCGATGAAATTATCGGCAAGCATCATCAAATGTTTTGCGATCCTGCTTATGGCGGCTCTTCAGAGTACCAGCAATTCTGGAAAAGGCTGGCGGCAGGTGAGTTTATCGCCGAAGAGTTCAAACGCATCGGCAAGGGAGGACGCCTGGTCTATATCCAGGCATCTTATAATCCCGTTTTTGACGACACAGGTACGGTCGTAAAGGTAGCGAAGTTCGCGACTGACGTGACTGAGCAGGTTAACCGACGCTTGCGAAACGAGTCTATCGGCCGGGAAATTGACGGCGATCTGGACGGCGTTCTGGCCCAGATGAACGATGCCGGCCATTTGGCAACCAGCGCGTCCAGTGCGTCGACTCAAACCAGCGGCATGGTCAACGCCGTTGCCGCCGCGTCGGAGGAACTCAGCGCCAGCGTGCGTGAAATCGCCGAAAATATGACGACCGCCCGGGCCAGTGTCGAGGGTGTCTTCAAGCACGCCGAAAATGCCAATACGTTCGCATCGAGTTTGCAGCAATCCGCCGGAGACATGACCGGGATTGTCGAATTCATTCAAGGGATTGCGTCGCAGATCAATCTCCTGGCTTTGAACGCGACGATTGAGTCCGCGCGTGCAGGCGACGCCGGCAAGGGCTTCGCTGTCGTGGCATCCGAGGTGAAATCCCTTGCCAATCAGGCGGCCGCGTCAACGAAAACGATTGGAGCCGAGATCGAAAAGATTCAGACCGTCAGTACTGAAGTGGTTGGTGCCTTGACCTTGATATCGGGCTCGATGAATCAAGTTCTCGATAACGTAACCAGTGTCGCGGGGGCCATCGAGGAACAGCATGCGGTAACCGGAGAAATTTCGGGCAACATGAATTCGGCCGTTTCGGCTGTTTATGAAATCGAACAAAGTCTGGACCGCATAAATCGCGCTTTTGGCGCTGTGAAATCCGCGTCCGTCGGCGTCAAAAAGAACGTTGAGGAACTGGTTGCATAAGACGGCCCCCACCCCCCACCCGATTGATGTTCATGTTGGCCAGCGTGTTCGCGAACGGCGCCTGGAGCTGCGCCGTGGCCAACATTGGCTTGCCTCGCACCTCGGACTAAGCTTCCAGCAATTGCAAAAATATGAGCGTGGCAATAACCGCATCAGCGCGTCGAAGCTACATGAAATTGCCGTCGCACTTGAGGTTCCCATTGCGTATTTCTTTGAAGGCCTTGACGGCGATGGCGTCCCCGGAACAGTTTCATCAGACGCCAAACACCTTCCGTCCGCTACATCGCCCGAGGGCATCGAAATGCTGAACTATTTCGAGCGTCTTTCGGCGCAAGCACGAAAGGTCGTCGTAACTGCGGTGAAGGGGCTGGCGGAACTCCCCGTCCGCTGAACTGCCCTTTGCTACGAGAAATGGCGGACCGGGGGCGACAGGGATTTGCGCGTCCGGCTCTGGGCGACAGCAGACCCATTTCCCCCGGACGCCCGCCGGAAGCTACACCTATAGAACCGGTGATCCAGGGTCCGTACTCAATCAGGTTTGGACCCTAGACTCGTATGCGGACGATGTCGCCAAAACCGTAGGGCTGTCCGGCGCTGGCGCGGAATTGTATGCTCAGGCGGACCTTGTTTTTGCCAGCGGGTAAGGGCGCGCTGAGGCTTCCTTCGCCCGAGGTCGTCTTTTCCGCCGCTTTCAGGCCGTCGATATAGAGAATGCACGGGCCGACCAGCTTGAGACATTCGACGACGCCGCCGTTCTTGCGGACCTTAGCGAAGGGCTCGACCTCGACGGCGCAAAGGACATAGAGGTCCTTGTCCGGCGCACGGAAAGGCACGCCCGCCCGGAACCAGCCCCACGAGTTCATGTCGTTATTGGCAGGGCGCAGATTGGGATCGATCGGTGTCGTCTGTTCGGGCGCACGGCGCCAGTTTTCGGTAATCTGCGCGCTGCCCGAAACGGCCTGGTAGGGCCAGGGCTCGGCCTTGCGGACGTCGACCGAAACCGTTGCGGGTTTCAGGCCGTCCGCCATCGCGGTGACCTTCAGCTTGCCGGAGCCGCCTTCGCGCGTCTGGACGATGACCTGCGCCAGGCCATTGAACAGGGCGCGGGTATTGCCCTTTTCGCTGGAGGTATCGTTGGGATTGCCGTTGCCGAGGCCGATGATGTCGCCGCCTTCAACCTTGAAGGTGATCTGGTTCTGCGCGATGGGCACGGGCCGTCCCTTGGCATCCAGGGCCTCGACCTTGAACGGCTGGGCATCCAGCCCGTCGCCAGCCATGGTGGTGCGATACGGCGTCAGGCGCAGGCTGACCGCCGCGCCGGTCGTTTCGACCTCGAACTTTTTGATCGGCTTGCCGCCGCGATAGCCGACGGCCATCAGCTTTCCGGGCGCATAGGCCGCCGTCCAGCGGTTCATCTCATAGATGTCGCCCTTTTGCCGCCCCAGCGACTTTTCGTTCAGGAAGACCTCGACCTCGTCCATATTGTGGAAGGCCATGATCCGGATCTCCTGGCCTTCGCGGCCGGCCCAGTTCCAGTGCGGCGCCAGGTAGAGAACCGGCTCCCTGGTCCACTGTGCCTTGTGCAGCCAGAAGGCGGTCTTTTCGAAACCGCACAGGTCCATGATGCCGAAAAAGGACGAGTTTGACGGCCATTGGTACGGCGTCGACTCGCCGTGATAGTCGAAGCCTGTCCAGACGAAGGCGCCGGCAACGAAGTCACGCTCGGCGATGGCCTTCCAGCCGGCGCGGTGCGTCGTGCCCCAATAAGCGGCATCGTCGTCATAGGAGGCGACCAGGTTCTTGTCTTTTACGGTCGTGTACTCGCCACGAAGCATGAAGGCGGAGGCATCCTCCGACGATGTCATCGGCACATCGGGGTGCGCCTTGTGAAACGCGTCATAGGATTGGTATTGATAGTTGAGCCCGACGACATCGACAGCATGAGACACGTTCAGAGGCGTGAACAGGCCATCGTTCATGGCGGCGGTGACCGGGCGCGTCGTGTCGAGCGTCTTGACCAGGGCGCTCATGCGCCGGACCATTTCATAACCCTGCTCGGTACCCTGGATCGGTTCCTCGTTGAACACCGACCACAGGATGATGGACGGATGGTTGCGGTCGCGCCTGACCAGCCATTCCAGCTCCGCCATGTGGATCGGCGAGGCATTGAAGACCCGGTTCTCATCCATGAGCAGGAAGCCCATGCGGTCGCACAGTTCGTAAAACGCCTTGTCCTGGGCATTGTGTGAGCAGCGTATGGCGTTGCAGCCGAGGTCCTTCAGGCGTTGCAAGCGGTACTGCACCACGCCGTAAGGCACAGCCACGCCGACCCCGGCATGGTCCTGGTGGATGCATACGCCCTTGAGTTTGACGGGCTGGTCGTTGAGGAAGAAGCCCTTGTCGGCATCGAAGCGCTGGGTGCGGAAGCCGGCAGGCGTCGTCACCTCATCCAACAATTTGCCGCCACTGAAGACCTGGGTTTTGACGCTGTACAGGTTGGGCGTCTCGATGCTCCACAGGTCAGGATTGCTGACCGCGAGACTGCCCGTGGCGACAGCGTTCTTAAGCGCTTCGACCTGGGCGGTAAAACGGGTATCGGCAACCGGCTTGCCCTCGGCATCGTGCAGGGTTGAAACGACCTCGACCGCCTGCGCCGCCTTGCCCGAATTGTTCAGCGTCACTTCAACGGGAATGCGCCATTGCGCGCCGTCTTTTACCGGGTGGGCATAGACGCCGTCGGTGATGATGTGGACGGGACTGCGTTTGACGATCCAGGTGTTGCGATAGATGCCGGCGCCTTCGTACCACCAGCCCTGCATGGTGTCGGCATCGACGCGGATCACCAGCGAGTTGAGCGCCTGGCCGTAGGAAACGTAGGGCGTAATGTCGACATAGATCGAATTATAGCCCGACCAGTTGCGGTTGACGATCGAGCCGTTCAGCCAGACCGTCGCGTGTGTCGAAATACCGTCCAGTTGCAGTTCGATATGCTTGCCGCGATCGCTTTCCTCGAACTTCAGCAGGTTGCGATACCAGGCGATGCCGCGTTTTCGATAACCCTGCGCCAGGTTTGCATCCTTGTCTGGCAACTGAAAGCTGGCGAAATCGTGCGGCAGGTTGACGGTCTGCCATTCGCTGTCGTCATAGGTCGTCGCGGCAGCGCCCCAGGCGGCGCCCGCCTTGGCATTGCTGTATGACGGTTCATGGCCCATGATTTTCGGAAACGGCACGTCGCCTTCCAGAAAACGCCAGCCTTTGTTCAGGGACAGGACTTCGCGGACACCGGCGTCGGCTGCGGGCCCATAGGCTACCGGCGCGGGTTTATCTGCGGCGATCGCAAAGGCAGGCAGTACGGAAGCGCCCAGCCCGACAGCGGTCGCGGAGGTGAGAAGCGAACGGCGGTTGATCATGTCCAGTCCCTGATATTATCTTTTGCCACACAATTACAGAGCCGAAGACCGGCTGTCCATTACCGGAACGAAAAATTTCTTATGTGAAAAATACTGCCATATATGGCAACATAGGTCCGATGGTGATCGGCAAACCCATATTGAAAGCCGTCGAACAACAGCGGTTCCACTTGTGCGCTAAGGACAGGCGTCGTTGCGATTGTCGCTTGCCTGGGGTCTGGGGTCTGAGGACCAGATGTCCGGTAATCAGCTTGCCATGGAGCCACACCATCGCCGATGCCATCGACTCCGGGCCGACCGATAACAGATCAGGCTTACCGCCCCATATGCGTCGAGCCTCGAAAACTCTGCACCTGTCGCCCTGCAGCGGTCACGACGCACAAAATAAGAAACCGATACGGTCTTATGCAAACGTTTCTGTGTGCGCTTGACCGCACAAGCAAAAAAATGGCTACTCGCCCTCGCGCCACGGTGGGCGAAGCGGAACGACTGGTCTTGATTCGAGACCGGCAGGATCCGCCTAGGAAATGTAATGATAGGCGGCGAGGCTGGCAGAATGGCCCTTTACCAGGCGATTAACGACAATACCAAAACACTGCTCGAAGAGTGGATAAAGACACAAACCAGCGCAACCAGCCGTCAGGGCAGCATCAAGGAAGCCGATCTGCGCACGCAGTGCGAGACCTTCCTGCGCCTGTTCACCACGGCCATCCGCGACGACAACACGTCTGACCTGCGCGGCGCCGACTGGGACGCCATCATGCGCTTCCTGGCCGAAATGTCGAACCAGCGCGCGCAAGCGGGCTTTTCGCCGTCGGAAACCGCCACCTTTGTTTTTTCGTTCAAGAAGCCTTTGTTCACGGCATTGGGCCAGGCCCACGCCGCCGACGCCGCAACCCTGGCGGCTGCCGTCTGGGAAGCGACCGAAATCCTAGACAAGCTGGGCCTCTACACCATGGACGTCTACCTGAAGACGCGCGAAGCGGTCATCCAGCGTCAGCAGGAAGACATGCTGGAACTGTCGACACCGGTCGTCAGCCTGGCCGAGGGCATCCTGGCCCTCCCCGTCATCGGCACGCTCGATTCCGCACGCACGCAGGTGGTCATGGAATCGCTGCTGCAGCGCATCGTCGAAACCGGCTCGACCGTCGCCATCATCGACATCACCGGCGTTCCGACCGTCGATACCCTGGTCGCCCAGCACCTGCTGAAGACGATAACCGCCGCCCGCCTGATGGGCGCCGACTGCCTGATCAGCGGCATCCGTCCACAGATCGCCCAGACCATCGTCCACCTCGGCGTAGAACTGGGTAATGTCACGACCAAGGCAACCCTGGCCGCGGCGTTTGCCGTGGCCCTTGAACGCAAGGGCCTGACGATTACCCGCACCAAGGCAGCAAGCGTAGCTTAAACATGGAACGCATCCCAATTCTGCGCATGGGTGACTTTCTGCTGGTCACCATCCAGGTCGACATGCACGACCGCCTGGCCATGACGCTCCAGGACGACCTGACCAACCGCATCGCCCAGACCGGCGCCACCGGCGTTTTGATCGACATCTCCGCGCTGGAAATCGTCGACAGCTTCATCGGCCGGATGATCGCCAATATCTCGGCCATGTCGCGCGTCCTCGACGCCCAGACCGTCGTTGTCGGCATGCAGCCGGCCGTGGCGATCACACTGGTGGAGCTGGGCTTGACCCTGCCAGGTGTGAAGACGGCGCTGGACGTCGAAAAGGGCATGCATCTGCTTCGCGGAGTCACGAGGGCTCCGGAGAGCTATGGCGATGATCGTCAAGACATCTGAGACCCTGCCGATCCGCAGTGAATCCGACGTCGTGGCCGTGCGCCAGCGCGCGCGTGTGGTTGCGACCGACGCGGGCCTCGGACTCGTCGACGTGACCAAGCTGGTCACCGCCACCAGTGAGCTGGCGCGCAACGCCTTGATCTATGGCGGCGGCGGCACGGCACTCATTGAATCCTTACAGAACGACATGCGTAAAGGCGTGCGTCTGACCTTCGAAGATCACGGTCCGGGAATACCGGATGTAGCACAGGCGATGACGGACGGCTGGACGTCGGGGAGCGGTATGGGTTTGGGACTAAGCGGCGCCAAGCGCCTTAGCAACGAATTTGAAATTCACACCGCACCGGGGCAAGGCACGCGCGTCATGATCGCGCGATGGAAGTAGACCTGCGCCGCCAGTCACTGGCTATCCCGATCAAGGAACTGCACGATGTCGGCGACGCCCGCCGACAGGTGATGAACGCCGCCAAGGCGCTGGGGTTCAATGAAACCCTGCATGGTCGCGCCGGTATCATCGCAACCGAACTGGGCGGGAATCTGGTCAAACACGCCGGCGGCGGCACCCTGGTGGTGCGCGTCATCGGCGCGGACGATGCGCCGGGCCTGGAGATCATGTCGATCGACGACGGGCCAGGCATGGACGTGTATAAATGCCTGGAAGACGGCTATTCGACCGCTGGCAGTCCCGGCACTGGATTAGGCGCCGTCAAGCGCCTGGCCGGCAGCCTCGATATCTATTCGTATACAGGTAAGGGGTCAGTCATTGTCTCAGAGCTGTGGCAAGGCGCACGGCCGCAATCCTCATATGACGTCGGCGCGGTCTGCCTGCCGGTCGCGGGCGAGCATACCTGCGGCGACAGCTGGGCGGTAAAGGCCTGGCCGAGCGGGCTCGATATCGTCGTCAGCGACGGCCTGGGCCACGGCCCGATCGCCGCTGAAGCCTCTTATGCCGTGCTCGATATTTTCCACCGGCGCGGTGAACTGCCGCCCGGACCGATGCTCGACGCGATGCACGCGGGCGCCAAGGGGACACGCGGCGCGGCGGTCCTGGCCTGCCGGCTCGATGCGTCGGCCAATGCGCTGTCCTGTGCCGGCATCGGCAATATAGGCGGATACGTCATGGCGTTCCCAAAGCCGCGCGGCATCGTGTCGATGAACGGCATTGTCGGCCATCAGATCCACAAGGTGAAGGAATTCAGCTATGATTGCGGCGGCGATGACCTGATCATCCTGCATTCCGACGGGCTGACGACAAGCTGGAAGCTCGACGACTTCCCGGGCCTGACGTCACGATCGGCGGCCGTCATCGCGGGCGTCATGTACAAGGCCTTCAAACGCGGCCGCGACGACGCCACGGTTGTGGTCGTACGGAGGCGATAGGGTTATGAGCGTATCGCTGCTGAAAGTCGAAATCCGCTACGAACAGGACCTGATCCTGGCGCGCCGCCGCGCCCGCCAGATCGCCCAGCACCTGGGTTTTGCGTCGCAGGACCAGGTCAGGATCGCCACCGCCCTGTCGGAGCTGGTGCGCAACGTCTTCCAGTATACCCCCGGGGGCCGCGTCGAATTCGCCGTCGAAACCACCCCACCCCAGGCCATGGTGATGCGTGTGTCGGACCGCGGCCAGGGTATCAATAATCTCGATGACATCCTGTCCGGCCGCTACGTTTCCAAGACCGGCATGGGCGTTGGCCTTGCCGGCGCGCGCCGGCTGGTCGACCGCTTCGACATCGAAACCGGCGCGCAAGGCACCACGATCGTGCTCGGCTGCGACCTGCCGAAAGGCAGGCCGGTCAATGCCCGCGATATCAGCGCCAGCGTTTCCGAGGCCCTGGCTTCCGAAACGCCGCAGAACCCGTTCGAGGAGATGCAGCGCCAGAACCAGGAACTGCTGGCCGCGCTCGACGAGGTCCAGCGCCAGCAGGTCGCCTTGAGCCAGCTCAACCTCGAACTGGAGGCGACCAACCGCGGCGTCGTTGCCCTGTCGAGCGAACTTGAACAGCGCGCCGACTACCAGAAGCGCGCCTCTGAGCTTAAGACCGAATTCCTGTCGACCATCACCCACGAACTGCGCACGCCACTCAACTCGATCATCAGCATTTCGGGCATTCTCATCGACCGCCTGGACGGCGAACTGACCGACGAACAGGAAAAGCAGATCGTCTTTATCCGCAACAGCGCGCGCGAGCTGTCCGGCATGGTCAATGACGTGCTCGACCTCGCCAAGGTCGAGGCCGGCAAGGTCGTCATCCGGCCGCGCCAGTTCGAGATTTCCGAGATGTTCCGCGTGCTGCGCGGCATGCTGAGGCCCCTGCTCCAGGCTGACCACGCCGTCGAACTGAGCTTTGCCGACTGGACCGACCACGCGCCCTTGATCAGCGACGAAGGCAAGGTGTCGCAGATCCTGCGCAACTTCATTTCGAACGCGCTGAAATACACGACGAAAGGCCGCATTGAGGTGTCGGCCCGCGCGATCGACGCCGACTGGTTCGAATTCGCCGTCACCGACACCGGCATCGGCATCGCGTCGGAAGACCAGGGCCGCATCTTCGACGACTTCACCCAGGTCGAAGGCGACCACCAGATGCGCATCCAGGGCACGGGTCTCGGCCTGCCCCTGTCGCGCCGCCTGGCGGAAATGCTGGGTGGCCAGGTTGTCGTCAAGAGCACGCTGGGCGAAGGGTCCACCTTCGCCCTCATCCTGCCCAGCCGCTATCAGGGTCCCGAAGAGGTCGAATATCGCGCGCCCCAAACCGAGATGACCGGCGTGCGCCACGACCGCATCCTGTTGATCGACGATCACACCCCCGATCGTTACATCCTGCGCAAGGCCATCGAGCGCCACAGCGACGCCATCATCGAAGCTTTCGATGGCGCCAGCGGCCTGAGCGCGGCCTTGGCGTCGCAACCGGTCGCCATCTTCCTCGACCTCGGCCTGCCGGACATCGCGGGCGAGGACGTGCTGAAAGAACTTAAACGCCTGCCGGAAACGCGCGACATCCCCGTCATCGTCAACAGCAGCAAGGCCCTCACCGAAGCCGAAACCTCGGCGTTGCTTACCGACGCCTCTGCTGTCCTGTCCAAAGCGCTGTCGCACCCCGAGCGCCTGCGCTGCATAGCCGAAATTTTCCGCCAGATCGAAACGACAAAGAAGACGCCTGCCAATGTCTGAAACGATCCTGATCATCGACGACACCGAAACCAATCGGTACGCCTTTTCGCGGCTGCTGAAAAAGGCCGGCTACGAGACGCTGCAGGCAAAGACCCTGGGCGAAGGCCAGGCCTTGCTGGACGATCATGCCACCCCTGTCGACCTCGTCATCCTTGACGTCAACCTGCCGGACGGCACGGGCTTCGACATGTGCCTCAGAATCAAGGGGCACGCCGAACACAAATCCACACCTGTGCTGATGACCTCGGCCCTGTTCATCGAAGGCCGCGACCGGGCGCAGGGGCTGGAATGCGGCGCCGACGGCTATCTGACGACGCCGATCGACGGACTGGAATTGGTGGCGACCGTACGCTCACTGTTACGCGTGCGCGACGCCGAGCGGCAGTTGAAAGAGGCGCTGGAAAAGGCCGAACAGGCCAATAACGCCAAGAGCGAATTCCTGGCCAATATGAGCCATGAGATCCGCACGCCGATGAACGCTATTGTCGGCCTGGCGCACCTGCTGGGGCGCACAAAGCTGGACCCGCAACAGAACAGGTTCGTCTCGACCCTGCAACAAAGCGCCGACAGTCTGCTGGCCCTGGTCAACGACCTGCTCGACATCTCCAAGATCGAGGATAACCGCATCGAGTTGGAAGATGTTGTCTTTTCGCCTGGCGAGGTCGTGATGCGCGCCGTCAAGATGCTGAGCCAGCAGGCTTCGGACAAGGGCATCTATCTCGATTTCGCCCCTGAACCCGCCCCCGGTCTGTTCAATGGCGACCCCCAGCGCCTCTATCAGATCCTGCTCAACCTGGTCAGCAATGCGGTCAAGTTTACTGACACGGGCGGCGTCACGATCGCGGTCACACATGCGGCTGAGGCAGATGGGCTGACGCAACTTTCCTTTGTGGTCACTGATACCGGCATCGGCATCTCGGAAGACAATTTTGGCCAGATTTTCGAGAAATTTGTCCAGGCGGACAGCACGACGACCCGCCGCTTCGGAGGCACGGGGCTGGGCCTGCCAATCGCCCAGAGCCTGGCACAGCGCATGGGGGGTGCCGTCACGGTTTCAAGCTCGGTCGGCGAAGGCTCGACCTTCACCCTGTCCTTGCCCTTCGCGCTCGCAAGCGCTGATGGCGACCCCTTGGAGGCTATATCGGAGAAATCGGTCAATACCCAGCGCCACGGCAGGGTGTTGCTGGTCGAAGACAATGCCGCCAATATTCTGGTGGCAACCACCCTGCTCGACAATCTCGGCTATCAGTCACTGACCGCCGCCAACGGCATCGACGCACTGGCGCTGATACAGGGAGGCGGATTCGACCTGGTGCTGATGGACATCCAGATGGAAGGCATTGACGGGTTCGAAACGACGGCGCGCTTCCGCAAGTGGGAGAAGGCGCAAGGCGAAGGTCGGCTGCCTATCATCGCCATGACTGCCTTCAGTATGCAGGGCGACCGTGAAAGATGTCTGCGCGCTGGTATGGACGACTATTTGTCCAAGCCAATCGATTTTGCGGCATTTGAGGGACTATTGAATAAGTACCTGCCGAATTCCTGACAGTCTCTCAACGCTCCCGCCGGGAAAATCATCCCGGGAGGAACGACGCTTGGCGAGCTCCGCTTTTGCCGGTGGACGACCAACCATGACTGACGTTGTCACATTTCCGCTTCTGGCGCTTTCAGTCCGGGTGACGCGATCGATTGCCAGCGATGACGGTTCGCTATAAGATCGCGCAATGCTCCCGCGTCTGCTCAAAGCCGTTTCGATGATCGCAGGCCTGATGGCGCTGCTGCTTTGCATGGCCGCGCCGGCTGTGGCGGGGCCTGACGCGCATCATATGCCCCAGGTCTCCGCGTCGATGCCGGACATGCCGTGCTGTCCCGAGAAGGCTCCGGCGGCTGCCAAGGCGTGCGGCCAGCAATGTCCGCTGCTGGCCGAGGCCGATTTCCGTTTCGAATATGCCGCCCGCGCATTGCCGCTAAGCTTCGCGCTCAGGCAAGATGCGTTCGCCGGGCTTTCCTATCCCCCGCAGGCGCCCCCGCCGCGCTGACACTCCCCAGGATCGAAAACCTCAATCATCTTATGGAGTTATACACATGAAATCTATCATCATCGTCTCGGCACTTGCCCTGTTCGCCGCCGGCGGCGCCTATGCCGCCGCACCGGAAGCGGTCAAGGATGCCGTCAAGTCCTGCTGCGAAGCTATGGAAAAGTGCTGCTGCTGCGACAAGGACAAGGCCGCCGGCAAGACGGACGGTCACGAAGGCCACGCCGGCCACGACTAGGCCGGTTTGAAGTGTGAAGGAAATGCCCGCGCCTCGAAAAGGCGCGGGCATTTTCATGCCGGTCGAAGGCGTGGCGACGAGGGTCTACGCAGGCGCTGCGTACACGCCTGAAGTCAATACCCCCGCCGTACCGGTGCGCCAGGCGGCCCGGAAAGAACGCGCCTTGACATCCCCTGAGTCGCGGGCATAACGTCGTAATCAGGGAATTTTGGCAGGGGACAGTGTCCGTATCTGGGGTAGAATTTGCCCCGCCTGACGCGCCGGCGCTTGACCGGCACGCCCAATGCAATCGCTTTAATTCGTTGTTATTTCAGGAATTTATTCATGAGAAGTTTCATTCGCGCTGCCTGCGGCTCGGCGATCCTATTTGTCGCATTCACCGGCGGGGCGCACGCCCAGGACCTGTACCAGGTTAATTATGGCTACATCGATACGCCCGACGCCTCCCGCAAGACGGTGAGCTTCACCAAGTTCGAGGACCTGGCGGACCTGGCCGAGGGCGAGACTGGCTTCGACGGCTTCGATTACAGCGTCAAACCCGTCCTCACCTATTTCGATTTCCGCGGCGCGACGGGCACCTTCACCTTCGATGAAACGCAAGCTGGCCAGGGCACGCTGGGTGTCAATTTTCCGGGACTGGGCCTCAGCGGACTAAGCTTCACCGGCGTTGACATCGACGACGCGGCCGACAAGTTTCTCGACTACGTCAAGGCCAACGGGTTGAGCTTCGAAAGCCGCCTGGGCCAGTACGCCGCCGGCAATACCGCCGTCGATCCGGTGGCCGGCAACCCGGCCAGCCTGCTGTCGCAGATGGTCAGCATCGACGGTGATACGGCCACCAATATGGGCGGGTTCGGCGACGACGGCGGTGAAGGCGACGGCAGCGCCGCCTCCATCCTGCCGCCGATGACCTCGTTTTCGCCCAGCATCGGCCGTTTCGACACGGGCCGGTATGACGTGACCCGCGTCACCGTGCCGCTCGACACCATCCGCCCCCTCACCTCCGGCGGCATCGCCCTGGGCGTCAGCGGCGTCTTTGCCTATACCGACGCTGCCGGATCGAAGTCCTACCTGGCCAACGGCGGCATCTCGCTGAAGGTGCCGGTGGTCAAGGGACGCCAGGTGAACTGGAGCGTCATCCCCTCGGTCCGTATCGGCGCCACGCTCAGCCCGGACATGAGCAGCGCCGCCATCCTCACCTCGACGGCGGTGTCGAGCGTCCTCAGCTGGCGCAAGAACAGCTTCAAGGCGACGTGGACGGCCAGCGTGGCATCGCTCAAGTCGAATGCCATCGAGGTCGATGACTTCAAGCTCGACTACGACATCGACGTCAAATCATTCCGCAACGGCTTCCGCTTCGAGAACGACCTGCCGATGAACATGTTCGGCCGCAAGGCGACAATCGAGGTCGACCTGGTCAGCAACAAGCTGGACGGCGACAACCTCTACATCAAGACCTACAACGAATATTCGGTCTCTGTCGGCACGCGGCGCATCCAGAAGGGGCTGCAGACCAATTCGGTGCGCTTTGGCCTGACGCTCATCGACGGCGAGAAGGACTACAAGGGCGCCCTGCTCAACTTCGGCTACAACTTTTAGCAGGCCGTCATGAAGCCCTTCGCCCCTTTTATTGCCCTGACGGTCGCGGCCGGCGTGGTCCTTACGGGCTGCGCCGCCGCCCCCATCATCGACCACAGCCTGGCCCAGGCCAAGGTCAAGGCGGCCGGCTTCACCGACGAAGACATCGCGCAGATCGAGGGCGGGCAATATACGCCGCTCATCGTCCGGCTGAAGGCGAAGGGTTACCCCAACCTGACGCCCATCCAGCTGAAATTCCTGTGCAATAGCCTGATCCGCGCCGATGTCGGCGAAGAGGCTGAGCTGTGTCTCGACCAGGCGGTCAAGGCGGGCGCGATGACGGCGGAAACGGTGCGCGAAAAGCGTGCCCTGATCCTGCTGCAACGCGGCGAGTACGAACTGGCCGAAAGCCTGTCGGCGGGCGTTAAAACCCGTTCGGCGCAATATATCCACGCCCTGGCCGCCGTGGCGATCGAGGACTCGAATGGCGTCGCCAGCGGCCCCGGACGCGCCGAGGCGCTGAAGCTGGCCAAGCAATGGCAGAGCGACCCTGAGCCGACCTGGGCCTATCTTTCGGCTAACCTGTTTATCGCCGCCAAGGATTACCGTGCCGCCGAGGACATGCTTTTTCATTCCGAAGCGCTGCTGTCCGAGCGCTACAGCCTCGTCCCCAAAAAGACGATGGGCATGAAGGCCGAGGTCGAGCCCTTCCGGCTGGATCCGTTCGATGAATTCCGCTTCGGCGTCACCGAAATCTCGGTCATCGCGCCAGGCGCTAATGCGCTGGTCGACATTTCGATCGCCAAGGTCCTGATCGCCAAACAGGACTATGCCGGGGCCGAAAAGCACCTGGCGGCCGTGTCGTCCGCGCCGGACACCGCCAATCAGCTGAACCTGAGCTGGATGGTCTACGCCCTGTTGGGCGACACCAAGGCGAAGCAGGGCCGCACCGACGAAGGGCTGGCCTACTACAAAAGGTCCGCCGATGTGATCGAGCGCCTGCGCGGCTCCATCGGTTCCGAAGGCGGGCGCATCGGCTTCCTGCGCGACAAGCAGTATGTCTATCGCGCCGTGGTCGACTATTCGCTGAAGGCCGGGCTGACCGACCAGGCCATCGACTATTCCGAACGCGGCAAGAGCCGGGCCCTGGCCGATCTGGTTAATTCGCGCTCGAAGGTCATTTTCAACAGCCAGCCCCAGGTCGCGACCGTCGTGGCCAGCCTGTCCGAAAACGAAGCCTATGCGCGCATGGCCATGGGCGACGGCAATTCGGCCGAAGTCATCCGCTACCAGGACAGCGCCACGAAGGAAAAGCAGACCCTCCAGGCCCTGTCGCCCAAGGTGTCGGGCCTGATCAGCCCCGCGCCGGTGACGGTCGCCTCGGTCCGCGCCGACCTGAAGCCGAACGAAGCCGTCCTGCTCTATTCGCGCACCAATGACGGCTATGCCCTGTTCTTCGTATCAAAAGCCAGGGTGAAGCAGTACCCGCTCAATTCGACCGCCGTAGAGGCCGGCACGAGCGAATTCATCGACCTGTTCAGCGACATCGGGCAAAAGAACGCCACCGACGACGGCGCGACAATCAAGACCGTGCTGACGCGCGGCGCCGACGTCTCGAGCCGCTTGTACGACAGCCTGATTGCCCCCGCTGCCGCCGATATCAAGGGCATGGACCTGATCATCGTGCCGACCGGCGACCTGTTCTACGTGCCGTTCGGCGGGCTGAAAGGGCCGGATGGCTACCTGATCGAAACCCACGCCGTCGCGGTCATACCCAACCTGACCATCCTGCGGTCGCTGAAAGCCCAGGGCAAGGCCCGCAAGGCGCGCAGCCTGGTGCTGGGGGATCCGACGCTGGCCTTCGCCAATGCGGTTGCCCTGCCGAACGCCAAGGCCGAGGCGACCGACGTCGCGGGCATCCTCAAGACCACGCCGCTGCTCAACGCCGCCGCCTCCGAAGCCAGCTTCAAGCAGCAGGCGCCGGGCACCGACCTGATCCATCTGGCGGCGCACGCCACGTATAACTCCAAGGTGCCGCTCGAATCGGCGGTCCTGCTGGCGGCATCGGGCAGTGAGGACGGGCTGTTGACGGCCGAGGAGCTCTACGGCGTCCAGCTCAACGCCTATCTGGTCGTGCTCAGCGCCTGCGAAACCGCGCGCAGCAAGGTCATGACCGGCGACGAGGTGATGGGGCTGATCCGTGGCTTCATGTTCGCCGGGGCGGACAATATCATCGGCAGCCTGTGGCAGGTCGAGGATACCAGCACGCGCGAACTGATGGGCTATTTCTACCAGGAACTGGCGCGCGGCGCGACACCGGCGGCGGCGCTCAGGGTCGCCCAGCGCAAGATGATCAAGACGAAGAAGTCGAACATGTTCTTCTGGGCGGCGTTCCAGACCTATGGCGGGCTGTAACGCCGGTATTACGAATTGACGGACCACTCGCCCTGGAGGAGAATGGCCGAAACATTACTTGCGGGGTCGAACCATGTCCAAAGCCTATGTGACCGCCAGCTTGCTGACGGTATTGCTTGTCGCCAACAGCGCCGCCCTGGCCCAGACACCTGCCGACAAACCCGGCAAGACGACCACCCAGGACGTCATCTGCGCCATGACGGACACCTGCGCAAGCGACAGCGCGCCGGCGGAACCTGACGCCACGGCGGCTGGCGAAGACGGCGAGATCAAGCTGCGCATGTTCTCGCTCCAGGACCAGTCCAAGGCCCAGAAGACGTCCGCTCCCGCCCCGCAGCTGACCGCAAAGCCCCAAGCCAAAACAAGCACGCCTGCAGTCGTCAAGGCCAAGCCCCGCCCTGCCGGCGCCAAGCGCGCCATCGCCATCAAGGTCAACTTCGACAAGGGATCGGCGGTCATCCCGCAGGAGTCCTTCGAAGAGCTGAACACCTTTGCCACGGCGATGAAGTCGCCCGAGCTTCAGGACAAGACCTTCTGGGTCGATGGCCACACCGACATGTCCGGCGCCCGCAAGACCAATAAGCAGCTGTCGCAAAAGCGTGCGCAGGCGGTGGTCGAGCACCTGGTCTCGGCCGGGGTAACGCCCGACCGCCTCAAGTCACGCGGCTTTGGCCCGGATCAGCCGCTGACCGGCGTGTCGCGCTACGCGGCGCAGAACCGCCGCGTCGAACTGGTGCTGGCGAAATAGCCGGCGGCGCCTCCGCTTCAACGGCAAATTACCGAACAGTAACTTGCCCGGGCGGCAGTCATATGGCGAGATGACGGCCAACGGAGGGGAAACATGCAGGACCATCAGGCCGTCCGCCGGACGCGAGACACGGGCGGCGCCATTGCGGCAATCGCCGGGACGATATGCGTCATCGGCTCCGTGGTGGTCGGCATCCAGCTCATGACCGCCATGAGTGCGGGCAGCCTGGTTGACGCCGGTGGGGACCAGAGGCTGGGACAACATGTGCAGCTTCTGACGGCAGCGGAGGCGCTGAAATTGGCCTCGGCCGTAACCGCTGCGTGGGTGGCGGCGTCGCTCGACCGGCGCTTTAATATCATCGCCGGCAAGGCGCAGCCGATAGCCCTTGCTGTCGGCATCCTGTCCGCTGTCCTGCTGGCGGCGTCCGCCGTCACGGGTCTGGCGCCGCTGCATTTTGGCATCGGCGATCCGGAAAAGATCACCCCGCTGGCGCACGGGCTGGGCCTGGCCTCGGTGGCGCTCAATGGCGTCTGGGCCGGATGGGTCGTCCTGTCGGCCTGGCACAATAAGGTATTGCCGCGCTGGCTGTGTTTCGTCGGCGGAGTGCTGGCGCTCGTGTCGCTGACAGTGCTCGCCCTGCCACCGGCCGGACTTCTGATGGCCGCAGCCGGCGTGGTCTGGTCGACCGGTCTGGCGCTTACCTTCCTGCGCAAGTGATTTCATTTGTCTAGGGGGTAGATCGCATCAAAGTCGTCGTGCAGGGCCAAACAGGTCGAACACGGTTGACGTCGCCATTTATATCGTTATATCGTGATATATGGATAAAAAATCAGCCCTGACCGCGTTCGATGCCCTTAGCCAGGAAACCCGCCTCGATGCGCTGCGCCTGCTGATCCAGGCCGGACCCGAGGGTCTGCCCGCCGGAGAGATAGGCGAGCGGCTGGGGATCAGGCAGAACACCATGTCGGTCAATCTCAAGATCCTGGCCCAGGCGGGGCTGATCACCAGCCTGCGTGACGGGCGGATCATCCGCTATGCCGCCAGTTACAGCGCCGTGCAGGGACTGATACTGTTTCTGATGGAGGACTGCTGCGGCGGCCGCAAGGCGGTATGCCAGCCCGTCCTCGACCAGGTACGGCGCTGCTGATGTACAGTCTCAATCGACGTCTGTTTGCCGAATTCACCGGCACGCTTCTGCTGCTGGCGACCGTCATCGGCTCAGGGATCATGGGCGAGCGCCTGGCGGGCGGGAATGTCGCCATAGCGCTTTTCTGCAATGTGACGGCGATCTGCGCCATGCTGGTCGTACTGATCACCATGCTGGCGCCGGTTTCGGGTGCGCATTTCAACCCGGCTGTGACACTGCTGATCGCCATGAAGCGGCAGTTGCCCGTGCGCCAGGCCGTTGCCTATACCGCCGTGCAGGTCGCGGGGGCGGTTGCCGGGGTCTGGCTGGCCCACGCCATGTTCGGCGAGGTTATCCTGCAGACCTCGCTCAAGGTCCGCGCAGGCCCGGGGCAGTGGCTGTCCGAAGGTGTCGCGACCTTCGGCCTTATCCTGACGATCTTCGCCACGCATCGGACGCGCCCCGATTTCGTGCCGGCGGCGGTCAGCCTCTATATCATGGCCGCCTGCTGGTTCACCGCCTCGGCCTCGTTCGCCAATCCCGCGGTGACGCTGGCCCGATCCTTATCGAACACCTTTGCCGGCATCAGGCCGGTAGACGCGCCGGCCTTTATCGCCGCCCAGTTCGCAGGCGCGCTGCTGGGGCTTTGGGTCTGTACGTGGTTTCTCAAGCCGGAGACGCACGCGTGACGCCTGTCATCGAATCCCCCGGATACCAGCCCTTTGTCGTTGAATATCCGAGCGGCGGGTGGACGCACGAACGGCTGCTGGCCGGACTGACCGCGCGGCAGGCCCTGGGCGAGCCCAAGTCGCCTGCCAGGGAACCGGGCCTCCTGGAAGACGGCAGCGTGATGAATGATGCGGAGGGCAAGCGTGGCTGACGATCTTCCCAATATCGATACCCGGAGTTTTCGGGCCATTGACCGCGAGGCCTTGCTTTCTCCAGTCCGTTCGACCCACATGCCGAGGATCCTGCTGCTCTACGGTTCGGTGCGCAAGCGCGCCTTCAGCCGTCTGGTGACTGAGGAAGCCGCGCGGCTGCTGGAAGCCTTCGGCGCCGAGACGCGCATCTTCAATCCGTCCGGCCTGCCCCTGCCCGACGACGCAGACCCTTCGCACCCCAGGGTGCAGGAACTGCGCGATCTGGTGCAATGGTGCGAAGGCATGGTGTGGTGCTCGCCCGAGCGCCATGGCGCCATGACCGGCATCATGAAGGCGCAGATCGACTGGATACCGCTGGCGCTGGGCGCGATCCGACCGACCCAGGGCAAGACCCTGGCGGTCATGCAGGTCTCCGGCGGCTCACAGTCGTTCAATGCGGTCAATCAGTTGCGCATTCTGGGGCGCTGGATGCGCCTGATTACCATCCCCAACCAGTCGTCGGTCGCGAAGGCCTATGACGAGTTCGACGACAATGACCGCATGAAGCCGTCGAGCTATTACGACCGGATTGCCGACGTCATGGAGGAGCTGGTCAAGTTCACCCTGATGACGCGGGACAGTGCGGACTATCTGGTTGACCGCTATTCCGAACGCAGGGAGGCTGTCCCGAAGCCGGTCGCATGCGTTACGCCGGCCGCGACCTGCAGCAGATGTTGAGGGTGCCATGACTATCGAAGCGATCAGCGCGATGGATGAGGATCTGCATGCAGCCCTGGCTGCCGAAGGCCTGCCGGTGAGCGACCTCGGCGCCGGTCATCAACGGATGTGGCGCTGTGTGATGGACGGCGAAACCGTGGGCTATGGCGGCATTGAGCGCTACGGCGATCATGCGCTTTTGCGGTCTCTGGTCATACTGCCGGATTACAAGGGCCGGGGGCACGGCGCGGCGCTTGCCGGGCGGATCGTCGCCGAAGCCGGTGTCGTGGAGCTGTGGCTGCTGACCAATACGGCGGCGGCGTTTTTCACACGCCTCGGATGGACGGTACGCGACCGCGGCGATGCGCCCCCCGCCATCGCCGCGTCTGCGGAATTCGCCAGCCTGTGCCCGGCAAGCGCGACGTGCATGTCCTTCCGGCGACGGGCCGGTCAGCCTGCCGCCGAAAAGTGAAGGTGTCACAGCGCAGGGCGCAGGCCTAAGCGATCGCCTTATCAATCCCTGAACAATAACGGTGCGAATTCACGCAGGGCGCGCCGCCATGACTGGAACTCGTGCCCCGTATCGGGTGACACGTAGAAGACGCTGTTGAAACCGGATGCTTTCAAAGCCTCGGCTTGCGCCACCACATCGATGCGTTTGGCGCCCGGAGGGCCACCAAAGCGTCCGCCTTCGAGTTCACGGCCGCCAACACCGACGAAGACCAGCTTGATCCTGTCCCTGAAGCCCGGCGTCTTATTGACGTCGTCGACCGAGAAGGTGCCGCCGCTGAACAGGCCGATATGGCTGAACTTGTCGAGGTTCGCCGTGGTGATCATCTTGGTTTCCATGCCGCCCATCGAAAGCCCCGCCATGGCGCGGTGCGGCTGGTCGGCAAGCGTGCGGAAATGGCTGTCAACATAGGGAACCAGCTCGTTCAGCAGAACCGTCTGAAACGGCTTGATATCAAAGCTGGACAGCCCGCCAAAGCCGGTGTCATTGGTCATGCCGTAGGTCATCACGATGATGAACGGCTTCGACTTCCCGGCTGCGATCAAATTGTCCATGATCAGGTTGGCGCGGCCCTGGTTCGGCCACGAGGTTTCGTCCTCGCCCCAGCCGTGCTGCAGGTAGAGCACCGGATATCGCGTGCTGGCATTCTTGTCGTAGCCGGGAGGCGTATAGACAAAGGCGCGGCGCTGCGCGTTTGTGCTGGGCGAGGCAAACAGGATCTGGCTGACGTGGCCGTGGGGCACATCCTTGAGCGCATAGAAATCACCGTCGTGCGCCGGAATCTCGATGCCGCTCGAGGTCTGGAAGCTTAACGCACCCGGGTCGTTGAAGGAACCGCCATCGACGGTCAGGTGATAATAATGAAAGCCCTCGTCTTCCCGTCTGGCCGTCGTGCCCGTCCATGCGCCGTCCGCGCCCTTGGTCAGGACTGTGCCGCCCTTCCCGCCCAGACTGACGCTGACGCTTTTAGCGTCGGGCGCGACGACGCGAAACCGGGCATAGCCTTGTGAATTGACCTGAGGAAATTGCTGACCGGGCTGGTTCAGCGCGGACGGTTTGAAATCCTCGGTGATGGCCGGTGCAGCCGTCTCGGCAGGCGTGGCCGTTTGCGCCGCCACGGGGCCGGCGATGAGGCAGGCGGCAAGGGCCGCAGCTAGGGTGCGTTTCATTTTGATGTCTCCCAATACCTCGCCGTCGTTCGTATCGCGGCGCATTATATTACTCAGACTATTGCAGGAATTTTCAGGGCCTGCAACACGTGTTTGGCAGTTGTTTTTATTAGTGGCAAATCAACACATGGCCTCGCCGCGACTGGCCCGGCCAGTACGTGGCCTTCCCTTCAACAGGGCGCCATGCAACAACATTCGCCGAGCGGTCATGTCCGGGAGGGAAAATGACAACAGGCCATCTTGTCGAGGTGATCGCCGTCGCGATGACCGTCGCCGCGACGCTGTTTGCGGCGGGCCTGCTATGCGTGCAACGGATTGGCCGCAGCGACCAGACCCTGTCCTTCGCGGTCTTCCTGGGCCTCTATGCCCTCACCAAGGCGGACTGGCTGGTCTACCTGGTGGGAGGATACGCCGCGGCGCCGCACCTGGCAGGCCTGCTGTTTCCGTTGAAGACACTACTGGCCCCCGCCTTCTATGTTTATGTGCGATCGGTGACCGCCCCGTCGCCGCAGGGCTTAAGGCCCCGCGATGCCTGGGCGCTATCCGGACCGGTGATGATCTTCGCGATCATGTCGCCCTTCTTCCTCCTGTCGAGCGAAGCCAAGGCCGGACTTCTATCGCTGGAATATCCCGATCCCGCGCTGCGCGACTGGGCGTTCATGGCATGCAAGCTGACGTTTGTTGTCTTCCTTGGCGTGTCGCTCGCTTATCTCGCCGCCGCCTTCCGGCTTGTCCTGACTCACGTATCGCGTCTCCGCGACCTGCTCTCGAACATCGAGGACCGGTCGCTGGACTGGATACGCTGGGCTTTGTTCGTCCTTGGCGGTGCCTGGGCGTGGTACAGCCTGGGCGAAATCTGGGGCATTTCCGGTGGCCGGCCGGCCTGGTACCCTGCGCTCACCGCCTGTTTCGAGCTGATCTGGATTGGCTTCATCGCGTTTTTCGGCCTGCTGCAAAAGCCGGTCTTCGATCCCGTCGCGCCTGCCAGCCCGCCACCGGAAAAAGCCAGCTACGCCCGCTCGCTGCTCGAGGATGAACGCCTCGCCGCGATCGAAGCGCGACTGGCGCAGGCCATGACACAATCCGACCTTTATTCCGATCCGCAACTTTCGCTGCGCCGGCTGTCCGATCGCCTGCGCATATCGGAAGATCATCTGTCGCAGACCTTCAGCCGTCGCATGGGGACGAATTTCTTCGACTACGTGAACTCCTATCGTGTCGTGGCAGCGCAAGGGCGGCTTGCCGGCAGCGACGACGCCATCGTGACCATCGCCTATGATGTCGGCTTCAATGCGCGGTCGACCTTCAACGCTGCGTTCAAGAAACATGCTGGAACCTCTCCAAGCGCGTTTCGCCGCGCGGCAAGGCCAGCGGCGCCCACGCCTGCGCACGAAGCCTCATAGTTTATGTCCGGTCCAACTGGATCGGATGACACAGGCGCGAGGATTTGCTGGGACCGTCATGGGCGCGAAGGAGTGGCCCGGCAATGACATCACTGGCAAATCATACGGCCCGCCTGGCGGGGCTCACCTATCTTCTGGCCTCCCTGACGGGGGCGTTTAACCTGCTCTATGTTCCATCGCAGCTCATCGTCGCCGGCGATCCGGCCATGACGCTCAGCCGGCTCACGGCATCCGGCATGCTGTTCCGCCTGGGCATTGCCAGCGGCATCATCAGCAGCCTCCTGTTCCTCATCCTGCCGGTCATTCTCTACGGACTGCTGAAGGTCCACGGCCGGATCCTGGCCGGGCTCATGGTCGTTTTCGCCACGGTTGGCGTGAGCATGTCCTTTACAGGAATCCAGCACGCCTTGGGCATCGCCACGCTGATCGAAGGCGCCGGGAGCGAACGGCTGGCCGTGCAGGTCGTGGACGCCCTCACCGCCCATCGGCTTGCCGAAACGACGGCGTCGATCTTCTGGGGCATGTGGCTGATGCCGTTAGGCTGGCTGATTATCAAGTCTGGCGCGATACCGCGTCCTATAGGGGTCCTGCTGCTGCTCGGGTGCGCCGGCTATCTGGCCAATGTTCTCATTCCGCTCGTTTTTCCCGGCTACCACGACTCGGCCCTGCCCTACCTCTCGGTGATACCCGGCTCGATCGGTGAGCTGGGCACGTGCCTGTGGCTGTTGATCATGGGCATCCGCACGGAATCACGCGAAGCCGCCGCCCTGGAAAGTCCTGGCAACAACACGCCTTAGTGGGGGGAAATTCCACGGCCTGGAAACAGGATCAGCCGTAAGCAAATGACGTTAAGGCGCGCAGACGGTGGTCGAACACCGCCTCAACTTCGGCCCCGATCAGCTGCTGGCCCGCGTGTCACGCTATGCGCCGCGAAGACGAAGGAATGCATGCGCTGGTCCAGCGGCCGCTCGTTGAGCGCATCGACGGTCCGGTCGACAAGTTGTCTTATGTCACCCACCTCCGCGAACAGCCCTTCATAGGCCGTGCGGAACCGCGCTGTGCACTGTTCGAATTTCGCCAGCTGCCGCACGCCTTCATCCGTGAGAGAGAATATCCGGCGACGGGCATCATTATCGTCGTCCCGGTGCTGTATCAGCCCCAGGCTGACAAGCTTGGGTATCTTCTGCATGACCAGCTGATGCGAATGTCCCAGTTCCCGCGCCATATCCGATGCCGAGGCCGGACCCAGGCTGGCAAGAACAGTCATGAGAGAACACGAGCGAACCGGGATGGTGATCCCCATTTCGGTAAAGGCCGCTTTCGATTGTTCGGCGATCAGCACACTCAGCCGCTCGACGGCGCGGCCGAGAAACACGATGTCATCGATCGCCACCGGATGGGTCACAGGCTCAGTCAAGGCGCTTATACGGCTGGATACTGCCGTCCCTGTTCACGCGCTCCAGCGCTGTTACTTTTCCGCGTTGCGCAGCGAGACGATAGCGGAAGTCCGCCACGCCTTCGACCGCGAACAGGTCCGGGCCGATCGGCTCCAGGGCGACCCTGAGACGGTCGCGCCAGATACAGAACAGCGTGCCGTTCTCCATGACGATCCTGCGCCCCTCATACGTCCCGACGGCTTTTTGCAGCATGACAGCGTCCACCTTTGGGGGCTGGATTTTCGCCGTCAATGCCGGCAGCAGCCAGGTATATTCTTCGCGTCTTGCGCTGTCGGTCTTCGCCAGGTTTTCCAGCGCCAGCCTATGTGCCAGCGGCAGCGCCTCAATGGACGGGCTCTGGATGTCGGGTTCCACCCCCACCCCCTCGAAATCGCCATGATCGACCGGGTCCCGTATCTGACCGATCGGCACCTGGACAAAGAAATCATCATTGACCGGCTTGCGGGCGACCGGATGCGCCCCGCCGGCGGTCCGCTCTCCGATCAGGGTCGCGCGCCCCAGCTTTTTCATCGCGTAGGAAAACCATTCCGCCGAGGAAAACGACGTGGAGCCGGTCAGGATATAGACCGGCTTGTCGACCATGCGCTTGCCGGGCAGACCCGGCAGCACCCATTGGCCGCGTGCGATTGTCTTGCCGTCCTCGTTGTAATTGTAATCGAACAGCAGTTGGTCTTTTTCGCTGGAGAAGAAATAGCTGGCCAGAAACTGCGCCATTTCCAGATACCCGCCGTTATTGTAGCGCAGGTCGATGATGACCGCGTCGGTATTGCCGACAAAACGCATCGCAGCGGCGGCGGTATCGTAGGCAGTCTCCGGGTCGGCAAAATAGTTGAAGCGGATATATCCGATATTGCCTTTCAGGCGACTGACCTCGTCAAAGCCGAAATTCACCGCTTCCATTTTGGCCAGTTCGTCTTTGCGCATCCTGGCCTTGATCGACGGGTCGGCCGACGCGCGATAATCAGCGACCCACTCAGGATCGACGCCCACCGAGAAGTGCAGGTCGCCGCTGACCTTGACCAGGTCCTCGGTCAGCTTTCGGGCAAGCTCGGCCTTGGTAGCGGCCGCGTCATAATCCCCCTTTTCCAGATGCGCCTGAAGGACCGGCGCAATTTTCCGTGCCACGTCCGGAAACGCATAGTTCGCCGTCAAGGTGCTGTTGAGCGACGCGACAACCGCAGCCTTTTCGTCGCGCGTAAGGGATGGAGTACCCGCCAAGGCGCCCGCCGCCCAGAAGAGCGACAGGGCTGAAAGCAGCGGTAGGTAATTTCGCATTCTGACGATTCTCCGGCCTGTGACAAAGATATTACAACATATTGTACAATATATTGCAATCATACTCTGCCCGGCGTCGTAAAGCGGGATGTCCGCTCCCCCGCGGCCCGTTCCGGCGCGACGAGCGGCTGAGGCGCATACATGTCGATCCGGCGCTGCTGACGCATTTTGTCATAGGCGACACGGAGATTTCCACATATCGTCCCGGCCAACACAGGCTGAATCACAGGTGGGAACCATGACAATCCTTGCCCAGACACGTCCCGGCGCGCTCTTCCGCCGCGCCGCCGCGATTATCGCCGTTGCCGTAACCGCCTTTTTCGCCGCCTGCGCAGCCATCGGCGAAACCGCTCCGCCGCCGCAGGTCGGCCTTTACGAGCTGCGCATCTACACGGCGGCCGAAGGCAAGATGCCGGACCTCGACGCCCGCTTCCGCGACCACACGATTGGCCTGTTCCGCAAGCACGGCATGAAACCGATCGCCTTCTTCCATCCGGACAAGGCCGATGATCACCGGATCGTCTACCTCATGGGCTATACGGACCGCGCGGCCCGCGACGCCGCATGGAAAGCCTTCGCTGCCGATCCGGAATGGGCCAAGGTCTCCCGCGCCAGCGAGGCCAAGGGCCCGATCGTCGCCAAGGTCGAGAGCCAGTTCCTGGTGCCGACCGACTACTCACCGGCCCTTGACCTGACGTCCGCAACGTCGCCGCGCTATTTCGAGCTCCGGACCTACACCACCAATCCCGGCAAGCTGGAAAACCTTCACACCCGCTTCCGCGACCACACACTGAAACTGTTCGCGAAGCACGGCATGACCAACCTGCTTTACTGGCGCCCCACAGCCGGCCAGCCGGGCATGGAGAACAAGCTGGTCTACCTGCTGGCCTTTCCCGACAAGGCAGCGCGCAACCCTGCCTGGGCGGCCTTCGTCGCTGACGAGGATTGGAAACAGGTCGCCGCCGACAGCCAGAAGGACGGCCAGATCCTGGCCTCTGACGGCGGGATTGTCTCCGTCGAGATGACGCCTACGGACTATTCCCCGCTGAAATAAGCGATATGGCGAAAGGTGACGGCGGTCTTTGCTTTGAATATCGCGATAAAACAGAACTTAAATCGGAATGAGTCCGTCTCAAATCATTCCGATCTAACGCACCGCGGCTCAAACATCACAGCGTGTAGACAGCGCCCGATTTCAGGGTCACCGCGTTGACGCAGTCCTGGACCGCCTTTCCGGAGCGGATGGACAGAGCCTGCCCCTTTGGCGGCACGATACGCACCGACATGTCTTTGGCGGGCCTGAGGACCAGCCGGGTGATCCTGTGGTCCACCCAGTCCATATCTATGATCAGGCCGCCCCTGGCGCGCATGCCTGTAATGCGGCCCCTGCCCCACGCGGCGGGCAGCGCCGGCAGAAGCCGGATCTGTCCGTTATGCGACTGCATGAGCATTTCGACCATGGCGGCCGTTGCGCCCATGTTTCCGTCCATCTGGAAGATCGCGCCCGATCCCATCGGATGCGTGTCGAAATAGTTGGGCGCCGTCGATTCCCGGAAGAGCTTTTCGAGCATGGCCAGCGCGTCATCGCCGTGGCCGAGACGCGCCCGGAACATAGTCAGCCAGGCCGCGCTCCAGCCGGTCTGGCCGCCACCGTGACGCAGGCGCTCCTGCAAGGTCTTCGCGGCGGCAGCGGCGTATTCCGGCGTGGTCAGCGGATCGATCAGGTTGTACGGATGCAGGGCGAACAGGTGCGATATGTGCCGATGCCCCGGCTCGACCTCTTCAAACGGTTCGGACCATTCCAGAATGCGGCCGTCGGCGCCGATCCTGATCGTGTCCAGTCTGTCCAGGGCGCTCCGGCATGCCTGGCCAAGCTCGGGCGCAATGCCAAGCAAGGTTGCTGCCTCGGCGCAATGGGTGAGCACCATGTGGGCAATGGTCTGCGACATGGTGCAGCCCATCGTGACATAGCCGGCACCGCCATCGGCGATGCGGTAGGCGTTCTCAGGCGACGTGGCCGGCCCGGACACAAGACGGCCGGTCTTTGGGTGCTCGACAAGGTAATCGAGCGTGAACTCGGCGCAGGCCTTCAGGTACGGCCAGGCGCGTTCCTTCAGAAAAACGCGGTCCTGGCTATATTCGTAGTGCTCCCAGAAATGCAGGCCAAGCCAGGCCATGCCCTCGGGCCACAGCCCCCATTGCGTCTGTCCGTCTTGGGCGACGTGGCCCCACGGATTGCTGGTATAGTGCCCGCACATCCCCTTGGCGCCATAGACCGTGCGGGCGTTGCGGACACCGAAGGGCGCAAGCCGCTCTGCATAGGCCAGAAGCGGCTCGTGCAGTTCGCCCATGCCGCAGACCTCGGCCGGCCAGTACATCATCTGGATGTTGATATTGATGTGGTAGTCCGAACTCCACGGCGGCTCGAAGCCATCGCACCACAGGCCCTGCAGGTTTGCGGGCAAGGATCCTGGGCGCGAACCCGAGATCATCAGATAGCGGCCAAGATGGAAGTAGGCTTCGGTGATGGCGTTGTCGGCCTGGCCGGCCCTCAGGCGATCCAGCCGCGCATCGGCGGCCATGTCTGCGGCGGCAGGGTCGAGCGCGAAGTCCATCCGGTCGAAAAAGCGGCGGTGCGCCCGTTCCTGCCTAGCCAGCAGGGTTTTCCAGGGTGTGCGCGCGACGGCTGTGATTGCAGATGCCGATTGCTCGCTAGGATCAGCCCTGAACAGGTCAGTCGCGGCGGCAAGGCAAAGCACAACGCTTTTCGCGCCTTCCACCCGGTATCCGTCGTCCAGGACCGTCACATGGCCGCCATCCGCGCGGCAGGTCAGGTCGGCGGCGAACGCGGTCCCGTAAGGCATGGGCTTGCCGCTCATGTGGACCCGGCCCGGCTTTGACGATACGGCGGCGTCCCGCGTCCGTTCCAGCCTTACGCGGAAGCTGAGACCGCTCATGGCCGTCGTCTCAAGGCTGATATAGACAAGGTTGTCGGCGTGAGACGCAATAACCGTCCGCTTGAAGCTGTCGCCATTGATGCGATAGCCGACCTCGACACGGCCCGTCGCCATGTCCAGTTGCCGGCTATAGTCGTCGACGGCCTCATGGCCATCGAAGTCGAAAAGCAGATCGCCCAGCATCTGGTAGGACCCGAAATCCGCGGACTGCATGGGGACGATCATCTTGTCCTGGGCCAGCTGATTGGCCTCAGCGTAGCGCCCTTCGAACAAAAGCCTCCGGACCTCGGGAAGCGCCGCCAGCGCCGCCTTCGGATCGTCGTCGACCGGGCGGCCGGACCACAGCTCAATATGGTTGAGTTGCAGGCGTTCGGATTTCACACCGCCGAAAACCATGGCGCCAAGACGGCCGTTTCCGACCGGCAGCGCCTCAAGCCACGCCTTTGCCGGCGCGTTGAACCGCAGGCGCGTGGTTGGACGGGATCCGCCGGCGGCTTCGCCTTTAGCCGCCCAGGCATAGTCCGCAAGCCAGGGCAAGACGCTCAACGCAAGCGAGCCAGTGATTATTGAGCGACGGGAAATTGTCATGACGTTCTCGAAGCGGGCATGTTCGCCCTTGTTCAGCCCTGTCCCGCATTTTGATATTGATTGCGGGTATTTTTATATATAAATATCAATTTATATATGGATATATCTAGGCGTAGCGTGACGCGTCTGTCAAGTCGCGGCCAAGTCGCGGCAAGAGGGACGACCGCACCCGTCTCCCAACCGCCACGATATTTATTGCCATATGTGGAATATGATTTTATTCACGGTACTAACTTGAAGGGCGACCGGGTCGCGCTTGCGGTGACGCAGGTGAATTGCCACCGTCCTTCTCAAAAAAAACAAGCCATGGAGGATGCGGTGCAAAGCCATAACCGGACCGTAATAGCTGCTGTTGCCCTGGCGCTGCTGGCGCTTGACGCAAGCGCCGCGACACCCCCGGCCAAGGCAGGCGCTGGGCGGGTGGCCGAAGCCCCCGGCCGGACACGCACCAATTTCAACGCCGACTGGCGGTTCCACCTGGGCAGCAGCGACAATGCCGAAAATCCCGCCTTCGATGACGGCGGCTGGGAATCGGTCGGCCTGCCGCACAGCTTCAGCATGCCCTATTTCCGCGCGGCGGATTTCTACACCGGCGATGGCTGGTACCGGAAAACCCTGGTGCTGCCCGAAAAGCCCTCGGATCAACGGCTCTCGCTTGAATTCGAAGGTGCGTTCCAGGACGCCCGCGTCTACGTCAACGGCGTGGAGCTGGCCCATCATCGTGGCGGTTACACGGGCTTTCCCGTCGATATAACGTCAGCCGTCAAGCCGGGCCGCAATGTCATCGCCGTCAAGGTCAACAATGACTGGGAGCCGACCCTCGCCCCTCGCGCCGGTGAGCACGTTTTCAGCGGTGGTCTCTACCGCGACGTCTGGCTGGTTAAGACCAGCGCCGTGCACGTTCCGTGGACGGGCACGCGGGTAACGACGCCCGACCTGTCGGCAACCTCGGGCAAGGTCAATGTCGAGACGGAGGTCAGCAATACCGGCGCGCAACCCGCCAATGTGACGGTGGAAACGCGCATCGTTGACGCCAAGGGCGCGACCGTCGCCGTGCTCCCCAGGGACACGCTGCAACTGGCCCCCGGCGAGATGAAGATCGCCCGCCAGCTATCGGCGCCGATCGCCAAGCCGGCCCTGTGGTCGCCTGCCAGCCCGGCGCTTTACCGCGCGGTGACCCGCCTGCTGGTCGACGGCAAGCTGCGCGACCAGTTCGACACCGAATTCGGCTTCCGCTGGTTCGAATGGACGGCCAATCAGGGCTTTTTCCTGAACGGCAAACACCACTATTTCCGCGGCGCCAATGTCCACCAGGACCAGGCCGGATGGGGCGACGCCGTCACCAATGGCGCGATCGAACGCGACATCCGCATGATCAAGGACGCCGGCTTTGACTTCATCCGGGGCTCGCACTATCCGCACGACCCGCACTTCGCCGAAACGACCGACCGGATGGGCATGCTCTTTTTGTCGGAAGCGCCGTTCTGGGGCACGGCCGGGTTCAGAAACCCGTGGGGCGCGCCGGCCTATCCGTCCGATCCTGCGCATTTCGCCGCCTTCGACGCCAGCGTCAAGCAGCAGCTGGCCGAGATGATCCGCATCAACCGCAACAGCCCGTCCATCGTCGCCTGGGGCATGGACAACGAACCGTTTTTCACCACCAAGGAGAGCCTGCCCGAAGTGCGCCGGCTGCTGAAGGAACTGGTCGCCCTGTCGCACGAACTGGACCCCTCGCGGCCGGCCTCGATCAACGGCGCGCAACGCGGTGAGATCGATAAGCTTGGCGACATCGCCGGCTATAATGGCGACGGCGCCAGCCTTTTCCCCGATCCCGGCATTCCGAACTTCGTCGCCGAATACGGGGTGACGATGGCAGACCGGCCGGGCGCCTATGCGCCGGGCTGGGATGACCTGCCCAACACCAAGGGCGCGGACAAAACGAAGGAAGGCTCGTGGCGGCTGCCGTGGCGCTCCGGCGAGGTCATCTGGGCCGGGTTCGACCACGGCTCGATCGCCGGCAAACGGTTCGGCGGCATGGGAATGATTGACTATTTCCGCCTGCCCAAGCGGCAGTACTACTGGTACCGCAACGCCTATGCGCACGTCCCTCCCCCCGCCTGGGCAGTCGAGGGCACGCCCGCAGCCCTGCGGATGACCACCAGTGCGCCGGTGATCCGCCGCGCCGACGGCACGGACGACGTCCAGGTCATTATCAGCGTCGTTGATGCACAAGGACGGCGCGTCACCAACAGCCCGCCGGTCCGGCTGGCCATCGAATCCGGCCCTGGCGAGTTGCCGACCGGACGCGCGATCGAATTCTCACCCGACACCGATATCGTCATCCGCGACGGCGAAGCGGCCATCGCCATGCGCAGTTGGCAATCAGGCGTTACCCGTCTGCGCGCCACGTCGCCCGGCCTCAAGGACGCCGTCACCGAGGTCCGCACGCTCACAGGTCCCGCCTTCAAACCCGGCAAGACGCAACTCGCCGCCGACCGGCCTTACACGCCCTACGTCAAACCGTTCAAGGAACGTCCAGGAGACACGGTGTTCGGGCTGAACAACCCAACCTTCTCGAGTTCGAATGCGCCGGACCACAGCTCACGGCTGGTCAATGACGGCGATCCGGCAACATACTGGGCGCCGGCGGCCGACGATAAGACGCTCAGCGTGACCGTCGATATGGAACGCTTCGTGGAGGTCCACCGGCTGAAAGTGGTCTTCCCGCAGGCCGCCCCTTACGGCTTCGTCGCGGAGATACAGGACCGGCAAGGCAACTGGCAGAAGCTGGCCGAACAGATTCCGGGCATGGATGCCAGCCAGACGCGCGATCTTGAAACCGAAGCGAAGGAAGGCCGGAATGTCCGCCTGAAGCTCTGGCCCTCCGGCGAAGGCGTGGTCGGCGTGTCCGAGATCCAGATCACCGGCACATTGCGCGCGGATTAGCGGTCATGGCGACAGCAATCGGTGCCGCTCAGAATGATAAGGCCCCGATTTTGCCTATCCCTCTCCTCGGCGAATTAATTTTATTAGCAATTTATTATTTTACTTGTAAATTGGAGGATTGACCAATATCCATGAATGCGAAGCCGTATCTGTTGGTCGGGGCAATGCCCTGTCGTCAAATATATCCAGGTTAAAAGAGCCGAACATGAAGCTAACGTCCTTAAGTCTCGCGAGCTTCGCACTGGCCTTATCGTGCCTTCCGCACACGGCAGTCAGCCAGCAGGCGAAACCTGTCCCGACGATCAGCATCGCTGCCGACAAGGTGAAGGCCCGCATGAGTCCGACGCTTTATGGACTCATGACCGAGGAGATCAATTTCGCCTACGAAGGTGGTCTCTATGGCGAGCTTATCCGCAACCGCTCCTTCAAGGGCGAAGGCGGATTTGCCTATAACATAGACGAACCAGTCTACTGGACGCCTCTGGGGGACGTGGAGATCGCACTCGACAAGGGGCAACCGCTCAACAGCGCTTTGAACCTGAGTCTGCTCCTGAATGTGAAAACGGCTTCGGAAGCCAGTCCCGCCGGCGTTTCCAATCCGGGCTACTGGGGGATTCCGGTCAGGCCGAACAGGACCTATAAGGCTTCCTTTTTCGCCAAGGCAGAAGGTACAAGCGGCCCCGTCACCATCGCCCTGGCAGGTAAGACCGGCGCCGTTGCCGCCTCCGCACGCGTGACAGGCATTACGGGTGAATGGAAGCGGTTCGAGGTAACGCTGGTGACTGGCCCAGTTACAGCGTCGAAGGACAATGTTTTTACCCTGACCACGACAGGGCCTGCGAAAATCTGGCTGCAACAGGTTTCGCTCTTTGGCGACACGTTCAACGACCGGCCAAACGGTAACCGGCGTGACCTGATGGAAATGATGGCGGGCCTGAAGCCGACATTTCTACGCTTCCCGGGCGGGAACTATCTGGAGGGGGACTATTTCCCTCAACGGTTCGAATGGAAAAAGACGATCGGTCCCGTCGAAACGCGTCCTGGCCACCGCAGCCCATGGAACTACTGGTCGACCGACGGCATGGGGCTGATGGAATTTCTCTTGTGGTGCGAGGACCTGAAGGTCGAACCGGTGCTTGGCGTTTTCGCCGGCTATGCGTTGCAGGGCGAGCATGTCTCGTCGCCTGAGGAACTTGCGCCCTATGTCCAAGAAGCGCTTGACCAGATCGAATATATTACTGGCGACGTGACGACGAAATGGGGCGCCAAACGCGCCGAAGACGGACATCCCGCACCGTTTGCACTCAGGTATGTCGAGATCGGCAATGAAGACTTTTTTGATAAGTCCGGTTCGTATGACAAGCGTTTCTCGACCTTCTACAAGGCCATAAAGGCGAAGCATCCGCATCTTCAGCTGATATCGAGCATGGGCGCGGAATCGACGCCGTCGCAACGGCCGGACCTGGTGGATGAGCACACCTACGCCTGGGGCGAGGCCCAGATGTACGAGCACATCAACGACTACGACAACCGGCCACGTACCGACCCCAAGGTGTTTGTCGGTGAATGGGCCACGCACAATGGCTGGCCCATGCCAAGCATGAAAGCGGCAATCGCCGATGCTGCCTATCTGACCGGACTGGAACGCAACTCGGATCATGTGGTGATGTCGGCTTATGCGCCCCTGCTGGCCAACCTCAGCCAAGTCGGCGGCCACAGCCGCGACAACTCGCTGCAATGGGCAACCAACCTGATCGGCTATGACGCGCTGACCGCGTTTGCCACACCGTCCTACCACGTCCAGAAAATGTTCGCCGAAACGAAGGGCGACGTGGTTCTGGAAACGGCCGGCACGGATATTCCGCAATGGACGGTCGACAACAAGACCTTTGCGTCCCTGTACTGGGTTGCGACACGCAACGAGAAAAACCGTCATCTTCAAATCAAGCTGGTCAATCGCAGCGCTTCCAGCCAACCGGTGACACTGAAGCTGTCGGGCCTTAAGTCGGTAGCCGCCTCCGGCGTCCTGACGGTGCTGAGCGCCGACGATCCCGACGCGGCCAATTCGCTGGAAAAGCCTGACAGGATCGCGCCTCGAATGGAAAAACTTTCCGGCCTGTCGCGCGACTTTACAGTGACGCTGCCGGCCTGGTCCGTTTCGGTTCTGGATTTTGCCGCGCGATAGGCCGGCGCAACTGGCATAAAGATCGTGGCTCACCCCTTCAGGTCCAGAGCCATTATTGCCATATATGGAATTAACTTGCGCTCGGGAAAATGCCGAAATAGGAGTCGTCTGACGGGACTCAGCACAGAGGGTGAGCGGCATGACGGACGACACAGCATCGGCAACCGGAACCTCGGGGCTTAATCGCCGAACGCTCCTAACCGCAATGGCCGGCATAGCGCTGGCAGGCCCAGCCGCCGCCCAGCTGGTCGAGGATGTGCCGGTCGTCGGCAAGAAGCCGTTCATCGCCTATTTCAAGCCGTCGCCGGTCATCCAGCCCCTGAGCAAGACAATCTGGGGCGCCGAAACCGTCGGCCCTCGCGATCCGGCGAACGGCCTCGAAGACCACGGGCTGACGCAGTGGAACTATTGGGATGGATCGATCCTGAAAGGCAAGGACGGCAAATACCGCATGTTCGCCAGCCGCTGGGACCAGGCCGGCGGCCACGGGGAGTGGTGGAATTCCAAGGCCCTCGTCGGCGTCAGCACGTCCCTGTTCGGCCCCTACGAAGACAAGGGCCTGTTGTGGCCGCACGACCAGAATGGCAAGGGGCACAATGTCATTGCGCTTCAGATGCCCGACGGACGCTATGCCGTGGTGGTGAGCGAGACGCGTCAGGGCAAGGGCGATGTCTTCACCTCGGCGTCGATCGACGGGCCCTGGGAACTGCTGGGCAGTATCACTGTCGACCAGAGCAAGGTGCGCTCACTGCTTGATCCGGGTGAAGTCCAGGCGCCGGACAGCGCCGAACCCCGACCGTGGCGCGCATCCAATGTCGGGATGATCCTGCGGCCGGACGGCAGGTACCAGCTTGTCGAACGATCGGGCCAGATCCTGATCAGCAAGAGCGGCATTCTCGGTCCTTACGAGCCGCAGGGACCCGCCATCTACCGCGACCTGAAAGGCCTGCCGCAGCGGTCGCTCGGCAAGCTCGAGGATCCGGTGATCTGGTTCAGCGGCGGCTGGTACCACGTCCTGGTGAACCATTGGGATGAGCGCCGCGCCTATCACCTGATCTCGCGCAACGGCATCGACGGCTGGATCGTCCAGGGCCTGGCCTATGAGCCGAACGCCGACTTCATCCGCTATACCAACGGCACGGTCAATCACTGGAACAAGCTGGAACGGCCCGGCGTGGTCATGGAAAACGGCCACGTCGTCGCCCTGACCTTTGCCGTGATCGATGTGCCCAAGGACGACGAAAAGGGCAATGACCGCCACGGCAGCAAGGTGATCGTCGTACCTTTCGACGGCGCGGCCATGGATCGCGACCTGGCCAGGGTGGATCAGGCGCGCGGTGGCTGAATTCCCACGCCGGTTCGCATGGCGGCCGGGGGCACGATTTTTGCCAATCCGGAGAATCTGGATTATCAGTTCCATGTCGCCCTGGTGTCCCAGGCGCGGCCAACTGAAGGGGTAGAGATATGAGCCTTGCCGATCTGGCGATCCTTTTCGTGGCCGCCCTGCATTTTGCTTTTCTGGTGCTTGAGATGTTCCTGTGGAACACGCCCTTCGGCCGCAAGACGTTCGGGTTGACGCCTGAGTTCGCGGCGCAGTCGGCGACACTGGCGGCCAACCAGGGGCTCTATAACGGCCTGCTGGCGGCCGGGCTGGTCCTGTCGGTCGTGCTCCACGACTTTCACGCAAAGCTGTACCTGCTGGGCTTTGTCATCATTGCCGGGCTCTATGGCGGCTTCACGGTCAAGAAGTCAATCCTGGTCATCCAGGCGCTGCCGGCGGTGATCGCGCTGGTGCTGGTCCACATTGTCCCCTGAGCCCGCAGGGTTATCGCATATAGCTTGCAACATATTGAATTCACTTCTCTTCTCCCCGCTTGAGGGGAGAAGGTGGCCCGTTAGGGCCGGATGAGGGGTTATACTGTCGTTTCAGCGCGCGTATCTTCTGACGCTTTACCCCTCACCTTGGCGCTGCGCGCCTTTCCTCTCCCCTTTACATGGGGAGAGGAGAAATAGAACCAGCACGTCAAAGTCATATGCGATAGCCCTGCCTGAGCCCGGGCGGTCGGCATTTCCGCCACTTGAACCGCCTAGTTCTCCGCCGGATTATTGACCGCCAGGAAGGCCGTGACGGCCTGGAGTATTTTCAGCCGCGCCGCTTCACCGTCCGCCGCATGGTCCTCGCGCGTCAGCTCGACGTAATCGACAGGCTTGCCTGCCGACTTCAGGCCGTCACGTAAGCCACGGCTTTGGCCGGCAGGTACGGGACCGCGTCCTTCCTGACCGATCAGCAGGACCGGCGCGGAGATGGCCGATGCCGCGACGGACGGCGTATTGGCGTCGATCGCCTTTTCGAGGTTGCGCATGCTCATCGGGTTATCGACGAACGTCCTCGGCCACTTCGGCGATGGCGACAGGGTGGTGAACGCGTCGCCATCCTGTATTGGGGCGAAGGTCTTGCGCCAGGCCAGGTATCCCTTGACGTCCGTAATGCCATCGATGGCTGCCGCACACCGCACGCGTCCCGTCTCGGCCAGCTTCAGGGCAGCATAGCCACCAAACGCCGTTCCGGCCGCACACACACGTTGCGGATCGACCATGCCCTGGCGCACTAGCGTCGCGACGCCATCGCCAAGGTCGGACTGGAGCGTGGCGCTCCAGTGTGCGCCACCGCTCCGGTAATTGGGCTGGAATACGAGATATCCGCGTGAGGCCAGCGCCTGCGTCAGGCCGTCGAAATCGATACTGGCCTGGCCGCCCGGGCTGTCCTGCGGCAGGACGACCAGCGGCAAGTTCTTGTAGGCCGGCTTGGGCGGCAGGGTGAGCACGCCCTTGAGGGACGTCCCGTCGGACGCCGTGTAGGAGAAGACCTCCTGTCTGGCGATCCAGCTGGTCGGTATTTGCGGGAAATCCTCGCCGACCGGCGCGCTCTTGCCCCTGGCGAAATCGAGCAGGTAATAGGTACCGGTCTCCTCATCGCCAACGACGCGGATCAGGGCCTTCTTCAAATCGTCTGTGACCGATACGACCTCGATGGACTGCCCGGCCGACGCGGCCAGCGCCCGCTCATAGACCTTGCGCAGGCGCGGCTCGCGGATATCGTAGGCCGGTGTTTCCAGGTGCGCGGCAAAGCCCGCCAGACGTCCCGAACGAGGGTCAAAGACAGGGCGCTCCGAGCCGGCGTCGCTGGCCTCAAGCGGCCCGGACAACGTGCCTTTGGCATCGAGCGTGTAATAGTGGAACCGGCGTGGCGCGTCCTTGGCGTCATTGCCGTGCGTATCGCTGTCCAGGATCACGATCGACGCGCCATCCGCCGCCAGGCCGACCAGAACCGGGGCGAACGTGTCCTTCGCCCTGACGATGTCGCGGCTGAGAACCGGCTTCCATTTGCCGTTGACCTTCATCTCTACGCGGTAATGCCCTTCGAGGAAGTCGTAGAGAGTGCGCGCCGCGATCGTCCCGTCCGGCCTGTATAGCCAGTCGTCGACGTAGATGGCCTCGCGTTCAATGTCACCGCCGCCGTCATCGACCAGCTTGGCGTGGCCGGTGGCCGGATCGACCGTCCACAGAAAGACGCGCTGGGCGGGCTGGCTGCCGACGGATTGCGTGCGCATTTCCATGAACGGGCCGAGCAATTGTGCCTTGCCGTCGATGACCACGCGAGACGGTAGTCCCAGCGCCTGACTTGGCGCGTCGCCAATGTGCGCGCCTATCGGCGCTGACTCGCCCGTCAGCATGTTGACGGACGTTATCGCATTTTCACCGCGCACGCCGAAATAGATGCACCTGGGCGGCTGGTTAGCCATCATCAGCATCTGGACCTGCGCCGCATCTGCGCCAGACACCTTTGTCGCGTCGGCGCCCGCCGGGGAACTGGGGACAGGGGCAATGTCGCGACCGTTGAGTGGCTGGGGGCTGCCTTGCGTCGCCGAACCCGCACAAGTGCCACGGGTTACCGCCCGGGAATCCGAGACCAGTACATGGGTATCGTCGGCCCAACTGATCGCGCTCACATTGCCGCCGCTGAGTTTCTGGTAGGCGTGCTGCCGGTTGGAGAAACCGTAACTGACCAGAATATCCACCCCACCTACACGTGTCGTGAATGCAATCTGAGACCCGTCCGGAGACAAGGCAATTTCCTGGAAATGCGGCGGCCTGGCGTAAAGTTCAAGCGGCGGCGGCGCATCGACAGGCTTGGCACGCTTCGTTCCGCGGACAACGACTTCCGGCCCCGGAGTTTCGGCGCGGGCGGAGGCATGGCCGGCTGCGGCGGCCGCCGCCAGCATGGTCGTAATTGTCAGAATTCTCTTCAACAGGGACAATCGATCCTCCCGCAAGCGTCAAAAATTACAAGTTCGATCCAGGGCCCGCGCCAGCCTTACGGCCGGATGCGAACCACATCCGTGAAACCAAAGGCCTGTCCGGCCTTGGTTTCGAAAACCAGGCTCAGCCAGTGTTTGCCGTCGCCGGCGGGGAAAGCCGCGCTCAGTGGCCCGCTGCCGGCATCGGTTTTTTCGGCGACCTTCCGGCCGTCGATATAGAGGCTGCACGGACCCAGCAGGCCCAGGCAATCGAGCGTACCGCCGTGTTTACGCACCTTCGCGAACGCCTCGACTTCGGCGGCGCACAGCACGAAGCCGTCCTTGGCCGCAGGCGCGAACGGCACGCCCGCCCGGAACCAGCCCCAGGAGTTCATGTCGTTGTCCTTCGGGCGTAAATTGGGGTCGATGGCTGCCGCCTGATCCGGCGCCCGCCGCCAGTTCTCGGTGGTCTGCACGCTTTCCGAAACCGCCTGGTAGGGCCAGGGTGCGGCTGCAACTACGTCGACCTGCACGACGGCGGCCTTCAGGCCGGGCGCGCTGGCGGTCAGTTTCAGCTTTCCGGCCTGCCCCTCGCGCGTCTGGACGATCACCTGCGCCAGCCCGTTGAACAGGGCGCGAGTGTTGCCTTTTTCGCTTGTGGTATCGTTGGGATTGCCGTTCCCCAGCCCGATGATGTCTCCGCCGTCGACGGCGAAGGTGATCTGGTGCTGGGCCACCGGCACATGGCGGCCCTTGGCATCCACGGCTTCGACCGTGAAGGGCTGGGCGTCAAGGCCGTCGCCGCGCATCGTGCTGCGATAAGGGGTCAGTTTCAGACGGACGGGCGCGCCGGTCGTTTCGACCTCGAAGGTCTTGACGACCTTGCCGCCGCGATAGCCCACAGCCTTCAGCTTCCCTGGGGCGTAGGCGGCGGTCCAGCGGTTCATCTCGTAGATGTCGCCCTTCTGCTTCCCGAGCGATTTTCCGTTCAGGAAGACTTCGACCTCATCCATATTGTGAAGCGCCATGATCAGGATGTCCTGGCCCTCGCGGCCGGGCCAGGTCCAGTGCGGCGCGAGTTGCAGGACGGGTTCGTCGCGCCACTGCGCCTGGCGAAGCCAGAAGGCGGTCTTGGCAAAACCGCACAGATCCATGATGCCGAAGAAGGATGAGTTGGACGGCCACTGGTGCGGCGTCGGCTCGCCGTGGTAGTCGAAGCCGGTCCAGACAAAGGCTCCGGCCACGAACGGCCGTTCGGCGATCGCCTTCCATCCGACACGGTGCGTCGTGCCCCACGACGAGGCGTCGTCGTCGTAGGACGCGATGATGTTTTTCTCCGGAATGGTCTTGTACTCACCGCGCGTCATGAACGCCGAGCAGTCCTCCGACGAGGTGATCGGCAGCTTCGGATGCGCCTTGTGGAAGTCGTCATAGGCCTGGTACTGGTAGTTGAAGCCAACGACATCCACCGTCTGGGAGACGTTGACCGGCGTGAACAGCCCGTCATTCATGGCGGCGGTGACCGGCCGGGTCGTGTCCAGCGCCTTGACCCGGGCGGCCATGCGGCGAACCATCTGGTAGCCTTGTTCCGTCCCCTGCATCGGTTCTTCGTTGAACACCGACCACAGGATGATCGACGGATGGTTGCGGTCGCGGCGCACCAGCCATTCCAGCTCCGCCATGTGATCCGGAGACGGATTGAAGACGCGGTTCTCATCCATGACCAGGAAGCCCAGCCGGTCGCACATCGCGTAGAAGGACCGGTCCTGGGCGTTGTGTGAGCACCGGATGGCGTTGCAGCCCAGTTCCTTGAGGCGGTTGAGGCGATATTCCAGAACGCCGTCCGGCACCGCCACGCCTACGCCGGCGTGGTCCTGGTGGATGCACACGCCCTTGAGCTTTACCGAGCGTCCATTGAGGTGAAAGCCGGTGTCGGGGTCGAATAACTGGGTGCGGAAGCCGGCGGGCGTCGTCGCCTCGTCCACGACCTGGCCGTTGCGGATGACCTGGGTGCGGACGCTGTAGAGGCTTGGGGTCTCGATACTCCACAGTTTGGGCGCCCTGACCGCCATCTGCCCGGTGACGACGGCATCCTTGAGCGGCGCTACACTGGCGCTCATCCTTGCCTCGGTGACCGTGGCGCCGCTGTCGTCCAGGAGGGCCGAAACGATCTCGATCTCCTGCGGGGTCTCGCCGGAATTATACAGCGTGACTTCCACGGGAATCCGCCATTGCCCACCGTCTTCGACCGGGTGGGCGAAAACGCCGTCGGTGACGATATGGACGGGGTTGCGCTTGACGATCCAGGTATTGCGATAGACGCCGGCGCCTTCGTACCACCATCCCTGCATCGTGTCGGCGTCGGCGCGGATGACCAGTGAATTCAGGGATTCGCCGTAGGTCACGAACGGGGTGATGTCGATATAGATCGAATTATAGCCCGACCAGTTCCGGTTGACGAGCGTGCCGTTCAGCCAGACCGTGGCGTGGGTCGAGATGCCGTCCAGCTGCAATTCGATATGCTTGCCGCGGTCACTCTCCTCGAACCTGAGCAGGTTCCGGTACCAGCCAATGCCGCGTTTGCGATAGCCCTGCGCCAGGTTCTCATTCGGTTCGGGCAACTGAAAGCTGGCGAAATCGTGCGGCAGGCTTACGGCCTTCCATTCGGTGTCGTCATAGGTCGGCGCAGCGGCGCCCCAGGCGGAGCCCGCCTTGGCATTGGCATAGGACCAGCCGTGACCCAGGATCTTGGGGAACGGCACGTCGCCCTCAAGGAAGCGCCAGCCCTTGTTAAGGGAAAGGACTTCCCGGACCGACGTCCTGTCGTTGCGCGCCGGTCCAGGCGCGTCGTGTGTTTCGGCCGGCGCCGCACGGGCCACGGAGGCCGGGAGGCTCAACGGCAAAACGCCAAGCAAACTCACGGTTTTCAAAAGGTCGCGTCGGCCCAGCATGTCTCACCCCTGAAGCGTTTTCGTCATAACACCCGCTGTGTTCGACAGCCTTTCAGGTGCTGCACGAAATCCATTCAGCATGGCTCCACGACGTCATGTCTCTTCTATTAGCCGCTACGGATTTATATGCAAAATGAATTTTTATATATAGTGTAGCGACTCGTGAAGCCGGGCGCCGGGTCTGTGGCCTTCCATCCGGACGGATCGCGGACCGACTCGACACGGTCGCAAGCGCTACAGCGGGTGGATGACAGCGCAGGTCAACGGGGCAAGATAATGCAGTCACAAAAAATTTTAGACGCTTTATGAGGCATTTCCGCAACATGTCGAAAACCGCTTCCGCCGGAACGGCCCCTCCAAACCCGGGAAGTCTGTGGCAGTTGTCCTTGTTATATAAAACAAATTGCCATTAATGAAAATTCAAATCGTTTATCGGGATGGTTTTCAAAGGCCTCGTTTTGGGCCGCCCACTCAATGAAATTTAAATTTCAAATATTGGTCATATTGACATATTCATTCCATTTAGCTCAATTCCATATGTGAAAGCAGCTTTCAAAGAGTCGCCGGACTGGTCCCCGCCTCTGTCCCCCAAACTGCTCACACGCAAAGTCTCGGTCGCCACCCCCCCCTTCGGCACTTGGCTCGATTTGAAATATCCGGACCGGCACGGGGCGAGCTGGTCGGATGCAAATGGAAGGAAAGCAGTTAGATCAATGAAAAACATGCTGAATAAAACGGCAAAACGTACAAGCGGCTGGAAACTGGCACTCCTCAGCGGATCGATGCTGGTCGCAGGCATGCATACCGCCGCCTACGCCCAGGACGCCGCGCCGGCGGCTGATGACTCGGTTGTCGTCGTGACAAGCTTCAAGAAGAGCTATGCCGACGCCGTACGGTCGAAGAAGCAGAACATCGAAATCACCGACGGCATTTCGTCCGACGGTCTGGGCCGCTTCCCGGACCTGAACGTCGGTGAGGCGTTGCAACGCATCCCCGGCGTCCAGATCAACCGCGAAGCCGAAGGCCGCAACGCGACGATCAACCTGCGCGGCATGCCGGGCTCCTATGCCCGCACGACGCTGAACGGCGTTGCCTTCGCCGCGCCGCCGTCGCTGGCCAACGACCAGGGCTCGCCGCTGGGCGCGTTCAATTCGGACATCTTCTCGGCGTTCGTCATCGAAAAGTCGCCCATGGCCAATGCCCAGTCGGGCGGCCTCAGTGGCAATGTCGACATGCAGATCGCACCGGCCCTGTCACGCCTGGACGGCGGCTCGATCAAGGCGTCGTACGAGTATAACGAACTGGGCGGCAGCGTCGCGCCGGCCATGACGCTGGGCTACAACAAGCACCTCAGCTCCAACCTGGCCGTCTTTGGCACCGTGGCGTACAAGAAGGAAGACTTCCGCCGCGACACCCTGCGCTACAACGGCTACAGCCGCCTGACGCCCGGCCTGACAGGCCTGAGCGCGGCCAATTTCGCCTCGGCCTATGGCCAGTATTATTCGGCGACGCCCTGCCCGACCACAGCATCGTTCTGCCGGTCGCTTTCGGACGTCCTGGGCACCTCGACCTATAATACCAGCACGACCGGTACAAAGGGCAACAGCGGCGTTTACGCGCTGGATGCCATCCGCCAGTACACCCGCGAAAACAAGGGCGACCTGGTGACGGCCACCGCCGGCATCGAATGGAAGCCGAACGATAATACGAAGATGGGTATCATCGGCTACTACACGGACCGCAACCTGCCGAAGACGACGCAGTACTTCCTGATCAACGCGGTCTGGGACGGCGCCGGCACGATCACGCCGTCAGGCTCGCCTGAGCAGATGTCGGACGGGCGCTGGCTGTACGAAACGGCCGCCTACAACAACTTCCCGGCCAAGTCATCGACGCGCCTCTATTCGCAGCATCAGCAGGCCCAGGGCTTCGTCGCCAACCTCGACTGGAACAACGAAGACTGGAAGGTCAACTTCGTCGTCGCCGGCTCGAAGGGCTCCAACTCGTCGCTCGAAACCGAACTGGACCTCCAGACCAACCCGGTCACCGGCGGAACCAACGGCATTTCGGGCACGCTGACCACGGGCTTTGGCGAACTGGACGGCTTCACCTACAATGTCACGCCGACGCCGCAGAACGCCTTGTTCAACAACGGCTGGGCCTGGCAGGGCGCCAATGGCGATCCGGAAGGCTATCTGCGCTCGAACGGGCTCTACTACCTCAACATCTCCGGCTCCGAAAGCTTCGCCGACCAGACGGTCACCTCGGCCCAGGTCGATATCGAACGCAATCTCGACTTCGGCCCCATCACGGCGATCAAGGGCGGCCTGCGTCTCGAAAAGAACGAGTTCAAGTCGCACGGCTTCCGCAACATGGCCTATGGCGCCCAGTTGCAGAACATCACCAGCGACATGCTTATCACGCCGGACTTTGTCGATGATTTCATGAACGGCGATGCGAATATCAGCAAGAACTGGCAGGTCATCGACGCCGAGCGCTTCATCGCGGCCGTCACGCCGGTTGACGTCTATACGCCGTCAGGCGGCGGGCTGACGACGCGCGGCTTCAACGTCTTCTATCAGGACGGCGCGTTCGCCGACAACAACTACACCACGCAGAACGACCTCACCCAGGCCTATATCCAGGTGAAGTACGACACCGAAGTCCTGGGCCACCGTCTGCGCGGTAATATCGGCACCCGCTATGAAGCCACCGACAACACAATCGATTCCCTCGACCTGTACCGTCCGTTCACCGGCATCGCCGGCTCGCTGTCGGACTTCAAGTGGCAGCGTATCGAGAACAAGTATAACTACTGGCTGCCGTCGGCGATCTTCGCGCTGGACCTGAAAGAGGACCTGATCCTGCGCGGCGCCTATTACAAGACCTATGTCCGGCCGCAGGACCGCCAGTTCTCGCCGGTCACCCGCATCGGTGAGCGCGTGCTGAACTCATCGCAGACGACCTCGTCCATGTCGGTCTACAATGCCTCGGTCCGCATCGGTAACAACAAGCTGCAGCCGTACCTCGCCGACTCCGTCGACTTCTCGCTGGAATGGTACAACCGCCCGGGCGGCCTGCTGGCCCTCGCCTACTTCCGCAAGGTCATCACCGGCCGCATCGTCGGCAGCTCGGATCCGGCCATCCTGTGTCCGGCCGACGGATCGACCTGGGGCTTCGGCGCCCTGTCGTGGGACGGCCAGTACTGCACGGCCACCAGCCTGGCGACGTCGAACAGCACGACGCGGATTTCCGCCTCGGGCAACTATAACCTCGACAGCGACACCACGGTCGAAGGGTTGGAATTCAACATTCAGCAGAACCTGGATTTCCTCCCCGGCTTCTGGAAGAACTTCGGTGGCAATTTCAACTACGCCTATACCGACTCCAAGAGCCCGGCCATCGCGCCGTTCCCAGGTATCTCCAAGCACACAGCGAACCTGATCGGCTATTACGAGACGCCGAAATATGGTATCCGCGCGGTCTACAACTACCGCACGGACTACCCGCTGAACGCCAATGGCACCTATACCGGCGGCGCACGCTCGGTGAAGGCGCGCGGGCAGCTCGACCTGTCGGCTTCCTATAACATCACCGACCGGTTCACCCTGTCGCTGGACGCCTACAACATCACCAATGAGAAGCGTTACGAGTACGAGAACGATCTGCGCGTCGTGCGCTGGATCGACTACGACGGCCGCAGCTTCACCCTGACGGCAAGAGGTAGCTTCTAGGCAAAAACTTGGATCGGAATGATGCGTCGACTTAAATCATTCCGATCTAACCCACCCGGGGCGGGTTTCTTTCCCTGAGAACCCGCCTGACGCCACGTCACAACGTACCAGACACATCGTGCATTCTCCTGTGACACTCCCTGCCTGATCCGCCAGACGTGGCAACTGTGGCCTGACATTCGTCCAAATGTCAGGCCACCTTTTTTTTACCCGTTCAACACCGGAGCACCAAGATGGCCACGCCCTCCGTCAAAGCTGTTCGCAAGGTCGTCATCGCCGGCGGAGGCACCGCCGGATGGATGTGCGCGGCCTGGCTGTCGAAGATCCTGCGCGACGATATCGAGGAGATCGTCCTGGTCGAAAGCGAGGAGATCGGCACGGTCGGAGTTGGCGAAGCGACGACCCCCTATCTGCGGATCTTCAATCATCATCTCGGCATCGACGAAAATGCCTTCATCCGGTCGACCCAGGGCACCTTCAAGCTCGGCATCGAGTTCGTGAACTGGGGCAAGCTTGGCCACACCTATCACCATGCGTTCGGCGCCAATGGCCGCGAGTTCGGCTCCCTGCCCTTTCATGCCCTGTGGCTGCGCGACGTGCTGGACAATGACGGACCCGACGATCTCGGCCTCTACAATCTGCAATCCATGGCGTCCCGGCACGGCAAATTCATGCGTCCCGAGGGCCAGAACTCACCCCTGGCCGGTATCGAATACGCCTTTCACTTCGACGCGGCCCTCTATGCCCTGACCTTGCGCCGCGACGCCGAGGCCCGCGGCGTCAAACGCATCGAAGGCCGGATCGACACGGTGGAACTGTCCGATACGGGCAGCATCAGCGCCCTTCATCTCAATGAGGCGCGCCGGATCGACGGCGACCTGTTCATCGACTGTACGGGATTTCGCGCCCTGCTGCTGGGTGAGACGCTCAAGGTCGGCTTCGAGGACTGGACCCACTGGCTGCCCTGCGACCGGGCCTATGCCGCGCCGACCGTGCGCACCGGCGCGCCCGCGCCCTATACCCGCTCCACGGCCATGACCGCCGGCTGGCAATGGCGCATCCCCCTGCAGCACCGCGACGGCAATGGCCTCGTCTTCGCCAGTGCCTTCCAGAGCGAAACCGACGCGCTCGATGCCTTTGCCGGCAACCTGCCGGCCGACCGCCTGATGGACCCCAAGCTCCTGCGCTTCACGACCGGACGGCGCAAAACCTTCTGGCACAAGAACTGCGTCGCCATCGGACTGGCGGCGGGTTTCCTGGAGCCGCTGGAATCGACGTCGATCATGCTGATCCAGAACGGCATCGCCCGGCTGCAATACTACTTCCCCGACGCAGGTTTCGACCAGCCGGACATCGATGCCTACAACCAGGCCATGACGCGGGAATACGAGGATATCCGCGACTTCCTGATCCTGCATTATAACGCCGGAACGCGCGACGACTCCGAATTCTGGCGCTACTGCACGGCCATGCCGGTGCCCGACACCCTCAGGCACCGCATGGACCTGTTCCAAAGCCGGGGACGGATACCCGAGGAGCGCGGCGAGCAATTCCGGCTGCACAGCTGGCTGGCGGTCATGTGGGGCCAGGGCCTGCGGCCTCGGGCGCCGGACCCGTTGACGCTCAGTATCGACGGAAAGGCCGTGTCGGCCTGGCTTGGCGACACCCGCGACGTAATCGCCAAGTGCTGCGACCTCATGCCCAGCCACGAAGATTTCATTCGCCGGAACTGTGCCGCCGCGTCACCCGATCCATCCCGGTAGCACATTGCCGTACCGCCAGGCGTGGAAAATGCAAACGTTTGTTACATTAACCTCGCCGAAACGCTCAGCCTCTAGGCTAAGCCCAGACTGGGACTACTCAGCGCTGAACCGCGTGCTGCCGGACCCGATACCATTTCAGGGAGGCCGCAGTGTCCGAAGGTCTGGCGCTTATTATCGAAGACAGCTTCACCCAGTCGCAGATTATCGGCCGCATGCTGACCGATCAGGACTGGAGCACAGTCCACGCCCGCTCACTCGAAGAAGGCCTGCAGGCCATCATCAGACACAAGCCCGGGCTCGTTTTCGTCGACGTCTTCCTGGGTGAGGACAACAGCCTGACCGCCCTGCCCCAGATCCGGCAACTGGCCAGCGATGCGTCGATCGCCGTCATGACGGCCGGCAACCGGCAGGAGGACATCAACGCCACGCTCGACCAGGCGCGCCGCGCCCGCGCCGACTACGTCCTGCAGAAGCCGTTTTCGCGCAAGCAGATCAGCGCCATCGTCGCGGCCGCCGAACAGGACTACGCCACCGGTGCGCGCCGCCGCCACGCCCTGGTCGTCGAGGACAGCCCGACGGTGCTGAAGCTGACCACGCAGATGCTGGAGGATAGCGGCTTCCGCGTCAGCGCGGCGCAGTCGATGGAAGAGGCACTGACCAACGTCGATATCGGCCATATCGACCTGGCCGTCTGCGATATCTTCATGCCGGGCATCGGCGGGCTGGAAGGCATCAAGCGCATCAAGAAAAGCTGGCCGTCGGTCCGGGTACTGGCCATGTCGGCCGGCCTCGGCGAGCGGATCACGTCCGAGCGTGCGGTCTCCGCCGCACTCCAGGCCGGGGCCGACGCCGAAATCAGCAAGCCGTTCACCGCGATCGCCTTCGCCAATGCCGTCGCCGGCCTTATGGTGGCCTGACGCCATCCGATACCTCCTGACCCGGCTGTTTCCGGCAGGCCGGGCGGCGTTATATGTCTCGTTTTCAGCAAAAAACGCCCACCTCAGGCCGGCGCATAAACTTCCCGAATTTCGGAAATTAGTTCCCTGCCCGCCGCATCGTCGTCGCGCTTCCCCGTCCCGCCCGGCCGTGGCCTGGTGGCGGAACGGACGGCACGCGCGGCCCTGCGCGCCACAAGCCTGCCGGCTAACCCGGCACTGATCGCCTTGATCCGGCTTGCCATCGCCACCCAGCGGATACGCGTGGCATTCAGCCCCGCCAGCAAAGCCAGTTCAGCCACAAGCGTTACGTCAAGACCGGCTGCCAGAACCGCAATTTCCGGCCCGACCATGAGCAGGCCCACGGTCACAACCGCCACAGCCAGGCCGATCAGCGCCCGCCGCCAGGTCAGCCCGGCAACCCACCGCGTCACTGGCGCGAACAGCCAGCCACCCAGCCAGCGGCCGATCGCGGTGTCCGGGCAGAGCCTGGCCACGCAAAGAAAAATGCTCAGGATTATGAATACCACCAGCCCCTCCAAAATACACAGGCGCCGTATCTGGGGTCGCCCACGCGCTTTGCAATAGCATTGGGCGGACTTGGGCGGGCTTTGATCAGGCCCGCCAGGCCACCAGCACCGCCCCAGCGGCGATAAGGCCGATCCCCAGCCAGCCGGTAACGGACAGCTTCTCGCCCAGGAACACAACGGCAAAGACCGCGACCAGCACGACGCTCAGCTTGTCGACCGGCGCCACCTGCGCGGCGTCGCCGATCTTCAGGGCATGGAAATAACAGAACCACGACACGCCGGTCGCCAGGCCGGACAGGCCGAGAAACAGCCACGTCCTGGGCAGGATCGACGACCACGGCTGCCAGCTGCCGGTCGCGGTCACGAAAAGAATGCCGGCGGCCAGGACGACGCCGGTGCGGATCAGCGTGGCCAGGTTCGAATTGATGCCCGCGACGCCGATCTTGGCGAAGATCGCCGTCAGCGCGGCAAATACGGCTGATAACAATGCCCAGGCGGGCCAGCTGTTCAACAGGGTCTTCATGTCCGGCCCTCGTCGGCGATGCGGGAAGCGATAGCTATGGCTGGACACAATGGCGCGGCCACGTCAATCGCCTTGCGATGCGCTGACCGGGTGGAGTTGACGCCGCGCCCGCCTTGGGGCACCAATACCCGCCTCTGGGGGGAAGATATGAAACGCATCATTATCAATCTGTTGGCGGTTGCCGCCGGCCTGTGGGCGACCGCAGCGGTGGCGACGCCACCCGACATCACGCCCGGCAAGGCCAAGGGCAAGGGCGTCGTCATCATCCAGTTGGACCGCAGCTCCGACGTCCTGCCCATGGGTACCCTGTGGAAGCTGCGCGCCGCCTGGTTCGACAAGGCTGTTCAACAGCCCTATGTCGAAGGCGACGCCGACGGCAGCGCGCGCAACGATACGGCCTTCAGCATTTATACGACGGATACAGGCAGGCGTTACCTGATCGCGCGCGCCAATGCCGGGCGGTCGATCCTGACCCAGGTCGAATACCAGATAAACTGGAAGATGTGCCTCAACGCCGGCAGCTACAGCTTCAATGTGCCTGAGGATCGCTATACCTATCTGGGGCGCCTCGATCCACGCTGGGCCCTGAGGCGGATCGACGGCGCGATAGTGAGTGGCCTGCTGGTCAACTATCAGGACCGGCGGACACTGATGAACGGGCAACTCGACGGCTTTGTCCCGGCGGGCGACGCTGCCGAACTAGCCCAGGTCGAGAAGGACATCTCGGCCCTGTACGAAAAGGCGGTGACGGTCACCGCCGGTGACACGACGCCCCAGACCTTCGCCCTCTCGCAGCCCCACGCCGCGGCGAACAAGGCGTGCTGGGCTTGGTCGTCGAAGGACACAAGGCCCGAAGGGTTCAACGGCTTTCGGGAATAGGCCTTCTTTTGTTTGTCGCGTTCGTTATTTCCACGCCTCGCCGCGCGCCAGGGCGTCGAACATCTTCGTCATCAGCGCCTGGCGCGTCTCTTCCTTCTTCACCGTCGTCAGGCGGTGGTACATGCTGTAGCGCTGGGCCTTTTTCAGGCCGTCGAACGTTGCCTGGGCCGTCGTGTCGGCGCTGATCCGCGCGAGAAAGATTTCCGGGAACGCCATGCCCGAGCTGGCCGAATAGGCAGCGTCCCAGCGCCCGTCGGCCCTGGCGGCCTCGACGTGGATGAGGCCTGAGGGCTGCATCCGGCCTTCAGCAATCAGGCGGCCGACGTGGTCGCAATTGATCTTCGACCAGATGGACTTGCCCTTGCGCGGCGTAAAGCGCTGGTACCACGAAGTGTCGTCATTGGACTTCTTGATCCCGTCGATCCAGCCCCAGGCCAGCGCTTCGACGACGGCCTCGGCCCAGGTCAGCGACGGCACACCCGAGGCCTTCTTGTAGAGCTGCATCCACAGCTCGGGCTCCGAAGCATGGTTGCTTGAGAGCCATGCGCCGAAATCAGCGGGCGTGGCAAAGGCGCGGACGCGGGTGGGATCGACTTCCATGCGGGGAACCTTTCGGGGATTCGTCTTTATCTTATACTTCGCCGACTGGCCGGGACGGCGCAATATTATGCCGCATGGATTCTACCTTATACCTCCCTGGCTTTGCCGGGGAGGGGGACCGCACGAGGCAGTGGGGTCGGCGATAGCCGATACACTGGCGAGATGTGGTGGTGGGGTTTCTTTCTAAAAGTACGCCCTCGGGTCTGCTGAACCTTTTCTTGAGGTTCGCCTGGTTGATTGGACAGAATATTGGGAAGGAAGTAAGAAACCCCACCACCACATCTCGCTCGCCATTGCCTTCGCAATGCTTCGCTCGTGCGGTCCCCCTCCCCGGCAAAGCCAGGGAGGTGTAAGAAAGGCGCATCACCTTCTCCCGATCTTCTCCGCGCGGTCGATTGCCTGCAGCCACACCCCCTCGGCGACGCCCTCCACGTCCCGGTACACCTCGGCAGCCGGAATGCGATAGACCTCGAGCCCCTGCCCCCGCAGCCATGTGTCTCGCACCGCGTCCTTCGCCGCCCGCGCATCCTCGCCATGAATGGCACCATCCACCTCGACCACCAGCCTTGCCTTGAAGCAGTAAAAGTCGAGGATGTATGCCCCCAGGGCATGTTGCCGCCGGAAGACAAGTCCATCGGCGCGGCGCGGCTTCAGCCGCTCCCACAAAAGCCATTCCGGCCCCGTGAGCGCCTTGCGCATAGTACGAGCCAGCGCGATTTTCCGCTTTGGCGGTTGGGTCATGAGGCTGGGTTTAACAGGAAACAAGAAACCCCGCCACGCGATCTCCAAAATCAGGACTAAGGATGGTCCTTGCCGCCCCGCTATACGAATGATATATGATTCATATATACTTCATATAGGACATCTCCCATGGGCATAGTGAACATCGACGAAGACCTGCACGACCAGTTGCGCCGCGCCAGCAAGGTGTCGTGCCGCTCGATCAACGCCCAGGCCGAATACTGGATCAAGATCGGCCGGCTGTGCGAAAGCCACCCCACCCTGACCTTCCCCGAGATCATCGAACGCGAAATGCGCGCCGCCGGGGTCGCCGCGCCGCCCCTCAGCCAGATATGATAAAAACGCCCGAAGAGGTCGCGCTCATGGCTGAGTCCGGCCGCCGCCTGGCCTCGGTCTTCGCGCGGATCGACGCCACGCCCCTGCTGGGCAAATCGACGCTTGAGATCAACGACATGGTCGAGCGCTATATCGTCGATGACCTCAAGGCCCGCCCCGCCAGCAAGGGCCAGTATGGCTACGGCTTCGTCCTCAATGCGTCGCGCAATGACGTCGTCTGCCACGGCGTCCCGTCCGCCGACGATATCCTCAGCGACGGCGATATCGTCAATTTCGACATCACGCTGGAAACGCACGGCTTCATCGCCGACTCCAGCAAGATGTACGGTATAGGTACCGTCAATGAAGGCGCGAAGCGGCTGATGCGCACGACCTATGAGGCCATGTGGCACGGCATAGGCGCCGTGCGGCCAGGCGCGAAACTGGGCGATATCGGCTTTGCCATCGAACGCCACGCCAAGCGTCACGGCTACAGCGTCGTGCGCGACTATTGCGGCCACGGCATCGGCCGCGAGATGCACGAAGCCCCCAACATCCTGCACTTTGGCAAGCCCGGTACCGGCCTCACACTGCGCGAGGGCATGGTCTTCACCATCGAGCCGATGCTCAATCGCGGCCGCCGGCAGGTGCGAACGCTGGACGACGAATGGACGGTGGTGACGGAGGACGGGTCGCTGTCGGCGCAGTGGGAACACACGGTCGCGGTGACATCATCCGGCGTTTCCGTACTGACGCTCAGAACCGAGGAAAAGGCGCCCAGATGAAGTAGAAGGCCGGCCAGGGGCGCAATTTGAGGAAGCGACCTGACCGGCCAACGCCTTATGCCCGAAGAACAGGCATGGCGGCATTGTCGTGGGTCGCACGTAAAAACGGAATGTGTTTAAAGGCTTATGCTTATCAATGTGATAACATGCCTAGGGAGGCCCCGGCGCCCCGCCCCGGCGAATGCACCAGGACGGAGCGGACACGGGTAACCATGCGTAGTCGGCGTCACGCCCTGAAAAGCGAGCATTTCTTCGTCAGGTCGCGAAGCGTATCGCCGTCGCCAAATATTCCGATCGCGACGATATCCAGATCTTGTCCGGTCTTGTCGCGAACCGCAGCTTCCTGGTCCGCCGGCAGACCGTCCTTCATGTCGATGCAAAAGACGTTATAGTTTAGCGCTTGCGCCTGGGCAGCGCTGTATATCTGCCGGATCTGGGTCGCATTGCGTGCTGTCAACACGATCAGCGGATGGTCCGTCATGCTGGCCACGAACACGTCGTCTGCGTCCCGGAACGACCGCATCTCGCGGCTCGGGGGTGGTGCAAGGTCGCTTAATCCAACGCAGACGTGCCCAAGAGCGTTGAGCTGGGTGGAAAGCGGGTGGCCGGGGTTGAGTACTATTGAAAATTTCATGTTGTTTAGTCCTAGCTTGAGGAAAAAGCGCCGCCGTCCCGGGACGGCGGCCAGGTTTAAGGGATCGTTAGGCCTGCGCCTTGCGAAGCAGAGCAGGCAACTGACTGATGATCGAGGGCTCGCCATTCTTGCCCTTGGTAAGCAGCCCGCCGGTCAAAGCTTCCGAACGGGCGTACTCAGGATCCTTCATCAGGACCTCGTGGGCCTTCTTCAGAAGCCAGAACGGGATGCCCGGGCGTTCATGATGCACGCGGTGCAGCCACTCAGCGTGAATACCGAAAAAGAAGCGCTCAATGGCGCTGCCTTTACGGTTGCGCGTCATTTCCAGATGTGCCTTTTCGAGCCACACCAGCGGGAAGTGCTCAGCCGTCTCGATCAGCCAGCCCACCGCCTGGAAGACGGTCAGGTACGGAATGATCCAGATGACGAGGAATTCCAGCCACCAGTGATTGACGGTGACAAGGATGGTCACACCAAACCAGAAGGCCAGAAATCCTGCCAGTTCGACGTGCTGCTTGTGGAACAGGCTGAGGCCCGGGGTCGGGATCAGACGATGCCGCAGCAGGTAAGGCAGTTGCGGCAGGGTCTTGACGCCCAGCAGGAGCAGGATGAGATGCTTCCAGATGAAGGTCCGCGGGTTTTCGTCGGGGAGCCCCTGAAGCACGTACTGCTCGGTGTCCGGGTCACGAACCTCGTCGCCAAGGTGACGATGGTGGTCCATATGCGAGACGCGGTAGCGGGTCTCGAGTTGCAGGATCGGCCAGGCGGAAAAGACCGTGCCGATCACCATGCCAAGGTGCTTGTTCTTGGTCAGGGTGTTGTGGCTGACCTCGTGGACCAGGGTCGCCAGCCCCCGCATGCGGGTGCCGATGACCAGCCAGGAGACCGGCCAGATGATGATCGCCGACATAAGGTCGGTGTGCAGGGGCAGCAGCGAAATGCCTGCGGCGATCGTGATGATCAGCCAGTCTTCGATCACAGCGAGGATCCCGAAAAGATTGCTGCGAAGATGGCTGAAGGCTTGAAGTTGGGCGCTGATGGGACGGCCAAAGATATGACGACCTCGTCGGTCATCTGATTTGTCTTGCATTATTGCACCTGTGTGAGATGCAGCAGGCCTCGATGCCTTTTATGAGAACCTGCTGCGCGACGATTGCGAAAATGTCAGCCAGGCCGGTGGTAATGGGTTTGGCTGATATGAAACCCGCTCTCGGCGGGCGGCTATCGACGGGCGGTCCCCGGATGTGGGGCGCGACAGGTTGTCGCCGCATGCAATAACGGCATGGACAACTTATGCGCGCCGTGTCACTAAGGCCACGGCGCCTCACCTCGTGTGACCGTCGATTGCGATCCCCTGTATGTGGCCGGTGGTACGTCGACATGCAGGGGATACTCGCATTCGGCAAGCCGAGCGGAGGCGAAAGTCCGGAATTGTGCCATCGGTATCGCATGTCGAGTTTCCCTGTATACGATATTGATACCGATACCTTCGGTAAATAACAGACAGGAAGCGCAGCGAGCGCCCACGATCTTTTGTCCACAGGCCCGGCTAATCCGGGGGGTATGGGTCGTTAATAGCTTCTTTGTCCTCATAACGCTGTGCGCCGAAGAAGCCTCTGATATAGTTAATTTTTCAACCCTGCGGGGATGCGAATATCGTTAATCCGATGGATAAACGAATGCACGGCGAGCCCCCCGTATTTGCCCTCCGTCGCCTATATATTGCCAGGGTATCCCCATTAATTCTTGACTTATAAGGGCAATTCGTCGACGGATCATCCGTAAGCTGAAAAACGGGGCAGGCACAACGTAATGGCGCACGGGAACGCTAACCAGAAACCAAAATCCAAGAATACAAGTCAGAGAAAAAAACGCGATTGGGAAGAGCTTGACACGGAATGGACCGACCTTCAGACCCGTGGCGCAACTGAACTGCCGATTTATCTCAAGAACCGCGCAGTGCAGTGCGAAAGTGGCCTGAACCGGCCAGGCTTCAAGAAGCGTTGCGAGGAAATTCTGGCGTGCAAGCCTTTCCTGACCGACAACGCGATAAGTGAAGCCTTATCGTCGACTGCGAAGAACAGTAGGGGTAATCAGCTGTTTCTCAGCTTCGCCACCGCGATGTGGCGGTCAGACATGCCGGAATTGTCTTTAGACGACTACGAAAACGGCCATTATTCAGGTCCGACGGCCGTAAGGGATTTTATCTCCGACCTGCGCCGGATTCGCGACGATCTGAGCGGCCTGCCGCAACAGATCTGGCCAGAAATCCCGTCGCGCCTCGACAACCTCAAACGTAAGGTGGACGCGTTTCTGCAGGATGCCAGCAGCCGCCTGATGACCATCGACTCCGCAGAGGGCTATTTTGCCTGCTCAGGACAATTCAACACGCTGCTGCTGAACGAGTTATCCCGTAAGACAGGCTCGCTACCGATTTTCTATGCTTCCGTGGGTCGCCCGGGATCACTGATATTCCCACCTGCCCGCAAAGACGCAGATGCCCCGCCCGTGGCGCTCGGCGGCCAGGCGGCTGACTGGCGCAAACGCATGGATTTACCGACTCTGGTCAACAGGCTGCTGTGCTTCATCATGGGTGAAGCGGCTCCGCGCAAGCCCGCCAGCAACAGCCTCAACCTTTGGGAAAACATTCTTCTGCTTCGAAAGGCGCTATCGGACCGACCAGCCCTGCTGGTCTTCGACGGCTATACCGCGATGGGCACATGGCTGCCCGCCCTGCGTTCGGTGTTGACTGGCGATCCGCTCTCCGTTCTGCTTCCGCACCTTATGGAAGACTGGCCGGAAGTCGGCAAGGAGCGCGACGTCAGTTTGCCGGAGCGGAAAACAAAAATCATAGTCTTTTCGGATCAACATCCGGCAGAATTCGAGCGCTTCAATCCGCGCCGGGAAGAATGGCCAGGCAAGCTTCCTGCCAAGATAGTCGGAGAGACCTTTCTGCATCAGGTTTCCACGCAAATGTTCAGGTGGAAAAATAGAGACAGCAATGATCTCTATCGCCGCATGAAGGAGACGTCTCAGTCGAACCAGACGGCCATCACCAACGAAGACGTCTGGGCCGTGCTTCAGACCCAGATCGTCCGGGGCGGCGAAAAACCGAGTGTCGAAAAAAACTTGGGTGCGGCGGTCCACAATCTGCTGGACCTCCTTGACAAGGAAAAACAGGGGAACGCCCTGCTCATTCTTACCCTGACCGCCTTGTCGCCAGGGGGACTCCGATACACCACCCTGTGGAATATCATACGGCAGTGGCGAAAAGCGGAGCATTACGAGGCATCGCTCGATACACAGCCATCCGAGCAACGAACACCGTATAACCTGTTTGAGAGCGCGGAAGGCCCCGACGGTCTTCCTTTGAAGGCGGTCGCCTCGATTGCGCGCTTGCTGCGTCCGCTTCTCATGGAGGTTCGGGACGATTTCATAGCCGGTCTCGATGACTCGTTCCGCCGGTGGGAATATCTTGACCCGCCCGACAAGCCTGCTGAAGGGCTAAACACCCGATTGCGCCAGGTCGATTTCCGTTCACGCGTGTTGCGAGAACAGGTCATCGCCGTGATGAATACGCGCGTCCCCGAACACGTTCTGGCGCGGCTGCATCGTTTACTGGCCGAAGAGCTGCTGCGGCAGCATACCGTGGCACTGCGGCATCGCGTGAGTAACGACCCCCTACCGCTCGATGCCCTGCGTGCGATAAGCCAGTTTCTGTCTCATGGCTGGCTAAGCCTTGTGGCCGGCCCGGAAAAAGAAGATCAGGGCCTCAAGCCCTTGGGACGCCACCTGCCTGTCGATCCAAAAGAGGTCTATATCCACCTCTACACGACCTTCTTCCGGCAACTTGCGGCCGGTTCGCTCCATAGCGAATTTGCCGCCCGCATCGTCGCCGTGGAGAACCTGCAACTGGATCTCCTTCAGGTGGCGATGAACATCGACCGGCATCAGAAGCGAGATGGCCTGCCCTTTTCCTACCGCCGGGACAACACGTTCCAGCTGGACATAACCTCACTCCTCGACCCGGAAAAGCCGCAAGAACTGCGCCTGCTGCTGGACCAGTTGATCTCGTACGGACGGCTAGCCCTGCATCAGAACCGCTTTGAGGAATTGGATGAAGTCATAGAACTGGCACAGTCAAACATCGAAGGGAGAGACAACGAGGACTGCCTGGCCCTGGGCCACAAGATTGAATATCTGAAACTTCAATCCAAACGGTTGAAGCAGCGGACGGCGGACACAGCGGTCGTAGAAACGCTTGCCGAAACGGAATTCGAATCGCGCGATGCGATAACGAAGGCGATCGACAAAGCGGTCGAGGTAGTTCTGTCGGCGGCCTCTGCGAAGAATCGTGACAGAATCCTGGAAAGCTTCACCGAAGAAGTGGCCGTCAGCCTGTGTTCCGGCACAGCGCTTCCTGAAGTACTGCGGCACCGCGCCGAACTCATCGCCGTCCATGCGGATCTGTTGTGGGTTCATGAAGAGATCAATCGTCCCGAAGATCCACACCAAATCATTGACCTGCTTAAATCCTTCATCGGCTTCCGGATCGCAGAACATGTCCGTAAACGTGCGTTTGAGGCCTCACTGGGTCAGTCCATAGCCGCGGCGGATGCACACCAGGTACGCTCCTTTGTGAGAGTGGCGCTTCGTCTTGCCGGCCGTATCAGGTTGTCTGACGCAGCAAAGCACCTCGAATTTCCGCCCCATGACTATTTCGTACGCGAGGCGCGCCGCCAGAACGATATGCAGACCTGGTTCTATGGCATCTCGCACTCCGACCGGGCGAGCATACATATGCTGGAGGCACTTTTTTACCGGTTCGAGGCTGATGGCCAGCCCGAACTGGCAGCGCAAGCATTGGTGGAAGCCGAACGCTGGATGCTGCCGTCTATCGATCGTCCGCGCGCCAGAAAACGCCTACTTTTCGAGCGTATACAGGTCGCGATGGCCATGGCACGGAACAGTCTGAATAAGGCCCTGGAAACCGATCGCGGCAAACGCGATGAATTTGAGACTGTCAGCAAAAAGACAAGACGATATCTGAAGATCGCCTTTGCTGACCTGCAACTGCTGGAAACACAGAAGCCCGACGAATATTGGAAGCGGATGCAGGCTGACGTCTCGGACGATCTCGACCGGCTAAAAACGGATATCAATGACATCCTGGGCGCGGTATCCTGAGGCTGGCTAACGGCCGAAACAATATTCGCCCTGGTTTGCTTCGACACAGATATGCCTGCTCCGCGCGAAACTCACCCCGCCCCTTGCGCTTCGGGCGAACCATGTCAGTATAGTATGACAATATTGCATAAGCGGGACCCGACCCCTGCGCCAAATGCATCAGGAGCATATCATGGAAACGCGCCGCCAGGTCCTCACCGGCCTGATCTTCAGCTTGGGCGGAGCCGCCGCCCTTACCGCCTTCGAAGCCGAAGCCGCCCGCCCGAAGCGAAAGGCCCAAAAGACGGCCGCCCCCGCCGCCCCCGCCAAGGCCACCTTCTACACCAAGGGTGAACTGGCGACCGTCACCTTCCTGGCCAACGGCATCATCCCGCGCACCGACACGCCGGGTGCCCTGGATGCCGGCGTCCCTGCCTATATGGACCACCTCTACGCCACCTGGGCGTCTCAAAAGACGCAAGCCGACCACCGCGCCCAACTGGCCGAGATCACCGCGCACCTCGACCGGCTGACCGGCGTCCAGTCCGTCGACGCCGGCAATTATGACAAACAAAGGATCAAGGCGCTGGAAGCCCTCGATGCGGCGGCTTTCGGACCAGAGGGAAATGCCTACTGGCCTTATCGCAACGTCAAGTCGCTGATCGCCACGGTCTATTACCTGTCCGAACCCGGCGCGACGCAGGAACTGCATTACGAACTGGTCCCCGGCCGCTGGATCGCCTCGGCGCCGATCGCCGAAATCGGCCGCACCTGGGCTATGTAAGGAGTTATGACCATGAACCAATTCGATGCCATTGTCATAGGCTCGGGCATGAGCGGCGGCTGGGTCGCCAAGGAACTCTCGGAAAAAGGCCTCAAGGTCCTGGTGCTGGAACGCGGCCGCGAACTGAGCGTCGAGAAGGACTATACCGACATGCTGTCGCCGTGGGAGCTGCCCAATCTCGACCGCATAAACGAGGACGAGCTGAAAAAGTCCTATCCGATGCAGTCGCAGTCAGTCGGCTATGCGCTGCATGAAACCACCAAGCATTTCTGGGTCAAGGAGGACGAACAGCCCTATGAGACCCCGGCCGATGCGCCGTTCGAATGGGTGCGCGGCTATCATTCCGGCGGCAAGTCGCTTTTGTGGTCGCGCCAGTCCTACCGCTTCGGCCCGCAGGATTTCGAATCGAACAAGAAGGACGGTCACGGCGTCGACTGGCCGATCCGCTACGAAGACCTGGCGCCGTGGTACGACCATGTCGAACGCTTCGCCGGCATTTCGGGCAATGCGGACGGCATCCCCTCCCTGCCTGACGGCGTCTTCCAGCCGGCCTTCGAGTTGACCCTGCCGGAAAAGGCGTTTGCCGAGCGCGTCAACAAGGCCTTTCCGACGCGCCGGGTCATCGCCGCACGCGTCGCCCACCTGACCCAGCCCACCCAGGAACAGATGGATCTGGGCCGCGGCCCGTGCCAGGTGCGCAACCACTGCCACCGCGGCTGTTCTTACGGTGCCTACTTCTCGTCGGTATCGGCAACGCTTCCGGCGGCGCGCAATACCGGCAATATGACGCTCATCAGCCACGCGATCGTCCATTCGATCGAGTATGACCCCAAGACCAAGCGTGCCTCGGGCGTGCGCGTCATCGACGCCAACACGCGCGAAACCAAGACCTATACGGCAAAGATCATCTTCCTCAATGCCTCGACCGTCGCTTCGACGATGATCATGCTGAACTCGAAGTCGGCAAGCTTCCCGACCGGCCTGGCCAACAGCTCGGGCGTTCTGGGCCAGAACCTTATGGACCATTTCGGTGGTGCGGGCGCCTGGGGCGAGATGCCGGAATTCGACGCCTATTACCACGCTGGCCGGCGTCCGGGCGGCATCTACGTGCCGAACTTCGCCAATATCACCGAACACGACAAGCCTTACCTGCGCGGCTACGGCTTCCAGGGCGGATCGTCCCGGCGCGGCTGGACCGGCAATCGGCCGGGCCTGGGCCAGGCGTTCAAGGAGGCCAACCGCACGCCGGCCTCATGGAATATCGGCATCAACGCCTTTGGCGACATGCTGCCGGACCCCCGCAACACAATCAGCCTGCACGCCAGCAAGGTCGACAAGTGGGGCCTGCCGCTGGCGGTCATCGACTGCCGTCTGCGTGAGAACGAACTGAAGCTGATGCAGGCGGCGTCGAAGGATGCCTACGACATGCTGAAAGCGGCGGGCGCGGTCAATATCAGCTCCAGCGAGGACAATGGCGGCGTGACGTTTGCGTCGCTGACCTCACCGGGCAACAAGATCCACGAGATGGGCACGGCGCGCATGGGCAGAGATCCGCGAACGTCCTTGCTCAACGGCTGGTGCCAGTCGCACGACGTACCGAACCTGTTTATCAGCGACGGCGCGTGCATGCCGTCGTCCGCCGTGCAGAACCCGTCCCTGACCTATATGGCGCTGTCGGCGCGAGCGGCCAACCACGCGGCGGAACTGGTGAAGACAGGGGTGTTGTAGGGCGGTCGATTCGGGTTTTGGCGCGAAGAGGAAAGTAAGAAAGGTTTGACCACGAGAGCGCCGCCGGGAGTATATTCCCGGCGGCGCTTACCTGGTCAATCCTACTTCCGCTCATCGCGCACAGAGGACGCAGTCGGGACCGAAGCAAGCGCATGAAACGGCTATGGTATCCCCGCATGAAGACCCCAAAAGCATGAAGCGTCCAAGCTATATCAGCCTTGTCACGATCATCTTCGCATTGACAGGGACGCAGCCCGTCGCGCGAGCCGAACCGGCCTCGCCCCCTACCCCACCTCAGGCTTTGGTCGAGAGCCTCTACGCGCAAGTCGTCGCCCGGCACCCGCTTGGCGTGCCGTACGGCAAGGACAAGGACGTTTTTGCCCCCTATCTCAGCAAGGCACTGCACGATAGGTTCGATCTCAACACCGCATGTTTTGCCGACTGGAGTCGGCGGCATCCGGACCGGAACCTGAAGCCTCCCATGGGTATTTTTGAATCCGGGGCCTTCTCGGGCGACGACGAAAAAGCCGAACCAAAGGCTTTTCATATCGACAGAACCGAGCCGGGTAAAAACGGCACGGCGCAGGTTTACGTCAGGCTTGTCTGGGGAGACCCGCCCGATGAACCCTGGGTATGGTATGTCGCAGCGGTCGTAATTCGTGAAAATGATCGCCCCGTCGTGGACGACATTCTTTATCTGGCAAACAAAAAAGGCGTCATCGACTCCCGCCTGTCCGAGCGTCTGTCCGCGCAGTGTGACGGCGGCAGGTATTCCGGCGCTTCGTGACAGTCCTGAGTGTGCTGCGTCCCACTCTATTCAGCCCGTTACTTCTCCGCCGCAACCACAACAGGCGGCAGGTGCGGTACAGTCTTGCCGGGACGGTTCCGAAGCGCAGACCGAGGCGACGCCCTTCAGCAGGATCGAATCCGAACCGTAGGTGATGGTCGTGCCGGCCGAAGACGTCGTCATTACCTAGTGGTCGATGGGCGCTGCATCGCCGGCGCGTTCCGCAATGGGGCGCGCGTGACGCAGCAGTGAGACAAGCACCTTGCCGGGCTCCTCGGTCATCACTTCGTGGCCGGAGTTTTCGAACCAGACGAAGGCCTCAGTCTTTTGCCGTCAAGGGCAGCACCTGGTTGACGAGCGTGACCAGAAACCGGCCGGACTCTTCCTGATAGGCCATGTGGGCGGAGTCCTCGAACCAGACCAGGGTCTTTTTCGGCGCCTTTACCGTCGCGAACCACTGATCGAGCAGGACGGCCGAAGTGCCGGTGTCGTGGCGCCCCTGGAGGAAGACGACAGGCAGCCTGAACGTGGCATCGCGGCGCAGGTCGACCTCCCCCAGTTCGGTCCACAGGTTCTGGATGCTGTAGCCCTGCGCCACATCGCGCGCCTTCAGTTCCTCGTCGCTGTAGTCGGGGCTGAACGGGTTCAGTTCGCCTTCATGGCCGACATTGTTAGCCCAGTAATAGCCGCCGTAGTGCGCCAGCCACCGTCGCTCGGTGCCGAGGTTCCGGATGGTGTTCTCCGGATGCGCGGTGTCGGGAAACGGTGCGATCCGTTCCAGGTCGGCGATGGCTTCGGCATTGTTGTCGGCGCGCGCGGCCTTGAGCGTCGCTTCATAGCCCATGGCCTCGTTTTCCTGGGCCGAAACGAACTGGCCGGTGCCGACATAGGCGTAGAACCAGTCGGGATGCTTCTGCGCCAGCTTGACGCCGACGATCGAGCCCCACGAAAAGCCGACGAGGACGATCTTGCGCCGGTTATAGGTCTTGCGCAGGTAGGCAGCCATTTCCTCCGCGTCGGCCACCATGCGATCGATCGTCATGGTCGGGCGGACGGCTTCCGGATCGTTGGCCAGATAGGTCTTGCCGCCGCCACGCTGATCCCACTGGACGACGGTGAAATATTCCCGCCAGTCGCGCATGTAGTAATAGCTGGACGGCAGCGAGGTGAAGCCCGGTCCGCCGTGGATAAACAGGAGGATCGGGGCGTCGGCGTGCCGGCCACGGATCGACACCCACTGCTTTATGCCGCCGATTTCGACGAATTCGTCCTTCTGGATGGCGTCTTCGCTGCGGATCTTATCGACATTGCGGAAGACCGCGCGCGGATCGGCGTGCGCCTGCAAACCAAGGCTGGCCGGCAGCAGCAGGGCCGCGAGAAATGCTGCAATCATCTTGGTCATGGTTCAGGTCCGTACGATGGGTCTACAGACATGAGGCACCGGCTACCGCATACGGATGCAATATGGACAAGATTTAATCCGGCCGCGGTTTTCGCGGCCGGACTGCGGGTCATTTCACCGGCGTCAGGACAAATTCGAAGATGTCATTGGCCCTGAGCGCCACGTCACGCGTGAACCGTCCGTTCTTCACCGAAACATTGCCCGTAAAGGTGGGCGCGCCGGTGCTGACGGCGTTCAGCTCGCTGACCTGCTTGCGGGTCAGCTGCTTCGGCGATCCCATCCCGACATAGGCCGTGAAGGCATCGTTCTGCTTGTAGCCGATCTGGTAGACGTCCAGCCGGTACTTGCCGTCCTTCATGCCCGCGATCTCCAGCGCCAGGCGACCCTTGTCGGTCGTCGGCTGTTCCAGCTTGTAGAAGGACTGGTCGGTCTGGCCCTTGGGCGGCACCACCGGCGAATAGTCCCAGACCAGGGCCTGGACCGAGCCGTCCTTCGACTTCGTGACCCAGGACGCCGCGTCATTGCTTTCGACGTCGGTGTCGCCCAGACGCTTCAGGAACTTGAAGGCATGGAAGGACGGCTTCTTGATGCCCTGCAGGTTCAGCATGCCGAAGCCGCCGTGGAAGGGCGTGAAGCGCGGGCCGTTTTCCTCGAAGATATCCGTAAAGGTCCAGTAGGACAGCGAATCGACGTGCGGCGTGGCGCGCTTGACCACGTTCATGATGAAGCTGGCCTGGTGATACTGGTCGTGCATGTAATCGGTCGGCGTGTAGGACGAACTCCACTCGGTGAAGTGCAACTCCTTGTCACGCAACGGCCCTGCGTCCAGCAGCTCGCGCGAATGACGCATCCGACCGGCGACGCGTTCGGGGTTCGGATCGATGATCGTGCCGGCGGTACCGTCTTCGTCGAGGAAGCCCTGTTCAACGCCATAGGCATGCAAGGCGATAAAGTCGATCGGCGCCGGGTTCTCGATGATCCACTTCTCGAAGGCCTGTTCGGACGCATAGGGCACCGCCGTGGCCGGGCCGCCGATGCGGCACTTGGCGCACTCGGCACGGATCGCTTCGGAGGTCGTCTTGTAGAGCTTGAAGTACTCTTCGAGCGGATGCGGGAAGAAGCCGCGAATATCGGGCTCGTTCCAGACTTCATAGTACCACTTGGTGATCTCTTCCTCGCCGTAGCGTTCCTTCCAGTGCACCATCAGGGCGCGCATCAGGCCGGCCCATTTGGCGTGGTCCTTTGGCAGCGAGGTATTGCCCTTCCACCAGAAGACGGTCGTCTTGCCCTCCGCCAGCTTGGTCGGCATGAAGGTCAGCTCGACGAACGGGCGGATCTTCTTAGCCAGCAGCGCGTCGTAGAGGGCGTCGACATACTGGAAATTGTAGATCGGATTGCCCTGCTTGTCCTCGTCATAGACGGCCATCTCGTCATTGAGCAGGCCATGCATGCGCAGGTAGTTGAAGCCGATCTCCTCCTGGACGACATCGAGCTGGCCCTGGAAGTCGGCCCGCATCGCTTCGGCGGCGCGCCCGGCGCCGACAACCTCCAGCGGCACGTTCGAGTGCGCGCCGATCTCGCGCGACACATCGGCCTTGACGACGCGAACCGTGTCGTCGGCCAGTGCAGGCGTGGCTGCCAGCACTATTGCGAGAGTCGAGAATACGAAGCCTTTGAGGCCTGGACGCATGTGCATGTTTAGTCTCCCAAAGCAGGCGGCGGCCTGCCATTTATTTTTATTAGTGATAAATGGAGGACAAAATGCCGCTACGTCAACTGTCTTGTCGGACTATTCGCAGGAAAGTTTGCGGTTACCGCCCAAGCACCCGCTGCGCCAGCCAGCGCCGGGCCGGTTCGTCGTAGAGTTTAAGACAGGCCCAGGCGACCACGACCGCTGCCACGAAAACACCGGCGCCGACCAAAGCGCCCTGCTCCGCCGGGATTTTCCTGTCCACCACCCAGCCGGTATAGATGTAGATCAAAGGATAGTGGGTGATGTAGAGCGGGTACGACAGGTCGCCGAAGAACTTCGCGATGCGCACCGAAACGCCGGTTGCAGCCATTTCCCCTGCCCCGATGGCGACGATCAGCGGGAACAGCAGGATCACGCAGGCCGCGTCATAGATCCCGTTCTGCCACAGGTTTTCCGTGCCGCCGAAGCGCGGCAGGCTGAGGGCGGCGACCAGCAGCAGGCTGCACACCGCAAAGCCGTTCGGCACCTTGATGCGCTTGCCCAGCCGCATCAAAAGCACGCCCGCGAAGAAGGGGAACATGACGCGCGTCAGGCCGATATGGATGCCTTCGGCGTCCAGCGACCAGCCGCCGATCAGGTCGCCGCGCTTGCCGAAAACCGCCAGGTAGACCACGGCCGCGCCGGCTATGGCGACGAGCACGCCCAGGGCCTTGGTCGGCAGTTTGCGCACGCCCACCGCATAGAGGATATTGGCGAGGTACTCATAAAACAGCGACCACGCCGGGCCGTTGACGGGATAGGTCTCGTTCCAGCCGCGAATGTCGGCGGATGGCGGCAGGGGCACCATGGTGAAGCCGATCACCGTCACGACGACCAGCAGCCACAGCGGCGTGCCGGCGACCTTGGGGAAGATCGTGTAGTCCTGGAGGAAGAACAGTGCCGCGCCGATCAGGCTGCCCATGATGATCATCGGCTGCAGCCGGACCAGGCGGCGCTTGTAGAAGCCCCACTGCGTCAGTCCGGCCGGCCAGCGGTCGTCATAGGCATAGGCGACGACAAACCCCGACAGCAGGAAGAAGAAGTCGACCGCCAGATAGCCGTGATTGATGATCTGGGCCTGGGGGCTGCCGCCCGCATAGGCTTCGAACAGGTGGAAGACGACGACCATGAGCGACGCAACGCCGCGCAGTCCGTCGAGGATGATGTAGTGGCTTTTGGCGGGTGAGGCAGTGGTGGTCGATGCGGACATGAGGGTCTCGGCGGAGATGATATCGATGACAATAGTACCGGATTCGCGGGTGTGTCCTGGCAAGAATTCACATCGCGCCCGTGGCTGCGTCCAAAGGAGCCCCGCCCACCGTTGGCTCTGCCAACGGTCCCCCCTCCCCATAAATGGGGAGGGCGAAAAGCATCGTAACGCCCTGATGAGCTGCTACTCTGCTATTTGAAAGCGTGATGACAAGTCATTCTTCGCCCTCCCCATTTATGGCAGGGCTATCGCATATGACTTTGACGTGCTGGTTCTATTTCTCCTCTCCCCATGTAAAGGGGAGAGGAAAGGCGCGCAGCGCCAAGGTGAGGGGTAAGCGGCAGAAGATACGCGCGCTGAAACGACAGTATAACCCCTCATCCGGCCCTAACGGGCCACCTTCTCCCCTCAAGCGGGGAGAAGAGAAGTGAATTCAATATGTTGCAAGCTATATGCGATAACCCTGCCATTTATGGGGAGGGGGGACCGCTGAAGGCGGTGGGTGGGGCTAAACTATAGTCTGTCCCGCGCTTCGTAAGCCTTGCCCTCCTCCCTTTCTTACCCGATAGTCCGCACAAGGGAGGGGCGAACATGCAAAGCAAGGACACCGTAACCGGCTGGACAGTGGGGCTGCTGGGCTTGCAGATCATCTGTCAGGGTTTCAGCGTGTTCATCGCCGTCATCGCTTCCGACGACGTCTATTCCGACAGCATCCAGACGCTCGACGGGCTGGTCCTGACGCCGCTCAGCAACCTCGTCATGCTGCTGCTTGTCGGGTTCGGCATCTTCCGGACCGTGCGCCTGTCCCTCATCCTGACGCTCATCGCGCTGCTGCCGTGGATCGATGCTTCTGTCGCGCACGGTCTGAAGATGGACTGGGATCCGGACATCCAGGACGACATCACATCCGTCGATCAGGCCTTGCTCTGTCTCAACATCACCAGATATGCCTGCTATGCGCTCATCGCCACCCTGAGCGCCCTGGCCGTCAGGCGGGCTTTGCAGAAGACGCGGCGTCACGCCGCGGCAGCGTAAACCAGAAGGTCGAGCCGCTGCCCGGCGCTGAGGTGAAGTTGATCTCGCCGCCATAGAGCTTCAGGAACTTGCGGCAGGTCGACAGGCCGATCCCCGTGCCGGGATAATCATCATTGCGGTTCAGCCGACGGAACAGCGTGAATATCTGGTCGTGATAGGCCGGATCGATGCCGATGCCGTTGTCGCGGACTTCGAAGTGCCAGTAGCCGGCATCGGCCCAGGCCGACAACGTGATTTCGGGCGTCTTGGAACCGTCCTGGAACTTCAAGGCATTGCCGATCAGATTTTGCAGGATCAGCGTCAGCAGCGTCGGGCTGGCCATGACGGTCGGCAGTTCGCCCAATTTCACCACCGCGCCTTTTTCGCTGACAACCGGATCGAAACCGCTGAGTACCTGGGCAGCAATACGGTTGGCGTCCACAGGCGCGATCTCGACCGGCTGGCGATCAACGCGCGAAAACGCCAGGATGTCGCGGATCATCTTCTGCATCCGTGCGGCATTGTCGCGGATGAGCGACACGTGGCGGCGGCCGTCTTCGCCCAGGGCGTCGGCCGAGTCTTCCTGGAGGATGCCGGCATAGGTGTTCATCATGCGCACCGGCTCCTGCATGTCGTGCGAGCAGATATAGGCGAAACGTTCCAGTTCATCGCCCCTCTGTTCGGCGATGCGCAGCGCCTGACCTGCGGCGTTGAGCGCATAGTGCAGCAGCCCCCAGATGGTCAGCGCCACGACGCAGCCGGCGATCGCCATCGAGGTATGCAGCGGCACAAGCTCAGGCACAAAGGTTCTGGCGACGAACAGCCATGCGGCCACCGTCGCCGCGGCATTGACGAGCAGGACGCGCAGGGTCAGGCTGGCGGCGGCGGTGACGATCAGGATCATGATGAAGTTGAACAATGCCGCCTGCCGGAACTCGGTCATCTGGTTGGTCAGGAAGGTGACGACCATCAGCAGGCCGAGGCCGGCCGTGACCAACTCAAGCCGTCCCAGGGATTGCGTCCGCCGCGTCACGACGTAGGCAGCGCCTGCAGCCAGGCCCAGGACGATGCGCATGGGCACAAGGACGATGGCGATCTTTGCGCTTTCCATGAAGGGCGTGATGAGGACGCCGATGACCAGGTAGTAGAAGCAAACGACGGCACAGAAGCCGCGCACCAGCGGCCGGTACAGCTCAGCCATCTGTCCGGACGTGAACTGTCCGGGCGCCAAGCCTTTTCGCCACGCCGCCACCCTGTCTCGCAGCATAACCCAGTTCTCCGAATCCCAGCCTGCTTTTACGGATTTGCCGGGAGGGATTCAATCGTTATCAGCGGGGATGGGGTCTCCGCTCAATGACGCATGCGGGCGGGCGCCGGAAAACGGCTAACCGGCGCTGTTCCGCCTTGCGGTGGCATTGGTCATCAGGGTTTCCAGCCAGGCGTCGATCCTGGCGTAGATGTCAGCCGCGGCCCGGTTGCCGGCTTTTTGCTGTGCCTGCATCATGTCGCGGGCGCGGCCGCGCAGCCGGTAGAGCAGGATGATCTTATGGCAGTGTTCAAGCGTCATCCCGCAAACCTACACGACCGGGCTTAACAATTCGCCGCATCCAACCTAAGCGAGCTCGCCAATCACCTCTTCCAACTGGCCGAACTGCTCGTCGAAGCCGCTCGTGGCGCCGGAAATCATCGCTTCATCGAGGGCTTCCTTCGACGGATAGAGGTCGTGCCAGGTGACCAGGGTGTGATCGCCCCGAGGCTCGAACGTCACTGTCGTGACGGCCCCCTCCTCGTCCCCTTCCTCGTTGGTCCAGACGATGCGGGCGTTCGGCACCACATCGAGATACCTGCCGAAGAAGGCCATCGGTTCTTCCATGGCGGGGTGGCTGATTACTAGCTTATAGCCGCCGCCGGTGCGCACGTCCATTTCGCAGGACAGTATGGTCATGCCGAACGACTTTGGCGTCCACCAGCGCCTGAACAGCTCAGGCTCGCTCCACGCCCTGAATACGATGTGGGCGGGTCCGTTGACGGTCCGCGTCACCACGAACTCGCGATCTGAGGTCCGTTCAGCTGTGGTGCTGGTCGTGCTGGTCATTTCGTTCTCTCCGCTTGTTTCAATTCTTCGACAATGCCGTCCAGTTGATCGAACCGCTCGGCCCACATCTTCTGCTGGCGCGCGATCCAGGCGGCTTCTTCCGCCATGGCGCGCCGTCCCAGCCGGCAGGTTCGCACGCGGCCGACCTTCTCGGTTGTGACCAGGCCGGCTTTTTCCAGAACGCCGACGTGCTTCTTCATGCCCGTCAGCGTCATGTGAAACCGGTCCGCCAGGTCGGTTATCGAGGCATCCGAGCGTCCGAGCTGGACCAGCACCTCGCGGCGCGTGGGGTCCGACAGGGCCGCAAAGGAGGCATTGAGCAGAGCTTCATACTGAACCATTTGGTTCAGTATACGCGCACTGGCTATCGGCTGGCAAGAGGGATTAGACACTTTCATCATTGTTAAACGAAGAGGCCCCGCCCACCGCCTTCGGCGGTCCCCCCTCCCCATAAATGGGGAGGGCGAAGAATGGACTACCTCCATGCATTAAGTTGGAGCGTAGAAATATTATTAGGAAATTGAATAACTTGCCTTACGCCCTCCCCATTTATGGGGAGGGGGGGACCGTGAGCAGAGCGAACGGTGGGCGGGGCCCCTTTCTTCCCCCTTTGCTTCACTTTCGGCACCCGCTTGAGCACTTCGCCCGAAGGGGGTATGACTCTTCCATCAATCGCCAGGGGTCTCGTCATGCGTCTTGTGCTTGCCGCGTTTTTCAGCCTCCTCGCCCTGCCCGCTGCCGCGCAGACGATCCGCCAGGAAATCTATGAAGGCACCATCGGCAAGAGCCCGATCGTGCTCGAAATCCTGACCTACAAGGACGGCCGGACCACCCTGCGCTCGGGCGAATACTTCTATACCAAATACCGCTCGGCGATCCCACTCAAGGCCGGCAAGGCGCCCCTCACCTTCACCGAGACCGATCCGTCGTGCTTCGACACAGAATGCCAGGACTCCGCGACCCTGGCGCTGAAAGGCCCGGGCGAGACGCTTGCCGGCACCTGGCAGGCTTCGGGCAAGCCGGCGCGTGTCGCGGTGGCCCTCAAGCGTGTGTCGGCGCGCGACTACACGACCTCGCTGGCCGTCAAGGAGCCATCGGTCCTGCCGTCGGTATTGACGACCGAAGAGGTCCTGGCGGTATCCGGCGGCAATCCTTTCCAGCAGAAGCTCTACGACTTCGACCTGACCAATGGCGCCGAAACCCACAGCGGCAGCGTCGGCTATCGGACGGTGACGCACAAGGGTACCGGCGTCAGCTATATCCGCCTGACGCAATTGCCGGACGCGGCCGTCCTGAAACTGACCAATGTCCATCTCGACCAGCGCCGCTACGACAACCAGATGGGCGCGCTCGACTGCGCCGCCATGCGGGCGGAAAACGACCAGATCGAAGGCTTCGGCGGCTATGAGGACATCGAGGTCAAGGTGGCCTATGTCACGCCGCAGATCCTGTTCATCGAGGAGTCGGGCAGCACCTATTGCGGCGGCGCCCACCCCAACAATTACTGGACGCGGATGGGCTACGACCTGAAGACCGGCGGCGCGCTCGACATGAATCGCCTGCTCAAGCTCTACACCAAGCCGGCCGGGTGGCAGGAAGGCGACGAACTTCCCGACACGGCTGAATTCAAGGCCTTGCAGGCCAAGCTTAAGCCGAAATCGCCGTGGTTTGTCGGCGGCGCAGACATCCCCGAATGCCTGGCCGAAGACCTGGGCTATGGTTACAGCCTGTCGTTCAATGCCAAGGGCCTGGTCTTTTCGCTGACCGACCTGCCGCACGTCATGGGTGCCTGCATGGGCGAGTACTATGTGGTGCCGTACAAGGACCTGAAGTCGCTGTGGCGGCCGGAAGCCAAGGCCTATTTCCCGGGTATTGCCTGACGATCGGTGCCCTGCGAGATTGCCCTTTTCATATGGTCATGTTATAAGACTGGTCACTTAAGGTGACCATAAGGGTAATGCCGTGTTTCACAGCCGAACGATCAGCGCAACAGAGTTCAAGGCCAAATGCCTTGACATCCTCGATCGTCTCGGAACGTCCGAGCTGGACGAGGTGGTCATCACCAAACGCGGCAAGACAGTCGCCGTTCTGACGCCGCCCAAAACAAAGTCCGACGCCGTACAATCCCTGCACGGTTTTATGCGGGGTTCGGTGGTGGTTCCCGACGGCGTGGACCTGACAGCGCCGGTGGTTGACGATGATTTCAGCGCCGATACGGGCCTTCTGCACGGATGAGCGCCTCTGACGCGGTGCTACTGGATACCTGTGCAGTCATATGGCTGGCGAACGGCGATCTCGCACCACAAACAGTCGATATCGTTGTCCGTGCTGCCCTGTCGGACGGCGTTTTTGTCTCGCCGATTTCCGCCTGGGAGGTCGGCCTCTTGAGCCGTCCCCGGCCGAACCGCAGCCCATCTCTTGCCTTCCTGCCTGACCCGAAGACCTGGTTTACCAGGTTCATGACCGGCGCGGGCATCCGGCAAGCGCCTTTCAGCCCCGATATCGCGATCGAGGCTTCATGGCTGCCGGGCGAGATTCATGGCGACCCGGGCGACAGGCTGATCATCGCGACGGCCCGCACCCTGCAAATCCCGATATTGACGCGCGATGCGAAAATACTGGACTACGCCGGCGCAGGGCACGTCAGGGCCATAGCGTGTTAGAGCGATATGCCAAAAAGTGTGCAGCGGTTTTTGGCTAAATATCGCGACAAAACAAAAACCTAGAGCATGATGGCGGTTCGACCTAACCGCATCATGATCTAGAGCCTTTGCCGGCGACGTGGCGGCCGGGTACTTCGCTTGTGTCCCTCTATAAGGCGGTGTACGAAGCGCCATGCTGATACGTGCCGCCAATCCTGCCGACCACGACGCCATCTGGGAGATCATGGAACCCGTCCTGCGCGCGGGCGACACCTATTCCATACCCGACGACTGGAGCCGTGAAGACGCCCTGGCCTACTGGTTTGCCACGCCGCATCAGGTCTTCGTCGCCGAAGACGCCGGCCAGGTTATCGGCCACTATTTCCTGACGCCAAACCGTCTGGGCCGCGGCGGCCATGTCGCCAATTGCGGCTACATGGTCAGGGCCGGTGTCACTGGCAAAGGCGTCGCCACGGCGATGTGCCTGCATTCACAGGACACGGCGCGCGCCCAGGGCTTCCGCGCCATGCAGTTCAACGCCGTGGTCGCGACCAACAGCCGCGCCGTCGCGCTATGGCAACGCCTGGGTTTCGATATCGCGGGCCGGCTGCCGGGCGCCTTCGATCATCCGGCGCACGGCTTCGTCGATCTGCTGATCATGTACCGCACCCTTTAGTTGCCAGGCGCCAAGTAGCGTGCCCGAGGGCTGCGACGCGCGTCGCCTACTTCAGCGGCAAGTACAGCTCGATGACGGGTTCATAGGCCGACATCCCCGCAATGGCCGACAGGTAGCGGCGGCTGTAGATCGGAAAGTCGCGCGCCTCTTCGCCGCTGGCCGGCAGCCAGTCGTGGTAGAGAAACAGCGCGGCGGGTTCGAGATTGTGCGTATTGCCGGGATAGCGCAGGACCGCGCACCGGCCGCCCGGGATCTCGCCCGCCTTCAGATACGGATGATCCGCGTCGATCGGCTGGTCGGTCTCGAAGCACAGGTCGGCGCTGTAATCGGCCGGATTTGCCGGTTCGCGCTCCGAGCGGAAGACCATGAACATCGGGCTTGTCTCCGGTGACAGGCCCTGGGCTTTGCGGGCGTCGATGAAACGCTGGCGGGTGTCTTCAAAGTTGGCGCGATCGCCGCGATGTTCGATGATCGCCACCGGCGTCGGGGGCACGTCCTTGATCGCGACGTCGTCTGCACTAAGGGTAATCTGCATGAGCTTGCTCCTGGCAATGTCGAAAGGCCCGAAGGCCGCAAGCCACGACGCCCAGTTGGGCGAAGCCTGGAACGCGGAAGGCGACTGCCCGACCCGCTGCCGGAAAGCGCGGGCAAAGGCATCGGGCGCGTCGTAACCGGCATCCATCGCCGTGTCCGTGATGCTTTGGGCATCGCCAGACAACTGATGCGACGCGCGTTTCAGCCGGGCAAGCTGGATGTAGCGATGCACCGTCATATCGAACGTCGCCGTAAACTGGCGATGAAAATGGAACCGTGAGAAGGCCGCGACGCGGCTCACAGTCTCCAGGTCAAGATCGTCATCGAGGTGCTGGTCGATATAGTCCAGCACCCGCTGCATCCTAGCGATATAGGTTTCACGCGCCGCCTTCATTGTTCCTCCGTGGCAGCGCCATCTAGCCGTTTGCGTGTCGGCCGCGCTCGACCGATCTTGCGGTTTTGGACGATTGGCTCCGCTGGTGGTCCCTTAGCTTTCGAAAGCTATACCTTCACCGCGCTCACCCCATAAATGGGCAGGGCGAGATGATCACCGAAGTCTTAATTAGACCCATATAGCGTAGTTGCGACTATTCTTCGCCCTCCCCATAAAATGGGGAGGGGGGACCGTCTGCGGAGCAGATGGTGGGCGGGGCCATCTCTGCCTGCAACAAGCCTTGCCCTATCGCGGGTCATCCGACAGGGCAAAGACGCGCAGGCGATGACCATCCGCATCGGCTACCGTGAAGGTATAGCCGAAATCCATGCCGACAGGCGTCTGCAGGACCTCGACGCCCAGGCCTTGCCAGTCGGCAAAGACCGCGTCGACCGCCGCCTTGTCCGGCTGGGCGAAAGCGATTTCAGCGCCGCCGGGCGGCAGGGGCGCTGGCGCGACGCCGTCCTTGCGCCACAGTCCAAGCTTCCAGCCCGTGGGCAGGACGTATAGCGCGAACGTATCGGACAGCTCGACCGGCTCAAGCTGCAAAAGACGGTTATAAAGCGCGGCGCTTTCGCGTGGCGCGGTAACGGATAACAGGATATAGCTGGGTTGCGGCATGTCGGCCTCCTTTGATGGACGGCCTCGACTTACAAAACATACTGCCAAATTTTGTCAGCATGTTTTCGGACTGGTCCATTGAGGCCGTGAAAACCGCACGCTCGTGACTTTCGCTTTTGAAAAAGCCGTGCGATGAATAGCGCGCGCCGCCGCGCCAAAATCAATACATCGAGGAACCCGCCCATGTTGAAACGTCTCTCCCTGATCGCTGGTGTTAGCGCTACCTTGGCTTCGGCCGCGCCGGTCCTGGCCGCCGAAAAGGCCGACGGTTCAGCTTCCGGTTCCGGCGCCTATGCCACTCACACCTACCGCAACCTGTTCTCGGAACGGCTGGGGCGCGATCCGGCCGAAAGCCACGCCAAGGTCGAGGCCGCCTTCCAGAAACTCTTCCACGGCGACGGCCAGGAGGAGCGCATCTATTTCGAGACCGGCGCCAATGCCGACGGACCTTTGGCCTACATCACCGACTGGGCCAATAACGACGCACGCTCGGAAGGCATGAGCTACGGCATGATGATCTGCGTCCAGCTTAACAAGAAGCGCGAATTCGACGCCCTGTGGAACTGGTCCAAGACCTACATGCAGAACACCGACCCCGAAAATCCGTCCCAGGGCTATTTTGCCTGGTCGATGGGCACGGACGGCACGCCACGGTCGGTCAGCGCCGCGCCGGACGGCGAGGAATACTACGTCATGGCGCTCTATTTCGCAGCGAAACGCTGGGGCAATGGCAAGGGCATCTACAACTACCAGGCCGAAGCCGACACCATCCTGCGCGGCATGCGCCACCACGGGACACGCACCGGCACGCCGCCGTTCCGCGTCCACCCGGGCGACAAGCCCCTGATCGAGCCCGCCACGCCATGGCCCAGCCCCAACAACCGGACCGAACAGGCAAAGGCGCTGAAGGAAGGCAAGCCGTGGCCGCCCTATCGCCCCAGCCGCGCGCCGCGTCCCGTGACGGTCGGGCCGATGGTCGACGAAGCCAGCGCCATGGTCCGTTTCGTGCCGGAAACCAATCTGCCGGGCACCGATCCTTCCTACCACCTGCCCGCCTTCTATGAGCTGTGGGCGCGCTGGGGTCCGGTCGAGGAGCGCGCCTTCTGGGCGCGGGCAGCGACGGCCAGCCGCGACCTGTTCATCAAGGCGGCGCATCCGAAAACCGGCCTGTCGCCCGACCGGACGGACTATGACGGCACGCCCTCGCAAGGCTGGGACGGCAAGCCCAGCATCTTCGCCTATGACAGCTGGCGCACGATCAGCAATGTGGCGGTCGACTACAGCTGGTGGGCCAGGGACGGCCGCCAGCGCGATCTGAGCAATCGCGTCCAGGGCTTCCTGAACAGCGAGGGCATCAAGACCTTCCCTGACCGCTATACGCTGGACGGCCAGCCGCAGTCCGACCGGCATTCGCCCGGCATGGTCGCCGCGGCGGCAGTCGGCGGCCTGGCGGCAACACCTGGCCCCGTTGCCGATGCGTTTTTGCAGGAGTTGTGGACCATGCCGGTCCCCGCCGGCGAGCAGCGCTATTTCGACGGCATGCTGTACCTGATGAGCCTGATGCACGTCGGCGGTGAGTTCCGCGTCATCGAGTCGAAAACGCCCTAGGTGCGCTTAAGGGTCAGGCCTTGTCCTCGGCCAGGGTGTGGGCGACGATGGCATTGGCGTGGCCGTGGCCCATGCCGTGTTCGGTCTTGAGCACGGCGACCAGTTCCATGTGCTTGGCCGGATAATGGCTGCGCACGATGCTTTTCCAGTCGGCGATCGGCCGGCCATAGGTCTTTTCTATGGACGGGAAGTAGGACGCCGGGCCCTTGATTTTTTCGTTGCTTATGTTTGGGGTCATAACGCGATTAAGGCGGCCGGGGGCGCATTTGTCAACGCGAAGATCGGGCTGGCGGCGACGGAGTGGAATTCACCGGCCGTCGCTTCCGCTGCTCCCTAGCCTCGCGCCTCGCTTCCGGCCGCCACCGATGTCTGGCGCTTCAGATACCGCTTGTAGAGAATATAGCGCCACCAGGTGATCAGGGCATCAGGCTCGCCCATGCCGCCGCCCTCGTCGTGATATTCCCCATCCCACGCCTCCGGGGTTTTGAGATACTGCCCCGGCCAGACGCCTTGCCGCGAACGCCCGCACATCGGGCACCAGTGACTGTCGGGAAGTTTGCGCCAGATCCGGCGCTGCGTCGCGATATTGTACCGGCAGCGCGGACAGCGCGCCGCCAGCATGACGGACATCAATGCCCACCCCAGCGCCATGATCGGTACGAAGACAAGGCCATGCGGCGCCCCCAGCACCAGGCCCGCGATCAGGCCGGTAAAGACGCAGACACCCATCAGCCGCCACGACTGCAGGACGAAAGCGGCAAAGCAGCCGATGGCGATATAGGCCTGGACGCCAGGCTGCGGATAGGCAAGCACGGAAACAGCCAGGATGAAAAAGCCCGGCAGATAACACAGGACAGGATAGACCATTTTTGCCCCTTTCCTCTTTGAAACAGGTTGCGGCCGCGGCCGCCCCCTCCTGTCCAAAGGCGCATGCAGGACGCCCCGGACAGACCCCGAGGCCCGCCACCCTTGGCCCTTCCGGATCGGATTGGCGAAGCCCCCACGCTTCATCCGAAAGGTCCGAAGCCGCGTCGTTCGCGGCCGCAAAAACACCGTTAGACCCGCGCTTAACCAAATAAAAATCGGAAGTTTCGTTGGCAGCTATAGAGAATATCTATAAGATCCCGCCATGCCCACCGTGCAGCAACTCCGTTACCTCGTCGCCGTCGCCGACACGCTCAACTTCAGCCGCGCGGCCGAGGCGTGCAACGTTACCCAGCCGACGCTCAGCATGCAGCTCAAGGAACTGGAAGGGCGGCTCAATGTGCAACTGGTCGAACGGACGCGGTCGCGCGTCATCCTGACGTCCGCTGGCGAAGAGATCGCCAGGCACGCCCGCACCGTCCTGGCCGAGGTCGAGGACATCCGTGAAATTGCCCGGCGCGACGATCCGGCGCGCGTAATGGGCACGGTGCGCATGGGTGTCGTCCAGACCGTCGGCGCCTATGTGCTGTCACTGGCCATGCCGAAGCTGCGCGAGGATTTCCCGGACCTGCGCATTAATGTGCGCGAAGACAGCCTGGACAATCTGGCGCACAAGCTGTCGGACGGCACGCACGACGTCCTGCTGACGCCCGAAGATGCGGAGCACGACGACTTTACGCGCGTCCGCCTGATGCGCGAGCCCCTGCACCTGGTCCTGCCGTTCGACCACCGGCTGGCCGCCTGCGACGCCATCGACCCGGCCCAGTTGAAGGGCGAAAGCATCCTGTCGATGGATCGCGGTCCGCGCCTGCACGACCAGATCGCCCGGCTGTGCCACGATGCCGGCGCCACCGACGTCCAGGACTATTGCGGCACGACGCTGGATACGCTGCGTCAGATGGTGGCGGCGGGCATGGGGGTATCGCTGCTGCCGGCCTTGTATGTCCGCTCGGACGTCCTGCGCGAAAAGCTGGTGGTGGCGCGGCCCTTGACGGACCGCGCGCCGGTGCGCGAACTGACCATGATGTGGCGGGCGACCTCACCGCGCCGGGCGGTCTTCCAGTCCCTGGCCGAAACCATTAGCGCTTGCATCACACCGTGGGAGCATTGGATGTCCGCCTGAAGGGACATTCGGCTATTTCCAGTTTGGCCGTGTCGGGGCCTCCACTGAATGGACACCGTCGGAAGCCATCATGGAACGCCGTGGGATCGCGCAGCGCCTGGGGTCCAAAGCGGTCCAGATTTCTTAGAAGTCGCATGCCTGGCCCGAAAAACCGGTTCCCACTTTTCGGAGCAATGCTCTGACCGCCGACTTTCCCCTCATATACAAAAAAATTTGAAGATAAAAAAACCAGTCGCTTCAAACCCATACAACTTATAAATGCAAAGTTTACACTCAGGTCCGGGATTGGTCTGATTGTATAGATCTTGGATATGATGTTTCGATCCTAAGAACTGCGTTTTTAGGGGATAGGTAATGACATATCTACGGGGCAAGCGTGTCGGTAATCAAAGCGTACCTATCTCACTCGCGACGGCCACAACGATCGCCCTGTTGACAATATCTACCTCAACGGCGAGCGCCCAAACCGCTCCGCAACCCCCGACCACCCGGGTCGTCGATCGCAACAACGTCGATCTTATCTCACTCGAGTTCGAAGCGGAGGGGACACGGATCAGCACAGCCGGAATCAGCCGTGCCCCCAGCACCGGCAACGGTCTGTATTATGACGATCTCATAGGTGTCACGTTCGACGACGGCACGGTCAGCTATGGGGGAATCGTCAAGGAGAGTGCGACATCTGACGGAAGTGTGGTCACAATCAACGGAAACCTGACCACAATCACAGATACCGACGGCACGATTTCGGTTTACAATTCCTCCATGTCGTCGCCAGGCGTCAACGGCCGGCCAGGCGTATCGGGGATGCTCATCCAGCGGACAAAGCCGGACGGCGAAGTCCTGAAATATTATTATCAGACGGCAACCCACGTTATCAGCACCGCGCTCACGGTTTACGCCTACCGGCTGAACGGCGTTACGAGTTCGCTTGGGTGGACCGTAAAGTACGACCTGACGCACAACGTTGTTGCCAATGGCTGGGACAGCTGGACCACCACCAAGGTCTACATTGTCAACGCGTCGCTTGACTGGTGCGACCCTCAATCGCCGTCAGCCTGCACATCCGCCAATGCTTCGAGCTGGCCCGCCACAGGCGCCATTTCGACGCCGACCGTGAACCAAACGGGCATTACCTATCCTTCTGGTGCGACGAAAACCTTCGGCTCGAACAAGTTCACGGTCGGGTCCAGCGTCTGGAACTATGCGGTCACAACATCCGGGTCGGTTTCCACCACGACGGTGACCAACCCGGACAGCTCGACCCATGTGGTAACCTACTCCAACGGTCAGCTATTGACCGATCAGGACGAACTCGGCCGCAAGATCACCTATATCTATTATGCCACGACTGACGGCGCCGGCGGCTATGCGGGTTCGGTCAAGCAGGTCGTTGCCGCCGACGCGACCTGGAGTGGAACGACGCCGACGGGTGGCTACGTGCAATACAAGTACGATGGCCGTAACAATGTGATCGAAAAGCGTATTGTCGCCAAGGCCGGCTCAGGCTTGGCCGACATCGTGACCAATGCAAGCTTCGCTGGCTCGTGTAACGCTACCAATCAAAAATACTGCAACTCTCCGCTCACTGTCACCGATGCGGCGGGAGCGGTTACAACCTATACCTACGATTCCAATTCCGGACAGGTCGCGACAATGACCTTGCCGACCGTGAACGGCTATGCGCCTCAGACCCGGTATACCTACATCCAGGTTATACCCGGCGCGAAAGACAGCTCGGGCACGCTGGTTGCGCAACCGGGTGTATGGCGTGTCAGTACGGTTTCGAGCTGCATGACCTATTCGGCGCCAGCCTGCGTTGGAACGGCAGACGAGCAGCGCACGACCTACACCTATGGCACCGGCAATGCCCTGCCTGTCACCGAGACGACGCAGGCAGGCAATGCAAACCTGGGCTTGCCGGCGTCCGGTACCAACCTTTATCAGACCACGACCTATACTTATGACATAAACGGAAATGTGGCCGTGGGGGACGGCCCCAAGTCCGGCGTGGTGGACGAAAGCTACTTCTTCTATGACGCCGGCAACCGCATGGTCGGATATGTAGCCCTGGACCCGGACGGCGCCGGTATACAGAAGCGCCGCGCAACGCGCATTACGTACGATAACAACGGAAACGTCAGCAACAGCGAGAGCGGAACGGTTGGCGCAGGAACCAGCGCGACGTATAACGGATCGACGCCGCAGGCCCGGTGGGCGCAAGCCAAGGCAGAATGGCAGTCGATGTCGACTCTTCGCAACGACACAACGACCTATGACGCCACGCTGGTGCTGCCTGCGATAACGCGCCACTATGAACAAGGTGTGCTCAGCTACGTCACGCAGGTCAGCTATGACAGCAACCTGCGGGCAATCTGCCAGGCGCAGCGCGCCAACCCCTCCGCGTTCGGCAGTCTTCCGGCATCCGCCTGTAATCTCGGCACAGCGGGGACGGACGGAAACGACCACATCACGAAGACCAATTATGATCTTTCAGGCGCAGTGACGTCGGTCGTCACGGGCTACAATACCTCGACGCCCATGACCAGCTTCGTCCGGAATTATAACGCGGATGGAACCCTTGGCTGGATGGAAGACGGCAACGGCAATCGCACCGGATTTACCTATGACGGTTTCGGCCGTGCCTACCGCATGTGTTATCCATCGGCTGTAACCCTGCACAGCGCCTCGACGACGGACTGCGCGCAGACCAATTTCGACGCCTATGGGCGTGTCGGATCGATCAACCTTCGGGACGGGGCGTCAACGGTCAGCTTCGGTTATGACGCGCTGGGCCGCCCGACCTCAAAGAGCAATGCGGTCTCTGAAACCCTCACATACGATAACTTCAATCAGGTGCTGACCCACGTCAACAATACGACAGGTGGGGCTTCGGCCACCGAGACCTACAGTTATAACGCCCTCGGATGGATGTTGGCGGATGCGCAGCCGATGGGCACCCTGACCTACGGCTATGACGCCTATGGCCGGCGGACCCAGCTGACCTATCCCGGCAGCGGTCTCTACGTCACATACGCATTTAACGACGGCGACCAACTCACAGGGATTTACGAAAACGGCGCCGCGGCGCTTGCGACCTACACCTACGACGACTCCGATGCAGTGACGGCTTTGACCCGGGGAAGCGGTTATGCGACCAGCCTGACCTATGACGCCAATCACCGCCTTTACACACTGACCAACGCTGCAGCGAATAATACGAACGCGGTGACACTCGGCTATTCCGCGCTCGATCAGATCAAGTCGCGGACGAACAGCAATGCTGTTTTTGAGCCGAGCAGTTCCTTCCCCTCCGGTACGACGAACTATGGTGTCAACGGGCTGAACCGAATCGCCAACATCAACGGCGGGACGGCCTTTGGCTACGACGGACGCGGCAACCTGACATCCGACGGATCCGGAACCACTTACAGCTACAACGTCAATAACCTGCTGACCAGTGTGGCATCGGTTGTGACCAGTACACTGACCTATGACGCGGAGAACCGCCTCCTGAGCGTGACGAAGAACGGCACATCGACAAGATTCCTCTACGACGGCCCTGATCTCATCGCGGAATACGACGGTGGGAATGCTCTGTTGCGTCGCTACGTCCACGGCCAGGGCACGGATAACCCCCTTGTATGGTATGAGGGCGCTACGACCAGCGCCAAGTCGTACCTTTATTCTGATGAACGTGGCTCGATCACGGCCATAACCAACGCTTCCGGGGCAACGACAGCCATCTATGGCTATGACGAGTACGGCATGCCTTCCAACCTGTCAGGCACAGTGAACAGCCGCTTCCGCTACACCGGGCAGACATGGCTGTCCGAGGTCGGCCTCTACTACTACAAGGCCAGAATGTACGCTCCGGGCGTGGGCCGTTTCCTGCAACCTGACCCGACCGGCTACGCCGATGGCATGAACCTCTATGCCTATGTTGGCGGCGATCCAATGAATGGAAGCGATCCGACGGGCCTGGAATGCGCGCCAAATAACGATGCGGCGGTTATCGTTATCTGCGGATCGAGAAACATCGCCAACTTCTTCGGCGGCGGCGGCGGAGGCGGCGCCACAGGGCCGGTCGACCACCCTCCCTCGGTCGATCCCCACTCGACCCAGGCCCAAGGGCTTACTCCGGTCGTGATCGTGAAGGGCAAGAAGAAGAAAAAGCCATGCGGGTGCGCGGACGCGGTTTTAAAGGCGGCCAATGCGATGAATTGGCAAACCAAGTGGAGTTACAAGAACCAGGGAAATAAATATACCTGCAACATCTTTGTCGCGACCGTGATTGAGAAGGCCGGACTGAGAGCGCCCCGTCGGCCAAGCCAAATCAATGGGCCATTTGGAATGCATGTCTCGGTAAGTGTAAATCCGGTCGGAGCGGGAAAGGGTGGATGGTCGGATCCATCTCCGAGCACTGCCGCCTTGATGAATAGCTACGGTTGGGAGCGTGACCTGACGGGTCCGCACGTTGGGGACATTGTTGCTATCGCCGAGCCAGATTCAGGCGGCGGGCACGTTGCCTTCGTAAGCAGCACACCAGGCCCGCGTGGCGGCGGTAATGGAACCACAATTGGTGATAGTGCAGCCTATGGTTCCCGGACAACGACCTGGCCTTTTAGCGGAAACCTGAGCCCGAAAGGCACTCCTATATACTGGAAATGCTCATGCTAAAGCGCGTTCACATCGTTATTATTTCCGTCGCATTATCGATTGCGGGGATAGCACTGACCTTCAATGAACTCATTCGGCCAATCGTCTTGTATAACAGCGAAGGCCGCTATGTTCCCCGGAAATGGTCCCAGCATTTTAGTCGCGTTGAGACCTTGTACGAAATGCGCGCAGCGCTTGGGCGCCCTACAGTTGATGAGTCAGCTAAAGATGTGAACACGTGGACTATTGATTATCCTTGGGGCCAGAAGTCATTTGTCTTGATAGGCGACTACCAACACATGGATAAACCGCCGAGCCTTATAATATACACCGTGAAATTGAAGAAACGTCCATTCTTCGGTCTCGGAAGTGATGAAATATACAATGTGTTTGTCGGTGGAAAGGACGCAAAACAGGGGGAAGAATTCAGGAAATATCCCTTTATTTCAAACCCCTTGGTCGTTTCAAAGTAATGTGTTTTTCATTGAAACAGCATGGAGAATTCCTGTGAACCTTTACAGGTGTCTTGTTGCCGCAGCAGCGGCTATTCTACTGTCATCCGCCCCAGCGGCAAATGCGGGCACGACAGTCTATAAATACGACGTGCACGGGCGGTTGGTCGAGGTCGACTACCCGAATGGAACGGTCGTGATCTACACCTACGACAACGCCGGAAACAGGACGAAGGTTGTCAAAACCCCCTGAGGCCTTTCTTCTCACTGAATCGGTGATTTATGTATCGCGGCCTTTCGTCGTCGAAATTCCATACCGTTTTCCGGACCGCTATTTGCTCCGCGACATCCTGGCTTCCATTGAAAACAATGGACCGGTGGGCGCTTAAGCACAGGCGAAAAATAAGCATAGCGGTTTCATTCGGCCTGCACGGCCTCTTGATCCTGTGTGTTCTGTTCGCAAAGCCTGCCCCGGGCTCCGGAAGTGGCATAGATGGAGCCGGCACCGGGGACGGAATCGGCCAGGGTATGGGCGTTGAACTGGTGTCGATGGCTGAAGCCCTGCCCGAAGCCTTGACAGTAAAAACACCAGATCCAACCGATCTGGCGGATTTGAGCGAGCCCAGCGTGATCGAGGTCGAGCAGGATATCACCATGCGCGATGACACAGCCATCGGCGAAGTTACCGAGATTGCGGTTTCGCAAACGGCTGGCACGGGAAACACGGGCGCCGAAGGGGCGGCTTCAGGTGACAACAGCGCATTGTGGAAGCAGATAGAGCCTTGCTGGTTGCGGGTCGCTGACCATGAGATTTCGGCAACCATGCTTCATGTCAGCTTCTCTGCGCTTGGAAATGTTTCCCGCGTGGCGGAGGCCCTGACCCGGGACTCGGACGTGCAGTCCCTCGCGGTACAGGCCCTGGCAGAATGCGGCCCTTACGTCACGTCCGGTAACAGAGAAAACATAGCGATTACGTTTCCCGCTCACAGGCACCCTTAAGTTCCCGTCACGTCCGCCGATTTCGCGCCAAACGCCTGGTGTCAGTCCAGGCGCTGGATTTCGAGCTTGCGGAATTCGATCTGCTGCCCTTCGGCCTGCAACGCGATATAGCCTTTGGTCAGGGCCACCGCCCCGCCCGCCGCGGTGATGAGCGCTTGTGCGTCCTTGTCCGCAGGGTCCAGTTCCGGCGCCGAATAGCGCAGCACGACCTTGCCGTTGACAGAGTGGGTGATCTGGCCGTCAGGCAGGATTTCGATCTCGCCCTTCGTCCAGGTCCCGACCGGCAGAAGCGGCGACGACGACAGGATGCAGTGGCGCAGATCGCGCTTGCCGTCGATGACGATGGTGGTGCCAGGCGTGCACAGATTGCCCGTCGGCTCCTGGGTCGGGCGCGGAATGCCGAGGATCTGATACTCCAGGCTGACCGGAAACGCCTGGTCGAGACGCTCGGTTTCCGGCGCCTGGGCGTGGACCATCACGCCGGAATTGCTGACTTCCCAGGGCTTGACGTCGGGCAGCGCCGCATCGAAGAGACGATACTCGAAGCGCAGGCGATAGGCCTTCAGCGGTTCTTTCCAGAACAGGTGGCCGTATTCGGCCCCGAACTTATTGTTGTAATTGGCGTAGGAGACGCGGATCGCCCCGTCCTTGACGACGAAGGTATGCCTGGGGTCTTCGCCGGAGGCATGGCCCGTGATCTTGGGCGTCCAGCCGTTCAGCGTCTTGCCGTCGAAAATGGGTTCCCATTTGGCTTCGTGCGCGGCGGCGGGCACGGCGATCAGGACGAGACTCAGGGCAATCAGGGCTTTCATCGGACTCTCCGGGATGGCGATCGTATAGCGTGTTGTAGCGCAGAATGACCACGCACCAATAGCGAAAGTGACAAGGCCGGAATGGCCCCGCCCACCATTGGGTTGGGCGGGGCCTTCTTAGTGGACACAGACGCCGCTTCATGGCGCATTGAACGGATGGACTTCCCCGCAGAGCCGGATTATCCATGCCGCGGGGCAGGAACATAATAATGGACAGACGGACCTTTTGCGCCGGCGCGGCGTCCCTCATTTCCTTCGCACAGGCCAGCGCCGCAACGCGCCCGCCATTCCTGCCCAATGCGCAAACCCTTGAGCGGCTTGGCGCACTCGGCGCCGACGTGCCCCTCTTTGTCATCCACTACCTGACGCATTTCGAAGCTCGCGACGATCTCTGGGGCTATGAGGATGGCTGTGTCTGGTCAGGCGTCCTGGCGCTTTATGAGGCCACGCAGGACAAGGCTTTTCTCGACTATATTCTCAGCGACATGCAGACGCGCGTGCTCAACGACGGCAGTATCCCGACCTTTCAGCCGCACCCGTACAATATCGACATGATCAAGGCCGGCAGCATCCTTGAGCCGCTGTACCGCGCGACCGGCCAGGCGCGCTTCCGCAAGGCGATGGACACCCAGTTCGCCCCGCTCAAAGCCTATCCGCGCACGCAATCCGGTAATTACTGGCACAAGGCGCGCTATCCGCATCAGGTCTGGCTCGACGGCCTCTATATGGGCCAGCCCTTCCAGCTACAGTACGCCCGCGTCACCAACGCCCCTGCCCTGTTCGACGATACGCTTAGGCAAATGCACCATGTTGATGCCGTCATGCGCCAGGCGAACACCGGCCTCTACTACCACGGCTGGGACGAAAGCCGCGCCCAGCGCTGGGCCGACCCCAGGACAGGCTTGTCGCCGCACATCTGGGGCCGCGCCATGGGCTGGTGGCTGTGCGCGCTGGTCGACTGCTACGAAGCCTCCGACGGCTTCGACGCCGGTGGCCGCGCCGAGATCGCCCGGATTTTGCGCACCAGCCTTGAGGCCATGCTGGCTTTCCGCTCGGACGACGGCCTGTGGTACCAGATCGTCGATCAGGGCACACGCGCCGGCAATTACGAAGAAGCATCGGCCTCGCTGATGACGACCTATGCCTTGCTCAAGGCGGCGCGCCTGGGTGTTGTCGGCGCGGACGCCCGCCACGCGGGTCTCCAGAGCCTGAAGGCATGTATCGACCGCTGGGTGACACCGATAGCGCTTAACGGCATCTGCCGCGTCGCCGGGCTTGGCGGCGATCCGTACCGCGACGGCAGCTATGCCTATTACCTGTCGGAAAAGGTCGTGGCCAACGACCCGAAAGGCGTGGGGCCGCTGTTCATGGCCCTGGCCGAGGCAATGCGGGTTTAGCGCCTACCCTTCCTGCGCGCGAAACGTCCGTTGGGCCCGGTCCTTGATCACGCCGCCCGCCGGAAAGACCGTGCCGTTCATGACGATATAGACGCCATAGGGCGCCGTCTGGACCGTCGCGAACGCCATGCCCAGATTGAAGGCCGCGTCGCTGTCGGCATACCGGGCCGGCAGAAATGCGCCGGTCAGCGCGATCGTCTTGTCGAGCCCAAGCGAAGCCAGCCGTTCCGCTGTCACGGCCATGCTATCGGTGCCGTGGGTGATGATGATCCGCTCGGCCCCGGCGGCGCTGACGGCGGCGACGATCTGCGCCCGGTCGTCGTCGGTCAGTTCCAGGCTGTCCTTCGCCATCAGTTCGGTGATTGCGAACGGCAGCGACACAGCCGCATTGCTGATCAGCTCGCCGATCTTGCTCTGGTCGAACTGGTATTTGCTGAGGCCATCGAAATAGCTCTTGTCGATCGTCCCGCCGGTGGTGAAAATCTGGATTTTCGAGGTGTCCATGACCGCCTCCTTTACGCGCGCCGCAGATTAAAAAACTGTAAGGTAAGTGGCCCTTGCCCCGCCTGAGTCTTCCGCATAGTCTCATGCGCAACTGTTTCAAGCCAAGGGAAAAATCATGGCCGATCGTCGTCAGGTTCTTATGGGCGCGTCCGCGCTGCTCGCGTCAACGGCATTCCCCGCCACCGCCGCCGCAACCGGAGAAGCGGCAAAGCTCACCGCCACGCTCGACAAGACCTTCCAGGCCTACCTCAAGCTGTCGCCGACCACGACGACCTATCTGGGCCTCGACAAGGGTGAGCTGGCCGGCCAGAAGGCGAAGCTGGACCACGCCAGCCGCGCCGACCGCGAGGCCTACATCGCCTATCTCAAGAGCGGCATTGCCGGCATCGAAGCCGTCGATCGCACAAAGCTTTCCGGCATGGACCGCGTCAATTACGACACCGTCCTGTGGGACCTGAAGAATTCTCTGCAGGGCCAGACGACCTTCAAGACCATGGGCACGCCCTACGTCGTGACCCAACTCAGCGGCAGCTATCAGTCGACGCCCGACTTCCTCGACACCATGCATTCCATCGCCACCAAGGACGATGCCGACGCCTACCTCTCGCGTCTGTCGGCCTATGCCGAGGTGCTCAATGAAGAGACCGCCAACGTCAAGGCCGATGCCGGCCTGGGGGTCGTGCCGCCGGACTTCGCGTTGCAAAAGGCGATCGCCCAGCTGAAGGGCCAGCGCGACCTGAAGGCCGCCGACTCCGTCCTGGTCGCCTCGCTGGCGCGCCGCACCAAGGAGGCCAATATCGCCGGCGACTGGGAAGTGCAGGCCACCAAGCTTTTTGAAGGACCGGTCCGCGCGGCGCTCGACGCCCAGGTCCAGGCGCTGGAAGCCCTGTTGCCGACCGCCACGCACGAAGCCGGCGTGTGGCGCCTGCCCGACGGCGAGGCCATCTACGCCTACAGCGTCCGCAACGGCACTTCGACCGACATGACCGCCGATGAGATCCACAATATCGGCCTCGAAAAGGTCAAGGAGATCAATGCCGAGCTCGACCGCGTCATGAAGACGATGGGCATGACGCAGGGCACGCCGGGCGAACGCATGAAGGCCATGGCGGTGGACCCCAAATACGTCTATCCGAACACCGACGCCGGCAAGGAAAAGCTGCTGGCCGATCTCAACGCCCAGATCGGCGTCGTGTTCGCGCAACTGCCGGATTATTTTGGCGTCCTGCCAAAATCCAAGGTCGATGTCCGCCGCGTCCCCAAGGCGACCGAACTGGGCGCGCCGGGCGGCTATTACCAGTCGCCGTCGCTGGATATGACGCGCCCGGGCGCCTACTACATCAACCTGCGCGACACAGCCGAGGTCCCGTCGTGGACCCTGCCGACCCTGACCTATCACGAAGCCATCCCTGGCCACCACATGCAGATCTCGATTCAGCAGGAGGCCAAGGGCCTGCCGATGCTGCGTCAGGTGGCAGGCTTCAACGCCTATGTCGAAGGCTGGGCGCTGTACGCCGAAGAGGTCGCGGCCAAGGACATGAAGATGTACGCCAAGGACGCGCCGGGCTATATCGGCTACCTGCACGACGCCCTGTTCCGCGCGTGCCGCCTGGTGGTCGATACCGGCATGCACTCGAAACGCTGGTCACGTGAAAAGGCGCTGACCTTCATGGCGACGCAGATGGGCGACGAAGAATCCTCGACGGCGACCGAGATCGAGCGCTACTGCGTGTGGCCGGGCCAGGCGCTGGGCTACATGGTCGGCAAGCTGAAGTGGCTGGATCTTCGTCACAGGGCGCAGGCGCATATGGGCGCGAAGTTCGACATCAAGGCCTTCCACGATACGGGCCTGACGGCCGGCGCCATGCCCTTGGCGGTGCTGGAGCAGCTGTATCGCGACAAGGGCATGATTTAGAACCTGCGGGTTTGGGGCCAAGGAACGCTTCTTGGGGCCCCAAACCCGTAGATCTAATTCCCCCCTCCCGGCGCGCCTACTTCGGCTGGTATTGGCACGCGGCGATCTTGCCATCCGCGTCCATGGCCAGGGTAAAGACAAGCGTGCCGTTGGCAAAGCGCGCCTCGAAAACGTCCAGACCAACATCGTCGACCTTGACGAAGCTCAGGCCCTCGAGTGTGCCCAACCGCTTCAGATCCTTTTGGTACATGGCGAGTTGCCGCCCAGCCAGCCACCCCATGGCGCCACCAAGGATGTCGCTGGGCGGGTTGCCAGCGGCCATGGCCGGAATGAAGCTTTTCAAGGCAGCCTCGGCGCCCGGCGCGGCCGTGGTGCGCGCGGGCGGCAGCAGGCGTGCCTCAGTCACCACGTCGGGGGTTGCGGCGGCTGGTCCTTTTCCGCCCGTGGCTTTCAGCGCCAGCGCATAGGCCGTGGCGAAGCCGTCATCCGACGCGGTAGCGACATCCGGCTGGACGCCCTTGCCTTCCCAGTTTGTGTGGGTGATCGGATTGTCGCTGCGGCCGGTCGGGACGGCCAGCCACAGGCCCGGACCTACCGGCCGGGGGCCTCCGGGATTGGCTCCGCCTTTTGAGACCTGTCCAACGATGACGGCGCGTTTCAGCGCCTGCATGTCATAGGCGAAGTGTTCGGCGGCGGAAAAACTGTCAGGGCCTATAACGATATAGACCGGCTTGTTCACGTAGCTGTACGGCGTCCGCTCGGTCTTGAAGGTTTCGCGGCGGTATTCGCTCGTGCCAGACTTGCGCCACAGGATGTCGCTGACCGGGACCGGCGCATCACTGCCGAAGAAATAGCTGATAAGATGGACGACGGCGTTAGGATCGCCCCCGTCATTCCTGCGCAGGTCGATGATCAGGGCGTCGGTTGGCGCCATGGCGTCCATGACCGGGGCAGCGGCCAGACGCGACATAGCGTGCCACATGAAGCCGTTGAGTTCGATATAGCCGATATTTCCCTTAAGCCTGTCGGCGCGGGCAAAGCCGAACAGCGACGGCGGCAGCGGCGCCCGGGTCTCACCGGGGAAGGCGCCCTCGGCGAACAGGTTGAGGTGCTTGTCGTGGGCCAAGGCGTGCAGGTCTTGCGTCACCTGGGCGGCAAAAGCGATGGGCGTCGCAGCGGCGTCGTATTTTCCGGCGTCGAGGTTTCGCGTCAGCATCTCCGCCGCCTTCGCGCCAAGCTCAGGGAAGGCATAGTCGTCGATGAGCAGCTTCGCGGCGGCCGTAATGGCCTCGCGTTTGGCCGCCGCGCCAAAGGCCGGAGCCTGGGCGGCGGCGGGTGTTTCTGCCGTGGCGGCGTGTGGCGCCAGCGTGCCGGTCGCTAGCAGGGCGGTCGCGGCGGCGCCCAGCAGGATGGACAGTTTAGAGATACGCATGATTTACCCCTCTTGTTCGGCGGTCCGTGTTTTCGGGTCAACGGGACGGCCAGGTTAAACGCGTGACACTACGGCACTCGCACCTCCAGCCGCTGCGCCGCGGTCCGGCGGCGCTGGCTAAACGACTGGGCCTCAAGCAACGCTATGGCGTCCTCAAGCCTTTGCGACAGTGGAAACCCCAGCTCGGCCTCAAGGTCATCCGCTGCCTGATTGGTAATACGCCAGACGTCCTGGATCGCCGGGATCATGGCGGTTGCCTTAAGCGTCAGGGACACGACCTGTTCCCGCTGGTCCCTGCCCCGCCGCACCTCGACAAGGCCGGCCTTTTTCATCTGGGCGACGGTCTGGCTGGCCGCCGAATGGGTCAGGCACGCCGTCTCCGCCAGGGTCTTGATCGCGACCGGGCCCTTTGACATCAAAGCTTTCAGCACCGGCGTGTAACGGGGCCGGAACTCCAGCCCGGCCTCGACATAGCCCTGCTCAACCGCTCCGTCGAGCAATTCGATCAGGTGGCGCAGCAGCGTGCCAAGTGTGCGGCGGGACGAGGTCATGCGAAAGATATAACAGTGCTGTTATAATGACGCAAGACGGTCTGCATATTGCCCGTAGCGTCAGGTCTCGCGCCTGGGCTATGCCGGCGCCTGAACCCGCAATATCTTCGCCATCGGCCGGCCCTTGGCCACTTCGTCGACCAGCTTGTCCATATAGCGGATTTCGCGCATCAGCGGCTCTTCGATCTCTTCGATGCGCACGCCGCAGATCACGCCCTTGATCAGGTCACGCGCCGGATTGAGCCTCGGTGCAGCGGCAAAGAAGTCCTCGAAGGTCGTCTTCGCCGCGATATGCTGCTCCATCTCCGACTGGCTGAAGCCGGTCAGCCAGCGGATCACCTCGTCGACCTCGTCCCGGGTGCGGCCCTTTCTTTCGACCTTGGCGATATAGAGCAGGTATACGCTGGCGAAACTCATGGCGTAGATGCGGTGTTTGGTCATGACGGCTCCGGATGGGCGTGGCGGCCCCATGGTAAAGGCGGCGCGCCTCGAAAGAAAGCACCCTTCCCTTCAGCCTTCCCTTGCGGCGTGAACTCTGTTAACGTTCGTAATCGATTACAAAGCCGTGGCAGTTCACGATCACGGCACGATCTGGGAGAACATCATGAAGCAAATCCTGTTTGCGGCCGTGGCCGCATGCGCCCTCGTGGCCAGTGGCGCCTATGCCGAAACCGTCGGCATTTTCGAAACACATGTCGACGTCGGCGCCAATGCCATTCCCGGCAAGGCCATCTTTGAAGACGGGAAGTACCGGTTGACGGCCTCTGGCGCCAATATCTGGGGCGCGATCGACGCCTTTCACTTCGCCGCCAATAAGGTCATCGGCGACACCTATATAGCCGCCGATATAACCCTTGAAGGCAAGGGCGTCGAGCCGCACCGCAAGGCCGGGGTCATGCTGCGCCAGACCCTCGACGCCGACAGCCCCTATGTCGACATCATGGTCCATGGCGACGGGATGGTGTCGCTGCAGTACCGCGAAACCAAGGGCGGCCAGACCTATCAGGTCATTGCCAATCAAAAGGGCGCCAGCCGCGTCGCGCTCGAATATCACGATGGCTATGCCTGGATGTCGCTGTCGGACTCGAATGGCCAAGTCCGCCCCGTCGGGGGTGGCGTGCGCATCGCACTTGGCAACACCTACCTGGCCGGTCTGGCCGTGACCGCGCACAACAATACCGTCTCGGAAACCGCCGTCTTCGGCAATGTCGAACTGGAACCCCTGGCCCCCGGCGTCGCGGGCTGGCCGACGCCGCAGACAAAGACCGAGAGCACGCTGGAAATCCTGGCGATCAGCGATAAGAACCGCACCCTCCTCTACCACACCCGGGACCTGATCGAAGCACCGAACTGGTCGCGCGACGGGACGACCCTTTTGTTCAATTCCGGCGGGCAACTCTATACCCTGCCTTCGGTCCAGTCGTTTGGGACCAGCACGCCAGCCCGGCTCGACTCTGGCGCGTTGACGAAGATGAACAACGACCACGGCTATTCGCCGGACGGCAAGTGGATCGCCGTCAGCGACCAGACCAATCCCGACAACCAGTCGCGCATCCATATCCTGCCGGCCGGTGGCGGCGCGCCCCGCCTGATCACGCCTGCGGGACCAAGCTACTGGCACGGCTGGTCTCCGGACGGCAAGACCCTGACCTATATCGCCAATCGCGGCGGAGATTACGACGTCTATACCGTCCCCGTCGAAGGCGGCCCCGAGACAAGGCTGACGACCGCGCCGGGACTGGACGACGGCGCGGAATATTCGCCCGACGGCAAGTGGATCTGGTTCAATTCCGTGCGCAGCGGCAATATGAAGCTGTGGCGGATGCACGCCGACGGCACGGGCGCGGAGCAAATGACGCGCGAGGCCGATACGCGTGACTGGTTCCCGCATCCGTCGCCGGACGGCAAGTGGATCGCCTATATCTCATTCGGCACCGATGTGGCAGTCGGCGACCACCCGGCCAACAAGGATGTGACGCTGAAGCTGATCCCGTCCGATGGCGGTGAACCGGTTGTGCTGACGAAGCTGTTCGGCGGCCAGGGCACGATTAATGTGCCGTCCTGGTCACCCGACAGCAAAAGCATCGCCTTTGTCAGCTACCGGCCCGTGGGGGATTGAAGTCCGGCGGTGGCTTTAGGTCGGAGGGGGTACGTGCCGAACAGCGCGCCCTGCTCCGACGCGAACCACCTTGACCTGCTCCTGCGCATCAGAAGTACGGTGCGCCGACGCTTTCCGCTACGGTCTGTGCCTCTTGGGCGGCCTTGGCGCGCCTCAGCATGATGAAGGCACCGGCGAAGATCTGTCCATCTTCGATGATCCGCCATTCGCCGTGTATCTCATCGCCCTGTTCTGAAAGCTGTCCGTCATAGGTGACGCTGTGCAGCCAGCCGCCCCCGCCATCATACGTCTTGACGAATGACACTGCGAAATCGCGCACCGTGCCCTCTACAAAGGCGGCCTGGCGGGTCAGCATGGCGAGGTCGTCGGCGACCTCTTCGGTGATGGAGCCGAGGAAGTTCGCCCCAGTCTGTACCAGTCGAGCAGTGAAGTAGCAGGGCTCCCAGCCCATCTCATCGGGGTAGCTATAGGTCCCGTTCCATGTCCCCGTAATCGATTCCGGCACGCCGTCTATACCTCACCCGCTCCAGACTATTCCGCGCCGCCCGATCTTATCTCCTTAGCGACGCAGTCCGAGCCTTCGAAGCCGGAGCTCAGCACGCGGTGGTCCTGACTGATGACGAAGCGCGTCTCGCAGTAGGTTTCCCAGTATTTCGGCGGCACCCAGACGGAGTCGTAGGTCGTGACCGTCCGGGTCTTTATATTGCCCTTCTTGTCCTTGTATTTTTCCTGGTAGGAGCCGCTGGGCACCTGGGAGTAGGAATTGCCCGACTGCCGTTCGGTGATCTTGCGGTACGTCCACAGCTCGTTGCCATCGCTCAGGCGCGACACCCGGTCGGGCGGTCCCCAATCGACCTGGAGCTGATCGCTGTGCGCGCCGACCATCAGGTCCATGTGCTGGCGATAGCCTTCGACGGTAGCGCATCCGGTCACGAAAATGACCGCGGCCACAACGGTAATCAGACTCAAACGGCGCATGTTTTCCCCTCTTTTTGCGTGGTTAGGCTAACAGACTTCCGGCCGGACGTACAATCCCTTGTCTCTTTCGATAAAAAATACCGGGTCCGATTGCAATTCCCGGGCGAGTGTGACTACATGCACAAAACATGAACACGATGAGGGGTGGCTATGCGTTTTCCGGTCCTGACGGCCTTGGGTATTGTTACATGCGTGCTTGGCGCCCTGCCCGCCACGGCCGCGCAAACACCACGCGCGGCGTGGGAGGAACGCGTCTCGGTATTGACGCGCATAAGCGCCAATGCCCCGTTGTGTACCGTCATTGGCTACACCATCGATGCCGAGGCCACGGTGGCAGCCTTCATGAAGACAGTTGCCGACGCATCGAAATCCGGCGTGACCGCCGCCGAGGCTGAAACCTTCGCCATGACGCGGATGACCTTGGACCGGGCCGAGGCCGAACCTTATACCGCCAATTTCAGCCATCCCGATGAAGACGTCGCCTTCAAGGCGATCAGCACAGCCTTCTCGTATGGCACGCCGCTCTGCAAACGTCTTGCCGAAGCGTCGCCCTATATCAAGCCTGGCCCGTTCCAGGCTTCAGGGCGGCCCCAGACATTGGAAAGCTATTTTTTCTATAGGGCGGACACCGGCTCGGCGGACGATATAATGAGAGCCCAGGGTTTCTATGAGATGGGTTACTTTCCCGATCCGGATTACTCGAAGCGCATCGCCCTGGCGCGACGGGCCGCGGAAAAGCGCGATCCCAAAGCGGCCATGTTCATGTTGTCCTATTACATATCGGGCCAAGGCGTGGAAAAGTCGTTCGAAACCGCCCTGATGTGGGCGATTATCGGGAGCACGCTGGGCGACGCTGATTCAACGAACGCGATCCCCGCCATCAAGGCCAAGCTGACGTCCGCAGAGGTGGCACGCGCCGAAGCCGACGCCCAGGCCTGGCTCAAGGCGCATTGATTCATACGCCGATGCCCTCGGATCGTGACCGCCTGCGTAAACGGGACGGTACCAAAACGACGTATGATCCTTTTGTCTGGCGGTATGGAGGTAACGCAGTCCGGCGGCACGTATCTGACTGGCTCCGGCCGCTTAGGTTGACAATTCCGCCAACCGGACTATCTTCGTGTCATGGTAATCCGGGCTAAACTCGCGATATCGCAATCGCTCAAGGGACATCCTGTCACAGGATCATAGCCCGAAGTCCGGCCGTCAGCGCCCTCCGGACTTCGGGAGGGCCGCGCATTCCGGCAGATGATACGTCACTGCTCCAATGCCATCCGGCGCACGCAATCCCAATATTTTCCGCCTTCGCTTACGCCAGGGCCTCATTGTGTGCAGATCCATGTCTGAAACCCTTACGCTTCCAAAGATCGTCATCGGCCGCGATGACTTTGAAATTCTCGGCAACCTTGCCGACGTCGCCGCGCCCGACCAGAAGGCCGCCGCCGACCTGCTGCAGCGCGAATTGCAACGGGCGCGCATCGTCGCGCCGGAAAAGCTTGATCCCGGCATCGTCCGCATCGGCGCTTTTGTCCGTTACCGCCTGGGCACCGGCCCGGAGCGGACGGTCCAGGTGGTGCTGCCGTACCAGGCCGATATCGCGCACAACCGCATCTCCGTCCTGACGCCGGTCGGCGCCGCCCTGATCGGCCTCAGCCACGGCCAGGCCATCCGGTTCACAACGACGGACGGCCGTGGCCAGATGCTCCAAGTGATGCAAGTCAGCCAGATTGGGGACATGTCATGACGCCGGTGCTTCAGATCCGCGACTACCGCCTGCTGCGTCAGCTTTTCGACCGGCTGAACGGTTCGAAGGAGCCGTTTGAACGCATCGTCCGACAAAAGCTTGAAACCGCGCGCCTGTTGCTGCCGGGAGAAGCGCCGTGCCCCCTCGTCCGCCTGGGCAGCCGCGTCCGGTTCCGCATCAACGACGCGCTCGCGGAAGAGCGGACATTGGTCCTTGCGGATGACTACAGGCCCGACGGTCATTGCCTGGCGCTCGACAGCCCGATCGGCGTGGCGCTGCTGGGCTATCAGGCAGGTGATGTCATAAGTGCCGAATGGCGCAGCGAATGCCCCGACCCGATTACCATACTCGATGTCCGTAACCCTTCGCCGCCGGCCATGCGCCGCGACGGCGTGATCGTGCCGTTTCCCGGCCGTCCGAACTGATCCCTGGAGGACCCTCATGCCCCCGAATGACAAGGCCAATCCCGCGCCCCGTCCCGACTGCCCGCGCCAGTATCACGATGACTATCCGGGCAGGCCGGCAAGCAGGACGCGCACGCCGATCGTGCTGGCGGCGCTGGCCGGACTGCTGCTTATCTGCGCCGCGCTCTACATCTTCAGCCAGGGCGGAACGGGTTAAAGCGGTCCGCGGCCACGATCCGCAGTCTTGCCGGCTGCGGTGGTTCATGTTTGCTGGCTCAAAGAGGTCAACGAGGCCATGAATGCGATTAACGCAGGAGATATGGCGCTTGCCGAAAAGGCTTTACCCGCCCCACTCCAACTGACGGTCGAATATTCCCTTGATACGTGCACGAATATTCAGCACCATACCGGAGGCTGAATACGGGAGGGTATATGCAAGATTCTAACGACACCAGAAGCGATCTTGAGATCGCGCTCGAACGCATCGCAATCGAGGCCGATAAGCGTACAGGTCGCCTCGACTTACAAATGTTGGACATCGAAACTCTGCCGGACGAACTGCTTCAATTAACGCACCTGACAGAGCTTTTATTGGGCATTACTCATTACGCATTTGGCGAAGTGCAAATTCCACGCGCCGGAGCTTGCGGGCTAAAGTCGTTGAAGGGGGTAGATTCTCTCACAAACCTTCAACACCTTTCTTTTCCAAGCACAAAAATAAGAGATATATCCCCACTAAAGCGTCTAGAAAAATTACAGACACTTGATTTCTTTGAGACGTACGTCGAAAATTTAAAGCCTTTAGAAAATTTAACAAACTTAAAATCATTAAACTTTCACAATACTAATGTCAAAGATCTATCCCCCCTATCAAATATAAAAACAATTATGTCTATAAATTGCTACGGTACAAATATAAAAAATATATATCCAATAGAAAATTTAACAAACTTAACAACACTGAAATGCTTTCTAACTGATGTTTCAGACCTAAGCCCATTATCAAATATCAACTCTTTAGAATATATTGATTGCTCTTACAGCAATATTTCGGATCTATCCCCCCTATCAAATCATGGAAACCTACGCACGATTGACTGCTCTAGAACAAATATAAATGACCTAAGGCCATTGAGCGATCTTAGACACCTGCAATCATTAAAATTTTACAAAACATCAATCAATGATATCGGACCACTTTCAAGACTTTCTGAATTGAAAGATATAGATTGTTCGGAAACTGACATAAGTGACATGAGCCCACTACTTCACCTTCGCCGCTTGCAATCTCTTGATTGCTCAAAGACGCAGGTTTATGAAATTTCCGCTCTCGTAAAGCTCATAAATTTAAAAAGCTTTACTTGCAATGGATGCACCCTTCTAAAGTCCGCGACATCGGTCTTGCGAGATTTCACGGGAAAATTGTTCCTTTACGACACCCAGATTCCAGGCGTCCCTTCTGAGGTTCTGTCGCAGACATCCGAGGACGATTGTCGGGACCGGCTGATTGCACACCTGGCCGACATGGTGGATGACTCCGCGTCCCACAAGCAATGTAAGCTGGTCGTTCTAGGTAATGGCCGGGTTGGCAAGACGCAAATCTGCCGCCAGTTGCGCGGTGAAGATTACGACGACAAGGTTCCGTCAACGCACGGCATTACCGTCACCACCGCCCCGCTGACGGACAGCGACGTAACACTCAGCCTGTGGGATTTTGGCGGCCAGGACATTTATCATGGCACGCATGGTCTGTTCATGCGTACGCGGTCGATCTTCCTGGTCGCATGGACCCCTGCCATGGAAACCAGCACGCCTCAGGTTGAGGGCGACTTTGTTTTCCGGTCTTACCCGCTGGCCTACTGGCTGGATTACGTCAAGGAACTGAGCGGTACAGCATCTCCGATCATCGTCGTCCAGGCCAGGTGCGATAGCGCTCTCGATGAAACGCGCCTGCCGACACTTGTCAATGACCGGCTGGCGCCGTTTTCACAGACCCAGGTCATTCAGTACAGCGCCCGCACCGGACGCCGGCGCGGCACGCTTGACGAAAGTCTGAACGATGCCTTTGCCTTCCTCCAGGATCAACTCGGCACCGACCAGATCGGCGGCGGCCGTCTGAAAGTCCTCCATCGCCTGGAAGAGATGCGCCAGGCCGATGAAGAACGGAAGAAGGAAGACCGTCTCAACCGCACCCTGTCGCTCGACCAGTTCCGTCAGATGTGCGAAGACGCCGGCAGCATCAGCTCGCCGGAACTGTTTCTCAATTACCTGCATCTGATCGGCGCCGTTTTTTACCAGGACGACCTGATCGACAGGATCGTACTGGACCAGAGCTGGGCGCTTAACGCCATCTATACGGTGTTCGACCGCGAAAGTTGCCTTAAGGAGCTGCGGCATCTGCGCGGCCGTTTCCGGCGCAACCTGTTGGGGCTGCTGGCGTGGAGCAAATACGATGAATCCGAGCAGGAGCTGTTCCTGCGCATGATGCTGGCCTGCGGCATCTGCTTCGTCCACCGGCCCCGCGACGGCGACGGCGAAACGGAATATATCGCGCCGGATCTCCTGCCCGAAAAGGACACGCTGCGCCTCGAATTCGAAGTGATGTGGGACAATACTGCCCGCTGCGAGAGCGTGACCCTTAGCTATCCCCTTCTGCACGACGGGTTGATCCGCAGCATCATGTCGCGCCTGGGGCAGGAGGCCGGCATGAACGGGCTCTACTGGAAGGGAGGGCTGTGCCTTTACGAACACAATAGCCGCAGTCGCGCTGTCATCGAACAACATATGACTGGCGATTGGCAGGGTGACATCCGCATCCGCACCCAGGGCGGCCAGGCGGCACAACTGCTGGCGAGCCTGCTGTCCGTCGTGGAGGCCCAGGAAGCCAGGACCGGGCTAAGCCACACGCCAATTGACACGCCAGACAAAAAATCAGGAGGCAAGACCGCGGGCAAGGTGGACATCCCTGCCCCGCCCCCAATCCTCGACTTCGTCCCGCCGCCGCGCGGCCAGCCGAACTGGTACGTCTCCTATGCCTGGGGCGACACGACACCGGAAGGCCAGGAGGGCGAGAGCGCGGTCGAAGAGGTGTGCCGCAAAGGCCGCGACGCCGGCATAGAAATCAAGCGCGACAAGGATGAGATTCGTCACGGCGACTGCATCTCGAAATTCATGAAGAACCTGGCGCACGGCGACCGGATCTGCGTCCTCCTGAGCGACAAGTACCTGAAATCGCCCTATTGCATGTTCGAACTGCACGAAATCTGGCGCGTCCGCAGCCAGGACCCGGAACTGTTCCGACAGGCGGTACGCGTCTTCCTGCTGCCTGGTGTGTCGATTTCCAACTTGGCCGAACGGGCTCAGTACGCGGCCCATTGGCACAGGGAACATGACGTCATCGAAAAACTGATCGCGGAGACGACCTTCAAAATCCTGGGGCCCGAGGGCCTGCAGGAGTTCGAATATATCGACCAGTTCAGGCGGCACGTGAACCCTATCCTGACCCTTATAAACGATACGCTGCGCCCCGGCACCATAGCCGAATTCTGCGAACACGCCTTCGCGCCGGACCCGCCTGCGTAAACCGTGCTATAGGCCTTCCTATGAACAGACGCGCACTCCTCGGCAGCATCGGTGCACTGGTCCTCGCCGGCAGCGCGAAGGCTAGCCAACGCGCGCCCGGCATCAGCATCACCGTTGATGATTTCAACCTGTCGGACGATCCGCTGATGACCGGACCTCATCGCGACGCAGCCATTCGCAAGGCCCTGGCCGCGCATAATATCAAGGCGGCGGGCTTCATCGCCGGCCGGTACCTCACGCCCGATGCGCCTTTCGACGTGCGCAGAGCCTGGTCCGGCGACGGCCACATTCTGGGCAACCACACCTTCTCGCACCGCTACTATTACGGCAGCGATCCGGAAGACTATATGGCCGACATCCTCAAATGCGAGGCCCTGCTCAGCCCCTATCCCGGCTTCCGCAAGATCTTCCGCTATCCCTTTCTCGGCGAAGGCAAGACCGCCGAAGGCCGCGACGCCCTGCGCGTACGCTTGAAAGACGCCGGTTACAGCATCGGTCACGTCACCATTGACACCTCGGACTGGTTTTACGCCAGTCGCCTGACCGAGCGCCTCAAGGCCGCCCCCACGACCGATCTCGCCCCTTACCGCCAAGCCTGGCTCGACCATCTGTGGGACCGCGCGGTCTATTATGACGCCCTGGCGCGCGAGGTCTTCGGGCGCGCTATCGACCACACCCTGCTGCTGCACCACAATATCGCTGCAGGCCTGTTCCTCGGCGACGCGCTGGCCATGTTCAAAGCCAGGGGCTGGCGGCTGACGGACGCGGGCACAGCCTTCGCACAACCTGAATTCAGCCGCGCCTACGCCACCCTGCCCTCGGGCCAGAGCCTGGTCTGGGCCGCCGCCAAGGCAGACGGCCGCTATGAAGCGAGGCTGCGCTATCCCGCCGAGGACGGCCCTTACGAGGCGCCGAAGCTCGACACCCTGGGGCTGTGAAATTCAGTGGAACCGGTTGCCGCAGGCGTCATAGGTGTCACTTATTCCACGCTGCAAATCGGGTCCGTAGTGCAGGAAAACGATGGCCCAGCGCTTCAGGCCAAGGCGCAGCGCATGGTCCCTCAGCGCCCAACTGCGGTCGGATTCTTCGACGTGACCGACCTCCCGGCGCGCCTCGTCGCGCGTGACCCATAATACGACTGAGCGACTTAGCGCCAGCGGACGGCCGTCGTCATCCGTCTGCTCGCCATGCCGGGCAACGGCGCGTCGGATGAGCTCCTCGTCGTGTAACGGCTCTTGACCGGCAACGAGGCATTCCGATGTCGCCGTCGGCCAGTTGGCGCGCAGATCCGCCGTATGGTCAAGGTCCATGATCCACGACCACAGGAAAAGACAGGCAATAAGCCCGGCGACCAGTGCCAGCACCGCCAATATCGCCCGCGCGATAAGTAGACCCCACCAGGTCGCGCGCCGCCTGCGTGTGCTGTCGTGATCCATGCCCATATCCCCTTCGTTGCGAGGAAACCGGCATAGCCGCCGGCGGGATGATCGGCATGAGAACGGCATGAGCCTTTGCTGAAAAACCTGGCCTACCCCGCCATCACCTTCGTGAGCGCGATTTCGAGATCGGCGACGGTAAACGGCTTGATGAGGAAGCTGTCCATGCCGGCGCGTTGGCACAGCATCCGGACGCCCTGGGAGGTATGTCCCGTCATGCCGATTATCGGATTGGGCTCGAAGCCGGCCGTACGTTCGATCTTTCGGATGAGAGCCGTCGCCTCTATGCCGTCCATGACCGGCATTTCGACGTCCATCAGGATCGCCACATAGCGGGAAGCCTGGGCCTTTACTACGGCTTCGCGGCCATTGGCGGCGACATCGGCCGCGAAGTCCAGTTCCGCCACCATTTCTTCCGCCATGAAGGCGGCGGGCGCGAAGTCCTCGACGATCAGAATGCGGCCCTTGCTCACGGCAATGCCTCCACGGCCAAACACATAGTCTGTCAGAATGGCCGTAAGCATTCAGTAGGCGTCAGCGATTGCACTGATAATTGTCCATGTATGACGCAAGGACATAAGCGCCCTACCTCTCGTGCTGGAACACGTCCTCGACCTTCAGCCCAAAGGCGTGCGCGATGTCGAAGGCCAGCGGCAGGGAGGGATCGAACTTGCCGGTCTCCACGGCATTGATCGAGTTGCGCGACACGCCGACGATCTCGGCCAGTTCAGCCTGACTCCAGCCCTTTTCTGCCCGCAGTACGCGGATACGGTTTTTCACGCAAAAATCCTATCGCGTCCTGAGCCACCAGACGGTGTTGACGACCGCCATGCACAGGGTCTGCAGCAAGACCAGCGCGCCGAAGCCAAGCATCATGGCCATAAGCACGACCTTGGGGTCCGCCGCAATGCCCGCCCCGGCGCTGATGGCGGTAACCGCCAGGTTTTGCACCGGCGGCAGCAGGGCCAGCACGACGAACAGGGCCTGGCCGGCGGGCACGCCCCACTGCATGGCGAAGCCGGCGCTGAACTTTTCAACCTCGTCCATCCCGCGCTGGTGGCGGATGGCCAGGTAGTTGGCATAGGCCATCATGACGATCGCGGCGACCGCGACGATAACAGACATCACTGTGTCGCCCGTCACCTCCCTGAGCCAGGGCGCGCCCCAGATAAAGGCGGCGACAGCGAGCGGGATGGGCAGGAGCGACCAGAAGCCTATCCGGGTATTCTGGCGTGAAGGGGAAGCAGACATGACAACTTTCCTTTTCGAAATGCAAAGTATACTTGTCATACATCGGAGCGTACGTCAAGCTCGGCGGCTTCCATGCGCGCGGCAGGACTTGCCCGGTTCACACGATATCAAACCTTCCATGCCACATTGCCCTGCGACGGAGGCCTGTATGGACTGGACAAGACTGTTTCTTTCGCCGATCGGGCGCGTCGGCCGCAGGCTCTACGGCATGGCCATGGCGGCCGTGATTGTCGCACAGGTCGTCAGCGCCACGCTGCCCGGCGTCGGTCTTTTCGCCATCCCCGTCCTCAACTACCCGGCCCTGTGCCTCGCCATCAAGCGCCTGCACGACTGGAATCGCTCAGGCGCGTGGATGATCGTGCCGTATATGATCATCTTCGGTTATGGCGTGACGGTGTGCTGGTACGCCCTGATCACTTTTGGAGGCTTCGGCACCTTCAGCGGCGGCCGCTCCGAAGACGCCGCGATCGGCAGGTATCTGGCCCGCCAGGCCGGATGGGTGCTATTCGCCATGCCTCTGGCTGTGCTGGTCCTGATCGGACTGATACCAGGCAACCGCCGCAGCAACCGCTTTGGCGCATCGTTTTCCTCCAGCGCCGCCAGCGTCTGAAGACTGCTGTCTTGTGGTCCGGGGCCAACTGCGCACACTGTATTACATATCTCGCAGATCACCGGATAACATACGGCATGAGAACATGGCTGTTCCCGCTTCTGCCGCTCCCCGCACTCGGCAAACCCTGACGAACCGGCGGCCGCCGTGCGGACTTGACAAGCCTCATACCGTCGTTACGCTTTCGCCTGGAACGACAAAGGGGATGGCATGAGCACAGATTCGCCGCACCACGAAAGCAGCGCCCGCGGCAGTGACGCCCGCATGGTCGATCGCATGCTGTTCTTTTCGGACGCCGTGTTCGCCATCGTTCTGACCATCATGGTGCTGGAGCTTCATCCGCCCGCCGTCGCCGAACATCTTAGCCCTCGGCAAGCGACCGCCGCCATCTGGTCCGGCATCCTCGACATGGGCCGGGTATGGATCGCCTATTTCGTCAGCTTCGCTTTGGTCGGCCTGTGGTGGACCGTCCATATGCGCGTGACGCGCCAGCTCAGGCAGTTCGACTGGCCGACCGCCGTGCTGAACTTCGTCTTTCTGCTGACGGTCAGCCTTACCCCGTTCGCCTCCGCCATCATGGGCGAAAGCATCGACGCCCCTGCGGCCTGGCAGATCTACTGGGGCGTCAATGCCGGGGCATCAATCTCGCTGACGGCCATGTTCCTGGTGGTTTCGCGCGGCCAGGGACGGCTTGTGGGCGGTATGAGCCCGCGCGAAAAGCTGGCCCGCATCATCCAGTCGATTGGTCCGGGGGTCGGCTTCTCGATCGGCGTCTGGCTGGCCACGATCGGCGAAGTCGGATTGTCACGCTTTTGCTGGGTATTCATCATTCCGACAACCCTTCTGGCGCGAACGATCTACCGGCCGGGAAAAGCGATAACAGGGCCCGAGGCTCAGGCCGGCACGTAGGTCAGCCGCATGGTATCGTCAATGCGCTCAGAGCCCATGAGCCGCAGCGGCGGACGGGCGTCGTGGAAGAACGGCTTGCCGCCGCCCAGGACGACCGGACGCAGGTAAAGGCGGTATTCGTCGATCAGGCCCATCTGTGTCAGATGCCCCGCCAGTTCCGGTCCGGCGGCGTCGATCTCGCCGTCGTGTTCCGCCTTCAGCTTCCGGACAAAGGTTTCAAGATCGCCATCGACCAGGGTCGCATTCGGCCCGACCGACTTGAGCGTGTTGGATACGACCCATTTGGGCTTGGACCGCCACGCCGCGCCGAAGTCGCGCCCGACCTCATCCTGTCCCGGCTCATCGGTCTCCCAGTAGCGCATCACCTCGTACATGCGCCGGCCGTAGAGGCTGCCGGTCAGGCTGTGCGCATAGGCGTTGAAATGGCGGTGGAGCGTCTCGCCCGGCATGGGCATATCGCTGTCGCCGTGGCGGCCGGCAACATAACCGTCGAGCGACATCATCATGGCGAATATGAGCCTGGCCATAGGTCTTCTCCTGATTTCGTCTTGCCCCCGACCGTGCTATCAGTCCCGTCCGGTCAAAACCACTTCTAATTTGCAACCGGTTTGACGGAGAATTGCGATGCAAAGGCGGCGTTCGGGATGCCCGATCAACCTCACCCTCGAAGCCTTCGGTGACCGCTGGAGCCTGATCATCCTGCGTGACCTGATGTTCGGCCGTTCCCGCACCTTCCGCGCGCTCAAGGCCGGCAGCCTGGAAGGAATCGCGACCAATATCCTGGCCGACCGCCTCAAGCGCCTGACCGCCAATGGCCTGCTGTCGCGCAGCGACGATCCCGGCCACAAGCAGAAGGCCATCTACAGCCTGACCGAAAAGGCGATCGCGCTGGTGCCGCTGATGGTGGCCATGGGCAGCTGGGGTATGCGTCACGCCCTGCCGTCGGCCGAACTGGCCGTCCGCGCGCAAATCCTTGAAGACGGTGGCCCTGCGCTTTGGGCGGATTTCATGGATGAGTTGCGGCATCTCCACCTGGGCGCCCCGCCACCGGAAGCGTCGGTTTTCATTGCCCTGCAGCGGGCCTACGAAGCCGCGATACCCTGATATTTAAAAAGGGATTACGCAGCCCGCAACCGGCTGACGAACGCGGCCACTTCATCCTGCAACTGGCTGGCCTGGCTCGAAAGGCTTCCCGACAGCGCCATCAACTGGGTCGAAGCGGCACCCGTCATTTCGGCGGCGCGGCCAACGCCGAAAATGTTCTGCGTGACTTCCTGCGTGCCCTGGGCTGCGCGGGCCGTATTGCCGGCAATTTCGTGCGTGGCTGCGCCCTGCTGCTCGACAGCGGACGCGATCACGGAAGAAATCGACTGGATATCGCCAATGGTCGTGACGATCTTGCCGATCGACTGGACGCTGCGGGTTGTCGCCTGCTGGATTTGGTCGATCCTGGCCGAAATGTCCTTGGTTGCCCGTGAAGTCTGGGTCGCCAGGTCCTTGACCTCCGACGCCACGACGGCAAAGCCCCTGCCCGCCTCGCCGGCGCGCGCGGCCTCGATCGTCGCGTTGAGCGCCAGAAGATTGGTCTGGGCGGCAATGTCGCTGATCAGCTTGACGACCTCTCCAATTCCCTGCGCGGCCTCTGTCAGGGTCTGGATTTCTGTTTCGGTGACCGCGACGTCGTCAACCGCCGACTTGGCGACGCCGGCCGACTGGCAAACCTGGCTGTTGATTTCCTGCACCGACGCGGACATCTCCTCGGTGGCTGCGGCAACGGTCTGGACGTTGGTTGCCGCTTCCTCGGCGGCGCCTGAAACGACCTGGGCCTGACGCGTCGTTTCTTCGGCGGTGGCGGCAAGGCTTTGGGCGGCGTCGGATACTTCCGATGAAGAGTGCACGAACGCCGAGGCGATCGTCCCCATGCTGGTTTCAAACGCGTCGGCGATGACAAGGCGCTCCTCGCGGATACGCAGGGCGGTTTGCCGTTCCTGGTCGGTCGCAAGCAGCCGCAGCCGTTCGCCCTCTTCCAGGGCAATGCGGAACGCCTCGACGGTCCGCGCCATCGCACCCAGTTCGTCTTTTCTGTCGAGCCCCGGAACGGCGGCCGTCAGTTCCCCCTTGGCGATCGACGACATTGTCATGTCGAGCCGGCGGATGGGCAGGCTCAGCCCGGAACGGGTCAGCCAGAAAGCTGCGGCGAAAACGACAGCCAGGCCGGCCAGGACCGAAAAAGTCGTCGTGCGCTGCGCGGAAGCCGTCTGAGCCTCCAGACGTGCTGCCAGTTTGTCGGTTGCTGCGACGTTAGCATCGACCTCACTCGTCATATCACGCATCAGCGCCATAAGCTGAGGGCTGCACGTGCTGTTCATCTCGCTTATGGCCGCATCGCGCTGGCCGGCCTTGCCAAGCTCAATGACCTGGCCACACCCTGTGGACAGTGCCGTGGCGTAGGCGTCGCGATAGCCTTCGAGCCTGGCTTTTTGCTCCGGCATCCGTGCGATCGCGGTGGCGATCTCCGCTTCAAATGCGTGCCGCCCCTTGGCAATGTCGTCGCTGGCCTTGGTGATGTCTTCGGGCGTTTCGGAAATGACCAGCTTGAGGATAGAGCGCGCTGTCCACGCCGTATGCCGGTTGGCCCGCGCCAGGGCCGTCGTCCCCCGGGCAGAGCCTGTCAGGCCGTGATGGTATGAACTCCCGATGCTCGATATCTGGCCATTGGCAAAAATGACGGCAAAGATCGACATCGCGCCAAGCGCCGAAAGAAGGAGCAGGACCTTCGCGACGACGGGCAGGTTTCTGAAAATACGGTTCATGACACGATCCCGAACATAACGGATAACGCCGTTAGGTTCGCGCGATGAGGTTAACAACCGTTAAAAGACGGGCTTTCTGGCAAAAAACTGTCCGTTACCACGTATGGGAAGGCGGCATATTTTCGTGTCGCTTTTGACGGCCATCGTGGCAAACGCCCGTCTTTCTCAGCTTCAGGCCTTGAGCACCAGACTGTCATAGACGTGCGTGACCGCGTCGAACGTCACGCGCGATGGCTGGCCGCCCAGCTCCGCGCGCGCAAACCAGGTGTCAGTCAGGCCCGCTGCCACCGGATCGGCGATCTTGTCGGTATTCCAGCCCAGCAGGAGCGGCGCGCCCGGCGCCATGATCCGCGCCAGCGCCGCAAGCGTCGTCTGTTGCAAAGGCACGGCATCGACGCCATAGCCCAGCACGCCATTGCAGATGATCGCGTCGAAGCAGACATCGGCAAAAATCGTATCAACCTGCGAGACGTCGCCCGTCCGGTGCCGCCCTGCCCGGCCATAACGCGCGACCTTGGGGTCGATATCGATCGTCCAGACCTTGCCGCCCCGGCTTTCCAGCACGCGGTAATAGTCGCGCGTATAGCCCCGGCACCCGACGAACAGGATGTTGCCGCCAACCGCCGCGACCGCCGGCAGGTAGGCTTTCGTCATCAGTTGCCGGTCGGGCAGCGCGTTGATCTTGCGATGGCGCGAGCCGAACAGCGATCTTATCTGGTCAAAAAAAGCAGGCATGTAGCTTCTATCAGTGACGGGTTACGGACAGCCAGAAGGTTTGCGGACGCAGCGGCGTCAACTGCTCGCCGTCGCCGATCCGGAACGGATTGCCATAGGCAAAGCTGTTCGAATGCGAGTTAAGCAGATTCGTCACCTTGACGCTTGTCGTATAGCGGCCGTGGTGGACGGCGCCGGAGACGTCGGCATTGCCATAGCCCTTCATCCAAATACGCGGCCCGGCAATACCATAGTTGAGCGGCGCGCCGCCGGTCTGGTTCAGCACCACCGTATATTCGGTCTGCAGGCCGCGGAACACCGGGCTCCACAAGGCGGTCAGGCTGGCATTGTAGCGCGAGATATAGGGCACGTCGTGGCGCGATGTGCGCGGAAAGGCCGGGTTGACGCGGTAAAGATTGGGATCGTTGGTCTGGAGCCGGACCTGCAGCGACAGGTCGGCCGTGGCCTGCCAGCCGCCTTCGACCTCCAGGCCGGTATTGCGCAGATTGCCGACATTGATCGTCAGCGGCAGGCCGGTCGAGCGCAACTGGTCGCTCTGGATGTCGCGCCAGTCGGTCTGGAACACGGCCGCCGTCACGCGCCACCGGTCGTCGGCGCTGCGGAACTTGCCGCCCAGTTCCAGGCTTTGCAGGTGGTCGTCGCCGTAGATGGTCGGCCCGGCATTGCGCATGCTGGTGGTGGTATTGAACCCGCCGGTACGCGAACCGTCGGCACTGAGGGCGTAGACCAGCCAGCCGCGCGCCGGCTTGAAGCTCAGCATGACGTCGTGGCTGAGCGTCACATTCTCGATGCTGTCGCGGACCGAGCGTGATTTGGCGTAGTCGATCAGCTGGACGTGGTCGATCTGGCTGTCGACGTCATGGCGGGTATTGTGCAGCCGCAGGCCGGCCGACGCCGTCCAGCCCGGGGCGAAGTCCCATGCCAGCCGGCCAAAGATGGCCAGGTCCTGCAAGGTGTCGCGGCGGACCTCGCGGTAGAAAATGGCGTCGTTATAGATGTCCGACAGCAGCGGCGTGAAACGTTCGTTACTCTGGGCGGCAAACAGGCCTGTCAGCCAGCGGACGTCAGAACCGAACTCCGACGTATAGGTCAGGTCCAGGCTCGACATCTGGATGAGCTGCGTTTCGTCGAAATAGAGCGCACCCGAGGTCGGCGCATTGGTAAAGCGGCGAACCGGATAGGCGTCGTAGCCGGTGCGGATGTAGTGGCTGAGGCGATTGAGCGCCAGCTTCCACTCGCCCTTGCCCGTCGTCTGCGTTACCGTCACGGCCAGGTTGCGGAAGTTGTTTTCGTGCGGCTCCAGCAGATTGACCGTCTCGCCAAAGGCCGCGACCTTGCTCTTGACGTACTGGCTGTTGAGCGAATGCAGGTCCTGGATCGTCAGGGCGGTATCGACCGTCAGACTGGTGCGCGGCTGCCAGCGGATGCTCAATCTTCCGCCCATGCGGTCGGTGTCATTGCTGGCGTCGCCCAGCGGCGTGTTGTCCTTGATGAAGCCGCCCGATTTTTCGGCGTAAAGCACCAGGCGCGCGGCAGCATCGGCGCTGGCGACCGGCAGGTTCATCATGCCGGTCAGGCGCCACGACGGCTTGCCTTCGGGCGAATAGCCGACGACCGTGCCGAACTCGCTGTCGGACTGCCCCAGCTCCGGCCGGCGCGTCACCAGGCGGACGACGCCCGACAGCGTGCCCTGACCGTAGAGATTGCCTTGCGGGCCTTTCAGCACCTCGACGCGCGCCATGTCGGTCAGCAGCAGGGATGGGTCGGGCGCATTGAAGGTGATCGGCGTATCGTCGAGGTAGAGGCCGACGGTCGATTGCGTCCGGCCGGTCAGCACGCTGTCGGACACGCCGCGCAGGAAGATCTTGTCGCGGCCCGGCCCGAGATTGGTGACGACCATGCCTGAAACGTGCGGCGCGATCATCGACAGGTCGCTGTAATTGCCGTTGAGCAAGGGCGGCGCGGCGACACTGACGGCGGCGGGCGTGTCGGAAGGCCGCAAAGGATGGCGGATGACGGCCAGGGTCGATTCGTCTGTGTTTTCGGCGGGCTTTCTTGGTGGCGCCCGGCGGGGCGGCGCGACGGGTGCCAGAATGAAGGCGCGGCGGACGATGCGATAGGTCAGGGCATCGACGCGTTCGACGCGGCACTGGCTGCCGCTGAGTAGCCGCTCGATGGCCGTAAGCACGCTCATCCGGCCGTCGACGGCGCGCGGTACGGCGCGGCACGTGGCCAGGTCCTGACCGCCGACCGACGCCCCCGTCTGGGACGACAGGTCGATCATGGCCTGCTTAAGCGGGCCTGCAGGAATGGAGATACGCTGTTCCGAAGGAATGCGGGCAGCATCGTGCGCACCGGCTTCAGAGACGACCAGCAGTCCGGCCACGAGGGCTGATATGAATAGCTTTGTCGGTCGTATGGACATCGATCGGCAGAAAGTCGGCAAGGCGCCTCGTGACCGCTGCCTGCGAATCCAATGCCAAGATGGCCGAGAGACGCAAGTCCCCTGCCCCGTCGTCGACGACGATCGGTTTGTCATAGTAGCGATTGAGATCCCGGACGACTTCGCTCAGAGGTGTCCCCTGATAGATAGCACGGGATGATTGCCACGCAAAGGCCGGCTCAGGGTCGATCCGCCGGACGCTGTTCAGGTGCCGCGCCTCCGAAAACCGGCCTTCCTGACCGGCGACGACGCGCTGCGCGGCGCCGTGGTCCGGCGTCATGTCGACAATGCCTTCGCGTACGGTGACGCGCACCACGCCGTCCAGGCGCGAGACATTGAACTGGGTGCCGATGTCCCGGATCGAGACGTCGCCGACAACCACGGTCAGCGGTACCTGCGACTTGTCGCCGACATTGAGGGCGATCTCGCCCTGCTCGAGCACCAGTGTGCGTTGCCTGCCGCTGAATGTCACCGACACCCTTGTATTGGTGTTCAGGCTGAGATCCGAACCGTCGGAAAGCGTCAGGGTCTGGCGGCCGCCAACCCTGGTCTCATAATGCTGCGCCTGGGTCATGACGCCCGGCAGGAACAGGAAGCCCGCCACAAGCACCGCCGCCATGCCCATCAGGCCGGCGCCGAAGGCGACACGCTGGATTTTGCGGACAGGCAGGCGGGTCACGCTGGCGCTCACCGGAACAGCCTGTTCCGGCGCACGCAGTTCGGACCACAGGACCAGGGCGCTGGCAAAAGCTTCGGCGTGGGCTTCTGAGGTTTCCAGCCATTCGGTCAGGCCATGCATCTCCGCATCGGTGCTGTCGGGCGACTGCATCCGTGCGACCCAACCGGCCGCTTCAGCATTGATGGTCTTTTGGGTCTCGGACATATTTCCTGCCTGCTACAAACCTTTGACACCGTGCCCGGCGCCTGCCCTCAGTATGTTTCGCTTAAAATAACGTTTTTAAAAATTACTGCGGCCTTCGCCATCGGACGTGGTCGCGGATATGCTTCATGGCGGTACTGACGTGTTTTTCGACGGCGCTGACCGATATCCCCAGCGCCCGCCCGACCTCACTATGGCTCAGCCCCTGAAGCTTGTGCAGCCGGAACACCTCGCGCGGACGAGACGGCAGTTCGTCAAGCGCGTCAAGCGCCGCCTTGAGCTGCTGACGCGCCGCGACCACGCTTTCGGCATCGGGGGCGGCGTCTCCGTCGCCGTCGCCCTGCGGATTGAGCGCCTGCCAGTCGCCGTCGCGCCGGTTGCGATTGCCATTGGCCCGGATCCGGTTGAGCCACAGATGGCTGCCCATGCGGAAGAGATAGGCCAGCGGCTGGCTGATATCACCATGCACGTCCTTTTCCGACAGCCGGATGTACATGTCCTGAAGGATGTCGTCCGCGATGGTGTCGTCACGGCACAGCCCGACGAGATAACGCTTAAGCGCATCACGTTGGGCGAAATAGACGGTGCGCAGACGATCGTTCGCGGACATGGGGTCCCTGGCCTTTGTATCGGCCATTATAGCGATGTCGGAAAAAGTGCGAAGCGATTTTCGGTTAAAAATCGCGTTAAAGCAAAGCGATATCCCAAAAAATGACGCCGCCGTAAATTTTTATCGATTTTTTATTTTCGACCCTGAGGGACACCCAAAAGCACGGTGTCAATGTGGCGGTAGTCCCCACGCGTTCGACAGAATGGGGACAGGCACAGGGGCGGATATGCGTATTCTCAATGTAATGCTGACCAAGGAAAAGGGCGGCGATGGCCTGATGGCCCGCAACTATCACGAGGCGCTGGTTTCGGAAGGGTTCGAGGTCTTAAGTGTCGGTGCGCCGCAGGGCATGCTGGACGGGGTCAGTTCCGGCCATGGCTTCCGGCCACTGCAGCACCGTTTCCAGCACGATCCTCTGGCCGCGCTGAACCTGGGCGGCATGACCGCCAGCTTCAAACCCGACGTCATCATCGCCCATGGCAACCGCGCCGGCCGGCTGTGCATGATGCCGCTGACCGGCACGCGCCGCCGCCTGGTTCAAGTCCTGCACACCCCGTCGTTCAAGCGCCACCTGAAGGAAGTGCCCGCAGCCGTCGCCGTCAGCCGCCGCATCCACCAGGGCGCGGCGGAAAAGTTCCCGCAACTGCCCCTGTTCGACGTCGAAAACTTCTCGAACCTCAAGCCGATGGCCGTCAAGGACGCGCCGTCAAAGCCGCCGGTCATCGGGGGCCTGGGCCGCCTGCACGCCATCAAGGGCTTCGACATCCTGCTGCACGCGGTTGCGCGTCTGCGCGACGCCGGTCTTGATTTCCGCCTCAAGCTGGGCGGTGAAGGCCCGGCGCAGGCCGAGCTTCAGGCGCTGACCGTCGCGCTCGGCCTTCAGGACCGCGTCGAATTTTCGGGCTGGATTTCGGACCCGATGGAATTCCTGGCCGGCATCGACCTGTTCGTAGTACCTTCGCGCGAAGAATCGTTTGGCCTGGTGGTCATCGAAGCCATGGCGGCCGGCGTCCCGGTCATCGCCTCGGATACGGAAGGCCCCTGTGAAGTGTTGAAGGACGGCACGCTCGGCACCCTGTTTGCCCGCGAAGACACAGAAGCGCTCGCGGACAGCATCCGCAACGCCTTCGACGACTGGTCCGACCACGCCGGGCGCGCCCGCGATGCCCAGGATCACGTCATGGCCGAATTCAGCTTTGATGCCGGACGCCGCCGCCTGCGTCATCTGGTCGAGTCGTTTACGCCGGCGACCGGCCGTGCTTGATCTGTGGCGCTGCGGCTTTATCGCACGCCCGATCGAGACCGTAGCGGCCACTGCCCTTGCGGCAAATGACGTCACCTGGCTGCCCGACCCGGGCAGTTTCCGCTTTATCGCGGACCCCTTTGTCCATAGCCATAAGGACGGCACCACCGTCTTTGTCGAGTACTGGGACTATCGCTTCCGCAAGGGCGAAATCCACTACTACGACTATGATCTGAGCGGACAGTTGCGCGCCAATGGTCCCGCGCTTATCGAGCCCTTCCACCTGTCCTATCCGTTCCTGATCGAGGACGACGGCGCGCTCTACATGCTGCCCGAAGCCAATCGCAGCGGGCATCTGACGCTTTATCGCTGCGAGCGCTTTCCCGATATCTGGCACCCGGTGCAGACCCTGCTCACCCGCCCGGCGGTCGACGCGACGATTGTCCGCCACGACGGCCTGTGGTGGATGTTTTACGCCCTGCCCGGCCCCGATCACCGCGCGATGCGAGAGCTCTACGTCGCCTGGGCCGACAGCTTGCACGGGCCGTGGCACGACCACGCGATGAGCCCCGTCCTGACAGGCGCCGACCGCACGCGCCCCGGCGGCAATGCCTTTGTGCGCGATGACGTGCTGTATCTGCCGGTGCAGGACTGCACGGAAACCTACGGCGGTGCGGTCAACCTGCTGCGCATCGATGAACTGACGCCGGACACGTTCTCGGCGACGCTCGATGGGCGGCACACGGCGGGCGCCCTGCTCGAAGGCTTCGGCGACGGCCTGCATACGCTGTCCGGCAACGCCAGCGTCACCTGCATCGACGTCAAGCGCCACCACCGCTCGGCGATGGAGCCTTTGATCAAGCTCCAGCTCAAGCTGAACCGGATGCGGAAGAAGGTTCGCTGAGGGCGCAAGACCCGGATTTTGCCGAGCCATTGTTCAACCTGCGTCAATTGGATCAGGCGTCCATTAGTCAGACAATTGCCATCAACCTGGTATCATGGTAGCGCTATCGACTTCGTAATCAGCGCAATCCAGTTCCAGGGTTTCAACAGCCGCAAGCCAGCCAAATTGCTCCCCCCGGAACAAGTCAATCTTACCCAATGAATGGAGTTGAACGCGTGAGGCTTAAAAACACATTCGTCCCGTGCGTCGTCATGGCTTTACTCATGAGCGGCAGCGCACATGCGCATAATCCTGTGATCCAGACGCGATTTACGGCTGACCCGGCCCCTCTGGTGCATGACGGCGTCGTTTATCTCTATACCGGTCACGACGAAGATGACGCCGCAGGCTTCAAAATGCTGGACTGGCGCTTGTACAGTTCGACGGACATGGTGAACTGGACAGATCAAGGCGTCGTGGCCTCCCTCAAGACATTCCCGTGGGCGGTCCAGAGCAATGATGCGTGGGCGCCGCAGGTCATCGAGCGAGGCGGAAAATTCTACCTCTATGCGCCGGTCAGCATTGCCGGATCGCCCAAGAATGTGATTGCCGTCGCCGTTGCGGACACGCCTGCTGGTCCGTTCAGGGACGCTCTCGGAAAGCCGCTGATCGACGCCGCCGAGGGATATATCGACCCGACGGTCTTTACCGATGCAGACGGCCAGGCCTACCTTTACTGGGGCAATCCGAACCTCTGGTACGTCAAGCTTAACAAGGACATGGTGTCGTATACCGGCCCGATCGTTAAGGTCGCCTCCCGGCCAGACGATTATCAGGAAGGGCCTTGGTTCTATAAGCGCGCAAATCACTATTACATGGCCTATGCTTCCACCTGCTGTCCGGAAGGAATTGGCTACGCGATGAGCAAGGGGCCAACCGGCCCCTGGGTTCACAAAGGCAAGATAATGGATCCCAATCAGGGATCGACAGGCAATCATCCGGGTATCATCGACTACAAGGGCGCCTCCTACCTCTTCGGCTTTAACTATGAGCTGAATTTTGCGATGACGCCGATACATCACGAACGCCGGTCGATCACCGTAACGCGGTTCCAGTACAACGCGGACGGCACAATCCCCAACCAGCCATGGTGGGACAAGACCGGCGTTTCGCAGATCGAGCCTCTCAATCCCTACAAACGCGTCGAAGCCGAGACGATCGCCTGGACATCCCGGATCAAACGCGACCGGGACCGTCCATACGCATGGGCCCCTGGCGTGACGACGGAACAGGACAGTGGCAAGGGCGTCTACGTCACGCGCGCCACCGATCGCAGCTACATAAAGGTTTCCGGCGTCGATTTCGGAAAGACGCCGCCCAAGGCATTTGTTGCCAGCGTGGCCGGCCGCGTGCCGGGATCGCAGCTCGAATTGCGGCTCGACGGACTTGATGGACCGGTAATCGGCGTGATGAAGGTGGAACCCGGCGCGGTCATCGGCGCGTGGGGAGAAGTGACTGTTCCCGTGTCCGGCGCCACCGGCGTTCGTGACCTGTACCTGATTGTCAAGGGCCGCGGGGACGAGTCGCTGTTCGACTTCGACTACTGGCGCTTTGAGCATTAGCCGCAAAAAACGAGGCCATGCAAATGCACGATTGGCCGTCGATACTGCCCCTCTACGCCGACACCTCTTCACGCGGAAACAGCGCGTGGACCTCGTCCTCCAGCGCATCTGGGTTCAGGCGGCCTTCCCTCAAATGGTCGGCGTCGAAGGTCCTGATGCCCTCGCCCTTATGGATCAGCAGACCCGCGTCGCAGCGCGCCACGAATGTGCCGACATCGTGCAGCGCTGTCACCACACACCGTCCCTGGTCCGCAAGCGCGCGGATTTCGCGTCTGAGGTCGTAGGCCGCGACCGGATCGAGCCAGTTGAACGGCTCATCGAGCAGGATCAGCTCGGGTTCCCCCAGGAACGCGCAGAAGAGGCTGACGCGCTGCTTCATGCCCGACGACATGGCGCCAATCTCCTTGTCGCGCAGGGCGTCGAGCCCCAGGGCGCGGTGGATGGTGTGCGGACTTCCGGCCGCGCAGCCACGCAGGTCGGCCACCAACCCGATCAGTTCCCCCGTCGTCACGGTCGGCGGCAGGCTGTCGAGCTGCAGCGCAAAACGGAATCCCCCCCTGCCTCTACGGCTTCCGGCCATCCTGCGTTGCTGGCTTGAGCGTCCGGTCGAAAAACCTGAAGGTCTCGCTCCACATCGTGCGCTGCGCCTGACTGACGGCCGCGCCATGTTCCATGTCCCCCTTGGGAAACCAGGGGTCGCCTGTCATGTCATGACCGGCGTCGGGGAAAATCAGCAGGGTGGTTTTCAGGCCTGCCTCGGCGCGGCGCTCGGCAATGGCCTGCGCCATGTGCGCCGAATCCCAGGTTGTATCCCGACCGGCGCCGGCGACAAGCAATTCACCCTTGTAGTCTTCCACCTTGATCCGGGCCAAGGCCGCCAGCTCAGGATGGGCGCGCCGCCCCAGCGCCATGAAATCATAGATCCCCGAACCGGTGTACTGGTAGGGCACAAAGGGAAGAGACTTGCCCCGATAGGCAAAGCCCGCCTTTGTCCCCGGGACCACATCCGGACCCCACCCTTCCCAAACCACGTCCGAAGGCGCGCTGGCCGCGACCGCCTTCACCCACGGAAAGTGTGCCGCCGCAGCCAGCGCGAATTCGGCGCCCTTTGAATATCCCCACAGGCCTATGTGTTCCGCATCCACGTCAGGCTGTTGCGCCAGCCAGTCGCGGGCCTGTTCAAGCCGGTCGATGGGTATGCCGGCAAATGCGGCGGGCAAGGCTTCGATCTCACGGTGCCCGGCCTGGTCGTAGGGCGGCGAATAATAGGGGAGACCGAGGACGGCGTATCCCCTTGAGGCGAACATTTGCGCCATCACCCGGACCGTCCCGCTTCCACCGTCGGAGCCATGCAGGAGGATAAGCGCCGGGCGCTTTTGTGGTCCCGGCAGGCGTGCCAAAACGGCCCCGGGAAACGCCTTGACCTCCGTTACCTGCACAGACGGCAACCAGCCATTGATCGTGACGGTTTGCGAAGCAGCCGGTTTTCCCTTCACATAGGCCGTCAGCCGTATTTCCGCATAGCGGTCAATCGTGGTCGCCTCCGACACGGGCTTCATCGACCAGAAGAGACCCATCGGATCGATGCCGGTGTACGAACCCGTCGCCGGAGCACTGGCGCCAATATCCACCTTGCCCGTCGCATCGGCGACGAAGCGCGCGGACGACCTGAACATCTGGGGCGTGGCGCCGCCATAGTTCAGCGAACGCTCGGCCCGAACCTCAACCTCGGCCCCGGGCTCAAAATTCGTCAGAACGATATCGACTGGATCAGCGTACAGGGCGGCGGTTGACGGTTTGACGTCCATCTGCTGCGCCAGCGCGGGCTGGGCGGTGGTAAACAGTGTGCAACCGATTATCCCCGCCAGGGTCAAGGTCTTGCGCCACGTCGCGTCCATCTGATGTCCTTATAAGTTCCACATGTCCGGGCACGCCCGGCCGCAACCCGCTCCAAACTCATGAAGCCGAGAGCAGCTGTCAACTTAAACCGCTGTCATGAAGCGTTTGTAATCCTGAGACGTTGCTCCCCTCTCGTCTAGGCTGACACCTCCTCGCGCGGGAAGAGCGCGTGGACCTCGTCCTCCAGCGCGTCGGGGTTCAGGCGGCCTTCCCTGAGGTGGTCGGTATCGAAGGTCCTGACGCCCTCGCCCCTATGGATCAGCAGCCCGGCATCGCAGCGCGCCACGAAGGTGCCGACATCGTGCAGCGCTGTCACCACACACCGTCCCTGGTCCGCAAGCGCGCGGATTTCGCGTCTGAGGTCGTAGGCCGCGACCGGATCGAGCCAGTTGAACGGCTCATCGAGCAGGATCAGCTCGGGTTCCCCTAAGAACGCGCAGAAGAGGCTGACACGCTGCTTCATGCCCGACGACATGGCGCCGATCTCCGTGTCGCGCAAAGCCTCGAGCCCCAGGGCGCGGTGGATGGTGTTCGGACTTCCGGCCGCGCAGCCGCGCAGGTCGGCCACAAGACCGATCAATTCCCCCGCCGTCACCGTCGGCGGCAGGCTGTCGAGCGGCGGCGCAAACCCGAAGCGCCCTGCCCGTTCGGCGTCTTCAGCCGTCAGGTCACGGCCCTGCCAGGTGATGCGGCCACCCGCGATATCCAGCCGCGCGCACAGGGCCTTCAACAGCGTCGTCTTGCCGCTGCCGTTGACGCCCAGCACGCCGAACCAGCCCGGCCGGGCGGTGAGGTTCAGGCGTTTCAGGATATCGCGCCCTTTGATGCGCACGCTTAGGTTCGAGACTGCGAGCGTCATAGCGGCTCCTTCCAGCGGTTACGCCTGACGGCACGGAGATTGCCGACACTCCGGAAGACCAGCCAGCCGGCTGCGATGATGCCGAACTGAAAGCTGAACTTGACGATGACGGCGACGAACAGTTCGCCCAAGGCCATGCCGGGCGCCGCCACGACCGAGCGCGTCATGGCGTACGGGATCAGCAGGACCAGCCACACACAGACCCCGGCGGTGACGACCGTTGCCGAAACCATGGCCATGCCAAACGGCTCACCCGCACCAAAGGCAGCAGCGACCGCCAGCAGCGCCACAAGGCTTATCTGCGGCCCGCACAGGGGGGCTACGATGCGGCGCAGGGGAATTGGCTGAAACGCCAGGAACCGGATCAGCCGCAGGTTCGGCCACGCCAGGGCCAGCCCGCAGACCAGGCCCACGATTGTGATCATGCCGAAGCCGACATGCGTGCCGGGATTGTTATGGCTCGCCAGGGCCGAGGCCGGGCTTGCCAGCGCCCACAGGCCGCCGCTCAGGAGCCAGACGGGCACGAAGCCCACCTTTCGGCGCAGGGTGCCTGTCAGCGAGACGCGCAAGGCCAGCGGCAGGCTGGTCCGCAGGCGTATCGGCGCGAACCGCAAGCGGGGCATCGGGATGCGCACGGTCGCTGCGGCCACCACCGCACCTGCGATCATGCCAAGAAGGCACGGCAGCACCTGTCCGGGCCGGTTGAGCACGAAGATGAGGGCGACGCCAATGCAGGCCGCGAACGTCATGACGCCGGCGCGCAGCCAGGCCCAGCGCAACAGCGCCGGACCGAACGCGATCCACGGATGCAGGACGCCTGCCCGAAGCGCCCGCCAGCGCGGCGATCCGGGCGCGACGAAGGCTGAGCGAAAGACGGCAAACCCCGCAACCGCCGCCGCGACAAGCCCCATCTTCGGCATGACAGCCATCAGGCTGGCGGCCCGGGCAACCCCGGCGACGGCAAATGCGGCGATGACCAGCACGGACAGCCCAAAGCGCGGCGACCTGACGGCCGCCATCAGCCAGCCACGCAGGGCCAGCGCTTCAAGCCGCGTCAGCACGCCTTCGGGCGAGCGCCGCCATGTGTCGAACACCCTGAACATGCGGCGCAGGTGACGGCGGCTTTCCGGCCGTTTTATGGCGTGCAACATCTTGTCAGGGTTAAGTTTTCGTCATGTTGCCAGGGTGTTTGCGAAGCTATGCGCACCACGTCCGCACCGCAACGGTGGCTTACGCCGTCGCTTCAATCGTAACGCCCGGCAAGGGCTTCGGCGGCGCGGCGCTGAGTTCGAAACGGATATGGCGGGCGCGGTAATCCAGCGTCACCGAGGCGAACTGCCGCAGATAATCCATGCCGATCAACAGAGCCGGCCGGATCCGCGCCTTCCACAGGGTAAAGTCCGGCACGTCGGCGATGACAAGGGTGCCGTTGGTGAATGCCAGGTTCTGCAGGCGGATGCGCCCAACCGGGACGACCTGGCCCGTTACCTCACCGCCTGTGACGCCGGTCAGGGTGACATTGGCTTCGGGTCCGAAGATCTTGTTACGGATGCCCAGGGCGTTCATCAACGAAACATTGCCGACCGAGACCTCGGCGCCGGTATCGATAAAGGCGACCGCGGCGACGCTGTCGACCAGGCAGTCCATGACCTTGAGATAGCCGCCGGTCCCCTTGGCCCGCACCAGGGCGACGTCCGGCCGGGCGGCTTCGGCGGCGTCCCTGCCCTCCTCTATCCGAATCGACCGGTTGGCGAAGTCGAACATGACGCGGGTGCCGTCGATGACGTCCAGCCCCAGATAGCCGTCGGCCGCGACCGACTCGCGCGGCAGGACCGGCAGGTTCAGGCCGCGCCGCCGGAAGGGGCCGAACGCCAGCTCGCGCACCGGCACAGTGGAGGCCGGGATGCGTCGGGCCAGGCCCGAGACCATGACGGTCCGTCCCTGCGGCAGGTTGAGCCGGGCAGCGACATCGTCGGCCAGGATCGAGCGCTCGGCGCCGGTGTCGACAACAAAGCGAAACGGCCCCTGGTCATTGATCATGACCTCGACGGTCAGCCGGTCGGCGGGGTCCTCGCGGGCGGCCAGGCGGATGCCCTTTTCGCCGTCGCGCACGATCTGCTTCGCCGCCTGGGCGTTGACGATCTGCGCCATGCTGAGCTGCGGCACGGCCGCCATGGCCAGCCCCGCCGCCAGCAGGCGGCGGCGCGCCCAGCCCGTATGAATAATGTTTGCCATGCCCCAGCCCCAATACCGCTCTTCCGGCGATGACCGACTGTAACACTGTTCCGCCAAAGCGCCAAAGGTACGCTGGCACACCTCAACGGAGAGAAATCATAGGCGCACAACCCCTTTGGGTTGAAAAATAAAATACCCCTGTTATCCAATATAGCCATGTCCAATCTGGCGCATGGAGCAGCGATATGAAAACCCTGGTTGTATGTCTTGATGGCACGAAGCAGACGAAGGAACAGCCCAATCCCACCAATATTGCCCTGTTTTACGATGCCATAAGCCATCAGTCGGCGGCGGTCGGCAACGGTTCGCATGAGGGCACCGCACCCGGCGGCACGCACACCAAATATCTTCCCGGTGTCGGTACGCAGGGCAATATTGTGCTGCGCGTGCTGGGCAACGGCTTCGGCGACGGCATCGCCGAACTGATCGTCCGCGGCTACACCTTCCTGTCGCGCAACTACACGGCCGGTGACCGGATCTTCATCCTGGGCTTCAGCCGTGGCGCGACGGCGGCGCGCGCCCTGGCCGGTTTCGTCTGCGTCCAGGGCCTGCTGGATCCATCCAGATACGACGCAAAAGAAAAGGATGATGCTTACCTTCGGGCGGTCTCGGCGTGGTATCTCTATCGCAAGGGCCGTCCCGACCTGGCCGATCCGGCCCGCGTGCGCTTCATCGGCGGACTGCTGGGCCGCCCGCTTCCGGATCTGAAGGGCGCCGATTTCGTGACTGTGCCGGAAATCCAGGCCATCGGCGTGTTCGATACGGTCAGCTCGCTGGGCGTGCCGCGGCTCGACGCCAGCGGCCGTCCGGTTTTCGACTTCTCGATCGCCGATACCCAGTTGAACCCCAAGGTGCGGGCCGGCCTGCATGCCCTGGCCGCCGACGAAACCCGCGACATCTTCTATCCGACCTATTGGGCCAAACGCGCCGGCATCCAGCAGGTGATCTTCCCGGGCATGCATTCGGACGTCGGCGGCGGCTTCGTCAATCGCGGCCTGTCGGACCACGCCCTGCAATGGATGGCGGGCGAACTGGCCTCGGCCGGGCTGAACGCCGCCGCGCGTTTGACACTGACACCGAACCCTCTGGCGCCGGCGCAGGACGACGCCGTCGAACTGCCCTACAGCCTGCTGCCACGCAGCACGCGGATCGTGCCGGAATCGATCACGCTCAGCGCCTCCCTGACCGCCCGCATGGGTCAGAAGGTCGAAACCATTCCGATCTTCGGCACGTCTCCCTATGCGCCACGCGCGACCTATGCCGACGGCCGCCCATTGCGCAAACCGACCTCACAGGCGCTCAAGGCCGCCGCGCAGTCTTTTGCCTAAGGATGGCATTGGCTTAAGAAGGTTGGCCTTCGCGATTACGAGGCCGCCTTCTTTCGTCGTGATATCTGATGGTCCCCGGCCATTGGTTATTACTTTCGTCCGCCGGTGCTCTTCCGCGAACTCGCCGGCTGCCTGGCGCGTGTATTCTTCTTTACTTGGGCGACCTCGGCACGCTCCGGCGCGGGCGCAAACACGGGATTGGCCTTGTAGACTTTGGCGATGTTTTCGAGCGCCCATTCCGCGATGCCCTTTTCGTTGTTCTGCGTGGCGATCGCTTTTCCACGCTCCATCATGCCAAGCCCGGCCGGAACGTCCAGGGCGTATCCGTTCTTCCCCTCGGTCGTGTAGATCCCGACCTGGATCATAGACCTTGGATCACCCATCGCGATGGCCTGCGCGAAATGACCGTGCGCGGATTTCGGGTCGCCATCTTCGACGTCCATCGTCGCCAACCAGCCCCATCCGTCGCCAATTCCGTTCCTGCCGGCTTTAACATATTGGCCTCTGGCGCCTTTCCGGTTTGGGCGTATCTGCGTTCCGGTCCTGTATATGTGACCCAGCATCATGGCCGCACAGCAGTTGGCAGGCTTGTCGATCTTCTTCAGCAGGCTGATGGCCTTCTGTTCGTCGTGCATGCCGTACGTAACGCCCGCATGCAGGTTCGCCAGATAGAGGATGCTGTCAGGGTCGTTCAAAGCCTCGCCCCGTTCGTAGTATTTTTTTGCCTTTTCAAAATTGCGGGGCACCCCCGCGCCCGTCTGGAACATCCATCCCAGTTGCGAGTAAGCCTGCCCCTTTCCTGCCACCCCCGCCCTATCGAGCCAGTAAACGGCCAGGGTCGGCTGGCGGCTTATGCCCCGTTCGTAGGCGTAGTCGAGCCCCAGATTCAGCATTCCCTCCGGGTCGTCGCCGTTGGCAAGCTTCTGGTCGGTTGCAAAAGCCTCCTTGAAATCTCCTGCCTCACGTTGCAGCTTCGCCTTGCAGACAAGGCAGTCCTGCGCCTGTGCCGGGGCATCCAGAGCGATCTTCGCATCAAACGCTGCATCGGCCACAATAAGCGGAGACTGTTCGAGCGTTCCGCTTTTGAACGGCCTTCCCACCTCATTGAAAAAAGCCAAAGCCGACCGGTCACTCCGGCCGTATTCAAGCTCCTTAAGGACGCTGGCGGCGAAGGGGCTGTGGCTCCCGGCCGGTCCATCCACCGTAGGAACACCAAGCTGAGACGCGAACACGATCATCTGATTTTTTAGGGTCTTGTGGTACACAAAGCCACTTTGAATATAGGGGTTCAGCCCCTCCGCCAGCGATTTCCGGCAGGCATCCACCATAACAATCGACTTGGCCTGACTATCCTTGCCCGCCGCATCGATGAGCTCCTGCAGGGCCATGACACCAACCAGACTGCCATCCGGACGAAGGTCGGCGTCGACAGCTGAAACATAGTTCTGCGAATTGTGCGAAAAGCCATGACCGGTATAGTAGATCAGCGCAAGATCGCCCGCGTGCAGCGCTTTGACGCTCTGATGAAAAATGCCAATCTTTGACCGCACGTCCTTAAGAGGACGGTTACTTACCAAAATGACTTTGTAGCCCTTTTTTTCCAGCGCCGCCTTGATATCCCGCCCGTCGGAGACCGCATTGGGCAGTGTGGTCCACTGCCTGTAGCCGCCGTTGGCGATTACCAGGGCGACGCCCCTGGGCCGCGCCTCCCGGCTCTTGAAGGGCGTGGCATTGGCCGCCGGCTTCGCCTTTTGCGTGGCAAAAGCCGCCACCTCGTCGCTGTACGCCGTGCCCAAGGCACAGGTCGTCATCAGCCAAAAACAAGCCGCAAGTTTGCGCATGTGTCCCCCGATGTGGTCACAAAACCAATGTGTGAATAATATAAGACGCTGGGCCGGAAGCGGTCGCCCCCCCTTCAGACCCGCCCTATTCGCGGTTGAAGGGCCAGGCTGGTATCCGCTCAAGCTCGCGCTTGGCATGGTGCGCCAGCAGGCGGATCTCGACCCCGAACTTGAGGATATTGCTCACGATCAGGGCACGTTCGTTATCGACGGCCACCGTGTAGTAGTAGCCACCGGGAAACGGCCCGAACTCGACCTTTCCTTCCGGAAATTCCTGATAGAACCGGTTGTCGCGCATCTCGTTGATCAGGTCGGCAACGGTCAGGACGCTGGCCTCGGCAGCGGTTCCGTACCAAAGCAGTTCCTTGACAGCAGTGATAACCCGGGGGTCATCGGTAAAACCGTGATTGCGGATGACATAGGCCGCCAGCGCATACCGGCTTATTACAGCAAGATCAGGCAGCTCTTCGCGGTGCTGAAAATTCTGGACCTTCCAGGTCTCGAGGCCAAGGCTTGTCCGGACGATTTCAACGCCACGGGCATCTCTCAGAGTGGAGTAGATTTGGTTATCAAGGACAGACATAACATAATCCCCGGGTTTGCACGCCGATTACGCAGGATGCGCAATTTACGCACCAAACGTTTTCATACCGAACGCCGTTACGGTCAAGGCCAACATGGTAAACAACTGGTGACCAGCGTGAAACATTTGCGTGAAGATGTCGATTAACACACTGATTAAACAGCGAAATATCCTACGCCCGGCGCGCACGAGGCTGGCGCCGGCGGAAAAGTATGTTATATAACCGACAGATACCAACTTCGGCACTCCGGTGCACTACTCTTGCATTAATCACAAAATGTGCGTAAACCGATTCATTCTAACGTTTCGACGTTTTATTTCTAATCAATGTCAACAGGGTGAGCAGGGCTCGCCCATATGGAGCCTTAAAGTCATGGCTAAGCGTGGAAAGACCGGTCCGGCCAGATCGCATGTGAAATCTACACACACGACCTCCTCCAAGGCTTTCAACACCTCCGCCTGTCTGGCCGTCCTGTCGGCGCCCCCTGGACAACACATGTCTGCCGCCCCTACGGTCCGCGACCTGAGCGGGTTGCGCCGTGTGTCCAGGACACAAGTATCGACGACCCATGCCGTCCGGCAGACAAAACGCGGCTATATGGAGTTGCAACCTTCCGACATACAGGCCATCGAAGTCCCGCACCTGTCGCAACAACTGGTTATCCGCCCCATGGGCGGAAGCCAGTCAGCAGGTTTCAGCATAGGGATGGCCAGCCAGATGCTGGCCCTTCTGGAACTGATGTGGGACAATACCTTCGTGATAGACGACAGACGGTTTCATGAAGTTCTCAGGCTTTTCGCCTCGATACACTACTTCATCGGCGGAGATGGTTACTCCAGATCGCTTTCGGACTCCCTGGGCCTGTCAATCTCGACCGTCAACCGCTGGCTGAACGGCCACTCGTCGCCCATTCCAACAGTGCGACTGCTGGCCTACCAGGAGAGCGACCGACTGGTGCGACGCATCATCGAAGAGCGAAAACTTGGCGCGGAGATAGCGGACTACCAAAGAAACGAAAACACCCATAACAAAAGAGGCGGATAATATCCGCCTCGCCTTCATCGCCTCCTGGCTGAAACCAGGAGGCGGATTACGCTACTGAAGCGCGGTAACCTCTCCAAGCCCCTCATCGCTCAATCGCCGCGATAAAACGCCCTCGACAAGATAGGTCGCGTTTTCAAGGGCAAGCTGTTTGATATCGCTATTTGGGCTTGTATGTCCGTTCAGCCAGCGATTGATGCTCGACTCCGACGATCCGATACGCTCGGACAACGGTCGCGCAAAAACATTTCCACCCAGCAGGAAGTGCACAGATGCATATATCCTCAAGGCATTCTGGAACAGTCGGTCATTCCCGCACAATTCCAGCACCGATCGCGATTGAATGGGCATCAGCAACGCTTTCGCTGACGAGACAGCCAGCGCGTTATCGATGCGCAGGGACGATACAAAGGCCTCATCGCTTTCAATAAGCCGCGCGAGTAGGTTGCCTTTTTCGCCTATTTTAAGGAAGTCCCTGAAAGCGTCCGTGACGCTTCCCTTGTCACCGACCGTGGTGGAACCATTCTGGTTTGCCAATCTCATCTCCTAAGCATTGGCTTTAATGAGACGGCGTACATACCTCAAAGGCGGCGAATGCGCAAGTTTTCGGCGTAAAAATATAATTTCACGCACCATATGCGAAAATCTTGCACCGCGATCCAATAACCATTATTATCCGAACCCAGAGTTTCCAACAAATTTTTCACCGAGCCTGACCACAGCAGGGGGAGAGAGATGACGAACCTGTGCCCTGATTTCGAAGTCGAAATCACCACTTGTCCGTGGACCGTATTGCATCCGCATTCGGTCGAAGTACGTTCGCAGATCGACCAGCCGATCACGCTTGTACGCGCCTACGCCAACTTCCGGTATGGACGCGGCTGGGTCTCCACCATCTCACATATGGATACTCCCTTCCCGTCCGTCCGGCAATCGGCGGAAAACAGCGCCTTCACCCTCCTGGCGGCGGTGATCGCCGCCTATGACTGGCCTTCGGACGAAGGCCTTTCGGCTTCGAATAAGGAGTGGTTTAGCCTGAAGCGGCTGAAAGCCGCGCTCGTGCTTCTGCAGTCCCACGAACTGCAGGTTGTTATCCGCTGCGGCGGCATCGTGCGCCCGATCTCGGTCGTGGCCTCAGATATTGCCTGCCGGATCGCCAACCTGCAGTCGGGAGCCGGTGACAACTAGAGCGATATGGCGAAAATTGCCGAGAAGCGTTTCTGGGGTTTTCGCCTAAAATATCGCGACAAAGCAAAAACTTAGATCGGTATGATTGCTTCTATCTAAAATCATACCGATCTAGACACGCATTCCGGCATTTGAAGACGTCATAGCTTCCCAAAAAAAACTTCCGCCGCCTTATCGATCGCGACAGGCGGCGTTCGTTGTGTTGATATCGCCATAACGGAGAAGACACACCAATGACCGCCACCCTTACGGCTTTTGAAAGCTCGCCCGATCGCGGCCGGGGCCTGGCGCGCGACATGCGTGTGCGCTGGGCCTTCGAAGAGGTCGGCCAGGCCTACGATGTCCGCCTCGTTTCGTTCAAGGCAATGAAGGAACCGGCGCACATGGCGCTGCACCCTTTCGGCCAGATACCGACGCTTGAGGACGGCGGCGTCACCCTGTTCGAAACCGGCGCCATCATCCTGCATATCGCCGAGGCGCACCCTGGCCTGCTGCCGGAAAACGCCACCGCGCGGGCGCGCGCCATCGCCTGGCTGTTCTGCGCGCTCAACACCATCGAGCCGCCGATCGTCGAGCGCACCCAGGCCTTCCTCACCGAAGCCGACAAGCCGTGGTACGGTGAACGGCTGCCGCTGATGGACGACCGCATCCGCACCCGGTTCCGGCAGCTTTCGGCGTGGCTGGGCGACCGTGAATGGCTGGATGGCACCTTCAGCGCCGGTGACCTGATGATGGTCACCGTCCTGCGCCGCGCTGAAAGCTCGGGGCTGGTGGCTGAGTTCCCGAACCTGGCGGCCTACGTGGCGCGCGGCGAGGCGCGGCCGGCCTACCAGCGTGCGTTCGAAGCGCAGAAGGCGGTGTTTCTGGCGGCGTCGGGCGGATAAGGCGACTGCCTACTTCCGGATGGCCGTAATTACCGGCTTGTTGTCCGTCACGGTCACATCGAATGTAACGGTCTGCCCAACCGCGACGCCGTCCAGTGCGGACGCAGGCTTGACCGGAAAGGTCATGGTCATGGCCGGCCAGCCGACGGCCGCGATCGGCCCGTGATCGAGCGTGACCGTGCCCACCTTGAGATCGACCGCCTTGACGACGCCGGTGCCGGTGCCAGACCTGACCGCCGCCGAAGACGCGGACATCTCCATGCCGTCGTGGGATGGGCCGTCAGGTGATGGCGCCGGATTGCACGCGCTTAAACCCACCGCCACAACGGCGAAAAGAACATACCTCATGAAGATTCCCCTCAGTGATCGCGCGGCTTTTCGAGATCGCGCAGGTCCAGCCCGCGCGTCTCCTTGCCGTAGCGGATGATCAGCACCAGAGCCAGGACGATGGGCGCCATGATCATCATCGCCGCCATGCCCAGGACCGGGACCAGCGCCGTGATGCTCAAACTCTGCGCCAGCACGCCGCCGCCCTTGGTGCAGGCGGCCACCCAGCCCGTTGCCCGCCCCCGCACCTTGAGCGGATAGGCTTCGGACGTATAGGGCAGCAGGATGGCCAGAAGCCCGTTGGAACCCACGATCAGCAGCGCCACCGGAAAGACCGGACTGCCGCCGAACATCTCCAGGCCCAGCACCCAGGCCAGACCCGCAAATGTCACCGCGATCGCCGCCGTCAGCGCCCACTTGGTGCTCCAGCGGCTATAGAGGAAGGCACACAGGAAGACGGTCGGAAAGGCAATCAGCGCGGAGCTGGCCAGCAGTTTCGACGACGTGCCCATGTCATAGCCGCGCTCGACCAGATCCGCCGGCAGCCACAGCAGCAGGCCGAAATTGATCAGCCCCCAGGCGATGGCCGCGATTGAGAGCGCCGCTGTCTCCCCAATCAGGCCGGGCGTCCACAGCTTGGGTTGCGGGCCATCGTGGTGGCCGTGAGCGAATGTGTCGGCCTCGTCCTCTTCACCGGCTTCCAGCGTATGGCTCTTGGTGCCGAACCGCGCCATGACCTTCATGGCCTCGTCGCGGCGGCCGCGCGACAGCAGGAATTTGGCCGATTCCGGGATCAGCCCGCCCATCAGGACCAGGACCAGCCCGGTCGGCAGGTTGAGCAGCCACAGGATGCGCCAGCTCCAGTCGGGCACCAGCAGGGCCGAAAACCCGGACGCCGCGAAATAGCCGCCAACGCCGCCCAGACCGCCGACCAGCACCAGCGCCCAGCCACGATGCTTGGACGGCATGGTCTCGGCCAGCAGTGCATAGGTGACAGGCAACATGCCGCCGGCCCCTGCCCCCATCAGGAAGCACATGCCGATGTTCCACGGCAGGGACGGCATGGCGCCGCAGATCGACGTGCCGACGAAGACGACGGCCGACAAGAGGATCGACGCCTTGCGGCCATAGATGTCGGCGATAACGCCCCACAGGATGGAACCCGTCACCGTACCGACCAGGGCAAAGAACGGCACCAGAGACGCCTGCGATTTCGGCACGCCGTATTCGTGCGTCATGCCGGGCATGACGAAGCCGAGGCTGGCCGGCTTCATGACGTCGATGACCAGGGCGACCGTCAGCACCGCCATCAGCCCCCAGTGTGCGGGCCCCAGAGGCGCGTCCTCGGGCGCGTGGACCGAGATGCGTGAGGCGGCCTCGATCTGGTTGCCGACAGCTTTCGGCAGCAGGCCGTAAGCAGCGACGCCAATGCCAGCCACGATCAGGAACATCCCCAGGATCATGTCCCAGCCCATAGCCATGCCGGCCAGGTGGAAGCCCATATCCTTGCCCATCCAGAACATGGGGATGTGCATCAGGACGCCGATAGTGACGAAGGTGCAGCCCAGCGCGAAGGCCCATACGCCCCGGCGGTCCATAAATACTTTTGCGTCCATAAGCTCCCGGCCCTTTATGTTTTCGCGGAGGCTAACGGCTTATGCGCAAAAATAAAGCTTAAATTTCACAGACTTAGAGCATCAAAGTTCGGAAATAATAATTACTACGTAGCAACATATCATGAATTCAACACCTTGATGCGTCCAATGACACTCCAGAGGTCCCCCTATGTCCACTGTTAACACTGTCGATTTACCGGATATTGGCGGCCGTCCGGGTAGACAGGCACGAAATAAACAAGGCAGGCTGATGACCACCTCCCCTCCACAGACCCTGGCGCGTCCCCTGCTCACCGCCGGAGCCGTGTTGGCCGCATGCCTGTTCGTGCCATTGCTCTTCAATGCCGGCGGCGGACTGCTGTGGTACAGGTTCAACGCGATCTCGGCACTCCCGCCACTGCTGGGCCTTGCCGTCTTCTCAGGCGGGATGGCAGCGCTCATGGCTGCCTGAACACTATGGCGTAGTCGCCCGGCTTCTGCGCGGGGCGCTTCTTGGCTTGGCCGTGCTCCTCCTTGCGGTTTCGGCAATCGCGACCCTGCTGACGCTGGAACCCGACCTCAGCGGGTCGTGGGGCCTGTTCGGCGCGATCCTGAGCCTTATGATCGTTGCAATTCACGTACTTCACTTAGTGGCCATAGCCGGGGTACTGCTGTTCCCATCGCGCAAAGAATTGAAGCAATAGACGCAATCAGCCGAACGGACAGGAGAACCATCGTGCGCTGGAAAGCCATCATACTCGCCTGCAGCCTCACCGCCGGATTGGCAACATCCGTGGCGGCCGGTCCTTTGGTACCGCAGCTCGAAGGCCTGAGCGTCATCGAAGCGATCGAAGTCATCGACTCCCTGAAGGCAGCGCAGGCAAAACTCCGCGCCGGCGAAAAGCCGTACTTCATCCTGCTGTCCGGTGCCGCAGCGGCGAATCCAATGGCGGAGGTGTCGCCGCACGATGCCTTTCTCGGCCTGTCTCTCGACCATGTCTTCCGCATCAGGCGGCTGCAGGCCGGCGCCCGCCTGTGGGAGGTCACGGTTACGCCGAACGGCCTGGGTAAGGCAATGTGGGACATCGAAGTCACCACCGGCACGGACGGCAAGATCGAGCGCGTCGAAATGGAATACGGCCCGCCTCCGCCGTTCTAGAACAGGATCCTCTCGTCGAACAACCTTGCCTTCGGATCAGGTTGCCGAACGGCTTTTGTGAATAGCGGACAAGCGTTTGGCGCACCTAATCGCCTACGCAGACACTCACGCCCTTGACGCGAATGGTTTCGTGCATCCCGTCCGCCTTGACCTCCAGCGTGCCTTTGTAATGATCGGTGCCGCCGTCGCTGCCGGCTTTCACGAAGTCCAGCCCAACCCATAGCTTCGGAGCCGACGCAAAATAGGCGGCAACGCCATGCCCCGCCTTTTCGTCGTATTCCATCGCCGTCCGCGTCAACTGGACATAGCGATTATCGAAGCGGATATCGGCCGTTTCATCGCCCGGATCGACGAATATCCATGCCACCTGCCGCTCGGCGGTATGTTCCTGCTCCGGCCGGAAGAAGCCCGAGAAACAGTCGCCGGAATAGCCTTCGCCGGGAACAAGTACGCTGACATGAGATGGCCCCGCCGTTTTCGGCACAACCGTCTGCGATTCGGGCTTCTGAGGAAGCGTCGCGCACGCCGGCAGGAGCACGAGCGGCAGCAGCACCGCCAGGTGTTCTAGTTTCATCATCCCCTCCTCGTCCCGCCGGATTGTGCTTCAGCAGAAAACCAACCGATCCACTGCGACAGGTGGAACGCCCCAGCTCAGTCCTGCCGGAGAGCCTAGGTGACATTACCCCGTTCGGCAAGCGCGGGGACAGCTAGGCCTGCCCCTTGACCCACATTGGCGTCACCGTGCGGAACTCCGACGGCCGGGCGATCAGGCCGGCGGTCTCGGCGGAATAGTCGGCGAACCACGGCTGCTTCGTGAAATCATTGAGCCCGGCCTTGTCGCGGCACAGCTGAAAGGCGACGATGGTGTCGGGGTCGGCGTCGTCATAGCAATAGAAATAGGCAAGCTGGACGTCGGCGCCGGCGATATAGGCCCGCACGTATTTTTCCCACACCTGCCTGAGCGCATCGCGTTGTCCGGGCAGGGCTGTGTGGCGGGCGTAGAATGCGGTCTGGGTCATGATGGTCCTCAAATTTTCAGAATTGAATGTCTCCTGTCCATATGACGACCCGGCCCTGGCCATCGTGACATATCTCGCGCTTTTTTTACAAACGCTCCGCAATAAGGGCGATCAATGTCGCGAATGGCACCAACAGCACCTGGGCCAGCGCCAAACCGACTAGCCTCGCTACGGCCTGGTGGAAAGTGAAAAGTTCCCGACATTGCAGGGCAAACAGGGCACAGCACAGCTTCCGGCCTCAGAGTAAAATAACACCACACAAAGCCGGTAAACATATGGAAACATTGCCATGTTACCCTCTCCTGTCCGGGTAACATTTTTCCAAAGTTTGTCGCGTCATGGATCACGTATCGTCATCGGCCCTTTTGCCGCGTTACCGCAAGCTCGAAGCCGGTGATCCCGCCCCGTGGTTCCGCCAGGTGGCGACCTGCCATGCCAACTTCGATTTCTCGTCGCTGGGCGGCCGTTACATCCTGCTAGGCTTCTTCGGCAGCGCCAGCGATGCGACCGCGCGCAAGCAGCTCGAAATCCTGGAAAACCGCGCCGACGTTTTCGATGACCTCAATGTCTGCTTCTTCGGCGTGTCGGCCGACCCCGCCGACCTGAGCGAGAACCGCCTGGTCGAAGCCGTCCCCGGCCGCCGGCATTTCTGGGACTTCGACCGGACGATCTCCCAGGCCTATGGCGCCTCGGCCGTCAGCGGCCGGGACAATACCTATCGCCGCTTCTGGGTTTTGATCGACCCGACGCTGCGCGTCATGAAGACCTGGCCGATGGTGCCGGACGCCGGCAATCTTGCGGCTATACTCGACATGATCAGCGCCCTGCCCGCCCCCGCCCGCTTCGCCGGTCCCGAGGTGATGGCGCCCGTCCTCTACCTGCCGAACGTCTTCGAACCCGAACTGTGCCAGGAACTCATCAGCGCCTATGAAACCGGCGCGCCTGAGGACAGCGGCTTCATGCGCGAGGAAAACGGCCTGACCAAGGTTGTCCTCGACCACGGCTTCAAACGCCGCAGCGACTTCACTATCGAAGACATGGCAATGACGAACAGGCTCCAGAAGCACGTCCACCGGCGCATCCGGCCGGAAGTTCTGAAGGCCTTCCAGTTCGACGTCACGCGCATGGAGCGCTACATCGTCGCTTGCTACACGGCCGAGGACGGCGGCCACTTCCGGCCGCACCGCGACAACACCACCAAGGGCACGGCCCACCGCAAGTTCGCCGTGTCGATCAATCTCAATGCCGATTTCGACGGCGGCGAACTGACCTTCCCGGAATACGGCCCGCGCAGCTTCAAGCCGCCGGTGGGCGGGGCGGTCGTCTTTTCGTGCAGCCTGCTGCATACGGTCTCCAAGGTGACGCACGGCCGCCGCTACGCCTTCCTGCCCTTCCTGTATGACGATGCCGCGGCAAAGCTGCGCGAGGCCAACAACCAGTTCCTCGACAGTTCGGTCACGCCGTACGAACGCGAACAGGACTAAATTTCCGGTCAAAACCGCTTGTCTTCGTTCTGCGAGTCTTGTCAGATACGCACCAGACAAGGGGGCGTCATGAATTCCGGACAAGCGATCGCTGCCATTTCCAAAGGGCAATGGCAGGCATTGAAGACCTTCGTGGCCCAGGCGTCGCCCGAATCTGCCTACGAACTGATCCGGATGACCTATGAAGCCTGCCCGATGGGGCTGGACGTGAGCGGCGTGGTTGCCGGCCCCGACGATCTGATCGGCCTGACGATCGCGGGGGCTTTTCTTTTCGGCATTGGCAAACGCCATCGTGGCACGGGCGCGGCCTCCGCCGTCGGCGAAAAACAGGCCGGGCGCTACGTGCAGTACCTGTTCGAAGCCAAGAACGCGCTTGACGCGGCCTTAGGCCTGGACCGCCGGTTCGGGCTTGCCGCCGCCTTCAACATGGCCGTGGCCATCGACGAATGGGAAGACGACCAGAAGGACCAGGCCGAAGCCATCCTGCTCGATGCGCGCGACGTGCCACTGTCGGGCTACGTCAATCTCCTCCAGGCGCGGCTGGAAAAATGGGGCGGATCGCACGCCGACATGTTCCGCATCGCCCGGTCGCGGATGCTGGGTGACGCACCGGCGCAAAACATGCTGATCGCCCGCGCCCACTGGGAGCGCTGGCTATTTTACGCAGCCTTTGACGATAGCGGCCAGGGTCCGGAAATGGCGTCAGTCTATTACACCGGCGAGGTGATGGATGATCTCAGAGCCGCGTCCGAAGCCATACTGACCGCGCAGTCAGACCCGGCCGAACTGCGCCTGGCGAACGGCTGGCTGGCCTTTGTGCTGTCCGAAGCCGGGCAGCACAAGCAGGCGGTCCGGCATCTTGACCGCATCAAGGGGCACAATGATCCGTCCGTGTGGTTCTTCAAAAGCACGCCTCCGACCGTGACCAAGGGCCTGATCCGCCTTAAGGCCATGCTGTCCTGAAGCCACCGCGCCATCACCGCGTCGCCCCTGAATGTTCCATGGCCTGACGGCTGCGGACCGAAATTTTCTAAATCTTCACTGTTTCGCGCTTTCCTGTTGGCAACGACAAGAGAGTACAAATGCGTATTTTACAGGGACTTGGAAAAGACAGGACAGGTAACGTCGCCACGGTTGTGGCGCTGTGCGCCGTGCCGCTGTTCTTCGCGGTCTTTGGTGCGCTTGAAGTCGTCAACACCCACGCCGAACACGCCCGGCTCCAGGACGCCGTCGATGCCGGGGCTCTGGCCGGCGCCGGCCGGCTTTCGGTCGCCAGCACCACCGACCAGGGTCCCGTTTCGACCGCCGTCACCGTCACTCAGCGCGGCATTGCCGACGCGCGGATCAAATCCGCCGTCAACGTCGTCGCGACGGTCGCGGCCGACCGCCAGTCGATTACCGTCGATGCCGTGGCCGATCACAAGGCCCTCATCGGCTTCATGGGTTTCGGCAACGCCGATATCAAGGTCACCGCGACCGCCGAGAACCTGGGGTCGATCCCGCTGTGCGTCCTGCAGACCGCCAGCAAGGGCAAGGGCGGGATCAATGTCAACGACCAGGCGCGCGTCCGCGCCACCGGCTGCGCCATCCACGCCAATACCAACGTCGCCGTCAAGGGCGGCGCCATGATCCAGGCCACCCGCACCCAGGCCGTCGGCGAAGTGACCGGACCGGTATCGCCCCAGGGCAATGCCGGCGCCATGACCATCCCCGACCCGTTCGCGTCGATGAACCTCAATCCTTCGACAGAATGCGAGGGCAAGGTGGAAAAGATCAAGCAGGAGAAGGGCACGACCACCTTCCTCCCGCCCGGCGTCCACTGCGAACACTATATCATCGACCAGGACGCGACCCTGGTCCTGCAACCGGGTGACCACTGGTTCATGGACCACCTTGAAGCCAAGAACAACGCCATCATCCGCGGCGACGACGTGACGCTTATCTTCGGCTCGACCAAGAAGATCAACTTCGCCGACCGCGCCGTCGTGCAACTGGCGGCGCGCAAGTCCGGGCCGTTCGCCGGCTTCCTGCTGATGACGACGCGTGACAATACCGAACAGTTCATCATCGCCTCGGACCACGTCTCCAAGCTGCTCGGCACCATCTATATTCCGGGGGCAGAACTGAAGGTCTCGACCTCCGGCAATGTCGCCCAGGACTCGGCATGGAGCATCATCGTCGCCGATACGATCACGGTCGAAAAGAACCCGGTACTGGTGATCAACAGCGGCTATGGCGGCTCAGGCGTACCCGTGCCCGAAGGCGTCGGTCCCAAACGCAACAACGCTACCCTGTCCAGGTAAGCTCTTGCTTGGTCGCGATATTACTGGCGAAAACCGTCGCCCCTTGTCGCCATAACTCTCCAGGAAATACGGACCGCGCCTTGTTTCCTTGGAAACGTAGCACGGCCTAGCCCTCCAGAGCCTCGGCCAGAGCCCCATTGACCAGCGAACGCAGGTCGAAATCGTCTTTCAACCGGGAACGGCGGTAGAATTCCACCAGGTCCATCGGACGGCCCGTGTGCCTCAGCATGAGCAGTTTGAACAAGGGGTGGCCCTGAAACGCGGCGGCAAAGCCCTTCTGATCCAGGCCGGCATGGGGCTCGCGCGCGGCGTCGACCTCGGCCTCCAGCGCCAGCAGGTTTTCCTTCACCCGGCTTTCGATGGCATTGACCTCGCCGAGATCGATACCCAACTCGGTCAACGCGCCCTTCAGATCATCCAGTGTCTGATCGAGCGCCATACTGGCGATATCGCGTTCACGCATCTGGCTGGCGGCGGTGTGCAGGCGCAGGTACCAGGGCGACTTCACTTTGGCCATGTCTCCGTTGGCGAACTGGATAACGTAGCCTTCGCTGCCCGTCAGCCCGGGAAGCGAGGCCAGCATGGTATCGACGGTCAGGTCGGCGCGCGGCATCAGGCGCGGTACGTCATAGCGCGCAATCAGACCGTGGATATCATGGCCCGGATCAAGCAGCACATATGCGCCGGTAAGATTGTCGCGAACGTGCAGCAGCCGCAGTTGCGGCTCAGGATGCTCGACCACGATCCGCGCCTCGGGGTGGGTCAGTTCGAAGATGGCGGTCAGCCCCCTGCCCGCCACCTCGTGCGCAAAGGCGGCAATGCCTACATTTTCCGGCAAAGCGAGGAAGGTCTCCGTCAGCTTCACCACCTGGGAATCGAAAGCCTGGCGCGATCGCCAGATCAGTTTGCCATCCCCCCAGGCGGTCGCCAGCATGCTGCCGTCAATCTTGTCGTAAATGGCGGCGATGTCGGTTCGGGCGCGGATCTGGTCGAGAAGCAAGCCTTCGCGCTCGCCGGCATTGAAGAATTTATGCAACGGCCGCGACACAACCTTGCCCGTCGCGTCGAAGACGATGCCCCGGCACTCCAAAGCCTCGACTGTATCGAACGTCTGCGCGTCCATGAAGACGTAACAGCCGAGCGTCAGACCATTCGGCTGCGCGAAGAAGCGGATTTCCTTGCGGTGGGCGACGGCGTCCCTGATATCATTCAGCGAATGGATGGTCTTGAACATGGCATATCCGGTGTCATGGAACCGCGTCCTGCGGAACGCGGAAAGAACAGCAGATAGAGATCAAAAGCAACCTGCAATCGCAACGCGTCAATTCGCGCCAGGGCGACACGCATATTTCCACAGAAGCGCCAGTGCGGCGACGATGGTCAGGCCCCATGACACCAGGCTGACCTGGTTCAGCACGGCAGCAATGGCTTCTGGCTTCGCGTCCCAGCCGTATTGGGCCTCAGACGGATCCGCCAGGGACAAGGCTTCGGCAACCCGCGCCGCGATGTGGCTGTGAAAGGCCAGGCCGATGACGCCCCACAATCTGAGGCTTATGGCAGCGGCAGCGCTGCACCAGACAAGGCCCATGCCAGACCTCTGCACGTAAACCAGCACGAAGGCCGAGGCCGGATATCCCTGGTAGTCCCACAGAAACATGACGTAGCTCTCCAGCCCCACCAGCACCATCCAGCCCCGCGGCAGGACAGCCGGTGCAAACAGCAGCCAGCCCGGCTTTTCCGCCCGCTGCCGGGACTGCCACCCAAGCCAGACGCTGCCCGCGACGGCGACAAGCACAATCAGGGCGCCAATGAGGATCGATTGAAGGGTCTGCATCGGCAAAGGCGTGTGCAGATCGAGGTCTTCCAGATTGAGGAACTTCCACGCCACGGCCTGGATCGCGAACTGAAAGACGATCAGCGCGGCGATGATCAACCGGATCATGGGCGCACCGCCTTGCGGAACAACTGGCCGTGGCCGACATCCACCGTCTGTTTGCCGGTCGCCATATGCACAGTGACGACTGCCTGGCCGGGTGCGTAGTCACGGGCCGCGACGCCGCTGACCGCAAACCTTTGCCACCCCCTGTCGATAGTGACATAGCGCGCGGCGACGACCTCATAGGGCGCCTTCACGCCCTGGACCAGCAGCCTGACGCGCGCCGTGGCGGGATTGGATTTGCCGGGTGACAACCGCAGCCACACGGCCGTCTGGACGGTCTCGCGTTCGCGCACCGGCCGCAGGTTGGGACTATAGACGCTGACGTCCCAGATATCGTCGCGCTTTTCCGGGACCATCATTCGGAGCGCTTCGCCGCCGGGAATCCCGGCCGCGGGTTTGCGCCCACCGTCTACGCGCGCCACAGGGCCAATGAAGTTGGTGACGCGCCAGGGCTCGAGCTGAGTATCGCCCAGGATATCCGGCGCAAAACTGGCAGGCATATTCGCCACCGCCGGTGACGCGCCGGCGCCCCCGTGCAAACCGCCACCGATCGCCACGATGATGGCAATGACGACAGCCGTTGCCGTACCGTTTTTGACCGCGTCGCTTTCCCAGGCCATGGCTTTCCCCCGCCGCCAAATGCACACATCCAAACTGTACACCTCAGCCGTGCGGCATCAAGATGGCACTGGCAAAATTACTGAGCCGTCGCGGCCAGCGCTTCCGCCAGCACGGCCACCGCCGCCTTCACGAAACGGTTCGATCTGGGGTTCAGGACAGCCGGGCGTGCATGGTCGTGAGCAATGTCATCAGGCTGCGAAAATCGACGCCCTTGACGAAGAAGGCATGGCAGCCAGCCGCCTGGGCTTTCTGGCGCACCGCTGTGTCGGAATAGGCGGTGTGCGCGACGACCGTCGCCTGCGCTGTCTCGGCGCTGTTGCGTACGCTCCGGCAAACATCGGTCCCTTCCATGTCGGGCAGTTCCATGTCCACGACCACCAGGTCGGGCCTGAGGATGTGTGCGGTGGCGATGGCGTCGCGGCCGGTGTAGCAAACACGGGCGTCGTCGCCCTGCTCTTCCGCGACCCACAGCAGGGTCCGTGCCAGGACAGGGTCGTCTTCGACAATCAGTACGCGCACGGCAAAATCCCCTAGGTGACTCGCCCCCGCTGTTTAAATTATCGGCATACCCGTAAGTTTGCACCGCCACTCCGGGTCCGCAATATAGCCAAGGCCTAAGGGCGAAACGCTGCACATTCAGAAATTTTATGAATTGTCTTGCCGAGCATTATTCCAGATAAGAGGAACTATAGACCGGCTATCTTTAGAAGTTACACAATGGCGGCGACAGCACGCACAGCCGTCTGCGGGTCCTTGCCGTCCCATATCAGGTCGATCGTACGCTGCCCTTCCTCACTCCAGAAATAGAGCTGCATAATTCCGGGCATGATCCTGGCACTGGCCCAATGAAAAGGAATACCATCGACCTTCATAGCCCGAACCATAGGCGTGACGAGCCGCTCGGCCGTACGGTTCGCATCCTCCCAACTCAGGTCGGCCTGAGCCGCCGCGATCCATTGGTGATAGCGGCCTGCAGGAAACACATAGTGTCGCCCCATGCCAGTCCATTCGATGGTGTCAGCAGTGACGGCGACCTCGACGGGATAGTCCGCACACCCGGTCACGCCACAGTTGCAACGACCAAGCGTAAGCCATCCACCCTGCAAGAGCTGCGGCTGTTCGAACAGCTCAAGCGGGTCAAGTCCCATATAATCATTGAGACCGTCCAGGACGTCACTGCCATCCACGACGATCCGTGTTTCATGGTCGCACGTTTCCGGCGACGGCCGGGTCAGGAATTGCAGCGAGCGAACTGGATTTGTCATGGCCGATACTTACCAAAATTATGCTTAAGGCGCCATCGCCGCATCGCGTCTTTACGCCGGGACGTCCGATGATGGTGGTGCGTCCATAGCGGCGCTACCTCACTGGCGGTCCGGGTCCTCGTGCCCCCCTCAGCGCCCGGGCCGCCAGGCGAGATGATCTCTTCAAGGAGCTTGACGTGGTCGAGACGCTGACGCCGCAATTGTCCGGATGGCTGGATTGCCTGTACCTCGCCAGCGCAGCGATGCTGGCCGCAGCGAGCAATTTTTCCGAACCGCGAGACTAGAGCATGCTCCGAAAAAGTGGAAACCGGTTTTTCGGGCCAAGCATGCGACCATTAGGAAATCGAGACCGTGCGGCGTTTCCTTCGAAGCGGAGCACGGTCCAGGTCATGGACGACTTCGCCGATACGCCCGAAGCGATTGCCCGGGGCCAGCGTTACCTGGCCTGGTCGGCGGGCGCGATGCTGAGCTTCGTGCTGGCCGCCACGGTTGGCGTTCATGTTGCCCAGGAAAAACACGAACGCGCTGTCTACGCGTCAAACCAGAACGCCCTCACCCTGGCCGTCGGCAGCAATATGTCGCGTCAGCTTCCGATGCCGTGAACGGAAGGCGCACATCGGTTCGAGTTGTGGAAATCGGCGCTATCAGCGCGGCTTTTCCGCCCCGTGCAGAGAGATAAAGGCCGCCGTCAGCATGACCGCCATGCCGATCCAGCTCAACAACGCGATCCGCTCGTTCAGAGCCACGGCGCCGGCAATAACGGCAATGGCGGGCGACACAAAGGCGAAATTGCCCGACTTCGACGCGCCGAGGTCGCGCAGCAGCTGCATGTACAGCGCAAAGGCGATCAGCGAGCCGAACAGCATCAGGTAGAGCCAGCCGATCCAGGCGCGCCCGCCCCAGTCGAGACCGAGCGCCCCGACTGCGCCGGGCTCGAATCCCAGCGACAAGCCAAGCAGGATCGCCCCGCCGATCAGAGTCGTCAGTCCGGACAAAAGCGTGGTCGAATAGGTTTTCAGCAGAGGCTTGGCGACGACCGAGCCGAAAGCGTAGGTAAAGGCCGCCGAGGCCGTAACGATACCGCCGATTACGCGCATCCCTCCGCCGCCCGCCGCCATCAGGCGGGTGAGATCAGGCAGGAACATGATGATGACGCCCGCCACGCCCAGGATAAGGGCGAAAATCTTGCGCGGTGTCGCCTTTTCCTGGCGCATGGCGACCGCGCAGACCAGCAGCGCTACCGGCGTCAGCGACATGTCAATCACCGCCGCCAGGCCCGACTCGATGAACTGCATGGCCCAGAACAACGGGCCATAGCACAGGACGATCATGAACAGGGTCGCCACCAGCAGCCGGCCTACGTCGGCCCGGCGAACCGGAAATCCGCCGCCGCGTGGCCAACTGACGGCGGTCATGATCAGCCCCGCCGCGACAAAGCGCGTCCCGGCCATGAAGAGCGGCGGCATGGTCTCGAGCGCGACCTTGGTCGCCAGCCAGGTCGTCCCCCAGATAAAGCACAGGACAGCGAAAGCTGTCAGGGGGCGATTGTCGAAGAGTTTCATGGGCGGCGGTATAGCGGGGTTGTCGATGCAGCGCCACCTTTGCGGCAAAGCCCCCACCTTGACATCCTCCCCCGCCTCCGCGTAAAGGCCCGCCCCATGACCTTCGTCACGCGCACAACAACACCGATTACAACCAAGGCCCAGGGGCCGGGGATAATCGCGCGCGCGTAAAACAGTCACGCACAGCTCAGTCTCCGTCGTTGCCCCGTCCACCCGGCCGGGGCTTTTTTATTGCCTGAAAGGGACCATACAATGCACAACAAGACCGTCGCCATCGTCGGCGCCACCGGAGCCGTCGGCCGCGAATTCATCGGCTGCTTAGAGCGCCGCGGCATTCCGCTGAAAAGCCTGAAACTCCTAGCCTCGGCGCGTTCGGCCGGCCAGACCGTCGCCCTTCGCGGGCAAGAGCTGACGATCGAGGAAACGACCGAAGCGGCCTTTGACGGCGTCGATATCGCGCTGTTTTCCGCCGGCAGCGGCATTTCCCGGCAGTTCGCGCCCGTCGCCATCAAGGCCGGCGCGGTCGTGGTCGATAACTCGTCGGCCTTCCGCGCCGATCCGCAGGTGCCGCTGGTCGTCCCGGAAATCAACGCCGGCGAAATCAAAAATCATAAGGGCATTATCGCCAATCCGAACTGCTCGGCGATCACCACCCTGGTGCCGCTGTGGCCGATCCATTCCGTCAATCCGGTCAAACGCCTGATCATCTCGACCTATCAGGCGGCATCGGGCGGTGGCGCGGCGCTGATGGAGGAGCTTGAGGAATCAACCCGCGCCTATCTTGACGGCCGCGACTTTTCGCCCAGCGTCATCAAATATCCCTACGCCTTCAACCTGTTCAGCCACAACACAGCGATCGACCCCGAGACCGGCTATAACGACGAAGAAACCAAGGTCATGAAGGAGACGAAGAAGATCTTCAATGACGACACCATCCGCGTCAACGCCACCTGCATCCGCGTGCCGGTCCTGCGCGCCCACTCGATCTCGATCACCTTCGAATGCGAACGCCCGATCTCGCCCGAAGAGGTCCGCGACCTGCTGTCGAAGGCGCCCGGCGTCAGGCTCGTCGACGACTGGGGTAACAACTATTTCCCGATGCCCAAGGACGCCTCGGGCCAGGACGACGTGCTGGCCGGCCGTATCCGCCGCGACCTGTCGGACCCGTCGGGCCGCTCGATCTCGATGTTTGTCGCCGCCGACCAGTTGCTGAAAGGCGCGGCGCTCAACGCGGTGCAGATCGCGGAGTTGCTGTAAGGCCCCTCGCCTCCCTGCACTCCTGTGCAGGGAGGCGAGAGATACGCCCTCTGTTGGTGTCAGCCTGGATTGCGAATTCGACGTACATTAATTCCGCGTAACGCTGTCATTCCGAGTTGCAGGGTAACCTGGATATCCGCTACTGCTGTATCCTCATGATTGCGCTACCATCGCTGAAACGCACTCATAAAGCGCTGAAATCGAAATAGAATCGTAATCATGGCTCGAAACAGGTTACAACGAATGGGTAACATCGGGATCACGGTCGAAACCCTCGATCAGCCGGAGGGCTTTGCCGCTGACGCACCTCCTGGTGAAAAAGGGGTGCCCTGGACAGGCATCGCGCGTGCGGTTGCGGCGGCGCTGATTCTTTTCGTTTTTGGCGGCGCAGCCGCATCGGCGGAAGAGCCGGTGCGCATCGATCTCACGCCGGCACAGTGGCAGGAGGATATTCGCGTCTTCGGGCAAGAGATGGCCCGCCGCCACCGTTCCGCCTTTCATCTCACGACGCAGCCCAGGTTCGAACGCGAAGTCGCAGACCTCATCGCGCGCGCGCCGAAACTGGAAGATTATGAAGTCGTCCAGGGCCTCAATGCGCTCACGGCCAGCGTCGGCGATGGGCACACTTTTCTCGCTGTATCCTCGACCTACCACCGTTACCCTATCGGTTTGTTTTGGTTCGGCGACGAACTCCGGGTGATCCGCGCCAGCGAGCAGTATCGCAACCTGCTGGGCGCCCGCATAATCTCGGTGGAGGGCCGCCCGATCGCCGACGTGCAGCGCGCCTTGCAGCGCTATATCCCGCAGGGTGAGAACCAATGGTACGTGCTTGAGCACAGCGGCGAAGTCTTGGTCACACCGGAATCGATGGCTGCGCTTGGCATCACGCCGCGACTTGGGCCGGCGCGCATCGCCTTCGAAAGCGCCGAGGGATGGCGCTTCACGACGCAGCTCCCTGCGCTTGCGCCCGGAGCACAGATCACGTGGGCGCAGGCTGACCAGATCTCGCCATATCTGCGCCGTCGCGACGACGGCCTCTGGTTCACGTATCTTCCGGAGACCAGGACGGTCTATGCCGACTTTCGCTCCTACCGGCAGCTCGAACAGAATGCCAAGACGCTATGGGCCTTCATTGACGCCAATGACGTGGATCGCCTGATTATCGATCTGCGGCACAACCCTGGGGGCAACTACAGTGAAGGGCGTCGTCTCTTATTGTATCCCGCGATATTCAAGCCGAGGCTCAATCGCTGGGGGCATCTCTATGTGCTGACGGGGCGCGCCACCTTTTCCGCCGCGATGACCAACGCTACCGATTTCCACCGCGAAACAGAGGCGATCCTTGTCGGCGCGCCCACAAGCGGCCGGCCCAACGGGTTCCAGGAAAATGGCTGGTTCTATTTGCCCAATTCGCACATCGGCGTTTCCGCGGCGCAATTGCACTATCGTTTCGGCGATGAAGGCGCGGATGCGGTTTATCCCGATCAGCGCATCGATCCGGATTTTGCATCCTATTGGGCCGGACGCGATCCGGTGATGGAATGGGTATTGCAGCAGCCGCTAACCCAAACGTCCGTTTCCCGCGAATAATGGCCGGCGTCCGTCTGCTTTTGGCGCAGGCGGGCCTATGACTATTCAGAGTACCCTGTTTGGTGAACGGAGCCAGGCGTACCGCCTTTAAAATCAGGGATGGCTTGTCCGAAATCCGGCAGTAACCCAGGCAATATAACAACAAAAAAGGCCGGCCCGGAGGCTCGACCTTTAATCCAGTCTTCTCTGTGAAGAGAAGGGCTTACGCGGCCTGGAGTTGTTCAGCGGACATCTTGCCCGACTTTGCATCACGTTGCAGTTCGTACGTGATTTGCTGGCCTTCGTGGAGGCTGTTCATGCCAGAGCGTTCAACCGCGCTGATATGGACGAAAACGTCCTGGCCGCCGTTTGTCGGCTCGATGAAACCAAAACCTTTTGTGGAATTGAACCACTTAACTGTACCTGCGCTCATAACGAACCCTTTCAATGGTAATGTTATACGTGCCCATGCAAATGCATCGGCACCTCTCGAATAAATTTGAATGGGAGTTTCGTCTGGGCGGCTTAGGCGCAAAAACAAATCATCAGACAATCATAAGTCGATAAAATCTGTATTAGGTTATCTCAGAAATAAAGTCAACTTAATTCTTGCGCCATATATTTATCGCTATCCATTCAAGATCTATTTTTATCAGGCCGTGCGAATTATTATTTTAAATATGATATCCTTATATTTTATGAGCTATACTAGATATTCTTACAAATTGCTTTTTTGATGAGCGATTCGTTTGCCGAATTCGCGGCCCTGGATAGGCTGACCCCGCTGTTAGCCAGTCTGGGCGCGTCCAGGAAATCCCAAACTTGCCATACTCTGTCGGTGCGACATCGTTCGTTAGGTGAGCGCGCTTCTCCGGCCCATCAGACATTGGCCCACGCCACTTAATAACCTCCGAAATCGCTCGGATATTTCACTCGTCTACAATGGAACACCACATGACGGTTCAGACGCCGCATCAGTTTGCCACGCCCGGGGGGGAAGGCCGCGCCATGAAGCACCATGACGCCACCACTTCAAACAATGCCTTCGGCCGCGGCACCGGCCTTGCCATCAGGACCACCGACCTGGCGCCCGGTGACGTTCTGGACATCCGGATGGTGTCCGGTGCGATAGCCCACGCCATGATCCAAAGCTTCGGGGTGGCAGGACTGGAGATCAACATCGACGGCGATCGGTATCAATGCCGCCCATGGCGAGCCGGAGACAGCGCATTGCACACCGACAGAGGCTTCACATCGAACTGGAGCATTATCTAGGTGACCAACTGCCGTTACAATCTGGAGAAGCCATGAGCGACGATAATACTGATCTTGAACGGCGCGTGCTGGCGCATGAGCAAGTCCTTCAGGCATTGATTGCTTATATGGTGGAAACCGATCCAAAAATTCTGGAACGGATGAAGGTGGCGTTCAGCCGCCCGGTCCGCGTCGTGCCCCCCTTTGGACAAACGGACACTGCCGCCTATGCGGCCGCCTTCGTCCGCGAAGTCATACGCCTTGGAACCGAGGACACCGCATCGTCAAGCCCATCTCCCATATCACTATGGGACGACCTTTGGCCCACTGCGGGAGAGGCCAACCTGGCAAACGAAAACCTGGCTGTCCTCTTCGTCGTCCAGCAGCGCGATGACATGTGGGAAGTTCTGCGCGACGGGCGCCTCATTGGCGGGTTCGTATCTCAGAAAGGCGCGCTTGAGGCTGCACATCAAGCGATACAAGAGGTCTTCAGCACCGGCGGCTCGGCAGAACTGGTCGCGCGTCAGCCAAACGGCCCGACGCGCGCAAATTGATGTTCCTTCGCCGGATAGCCACTAGATATAAGAAAGAAAACCAATGGACCACGCAATAATCCACGATCTTGCAATTGCAAGGCCTCAACCGGCGACGACGAAGGCGGCATTCGCGCAGCGGGACTGGCGTTCCCGCCCGATAGCTCCGGTGAGGCCCAGCGGGCTTGAGAGCGTCCTGGCGACTGTCGAACCGAGATATCGACGTGGCGAGTTCTATCTGAAAATCGATGGCCTGACCGGCCCGCGAACAGGCATGTCCGTCAAGATTGAAAACCGATGAATCGTGCGCAGTTAAGCATCGAGGACCGCGTGCACAGGCGCGTGCTTCAGGTCGTGCTCGCAGCGCTTCTGGAGGACAATCCGAGACTGCTGCGCAAGATCGAGGAGGGCTTCGCGAGTGAGGCCGCACTGGCACCCGCGGATGACCATGACGCGGTTCTGGCCTATGGTTCCCAGTTCGTCCACGCAACCTTGTTCGTCGGCGCTTCGGATGCGCAGAGCACATTGTTGTCTTCCGCCCCGGAATGGGTCCGCCTGTGGCTTGAGCCGGAGCTCGGTGGCGGACCGGAGAGCCGGAACTGGATACGCTTCGAAATTCGCGCCGAGGGCGGCATCTGGCATTTGACGCGAGACGGGCGCATGGTCAGCGAATTTCCGACGCATGAGGAAGCGGTGAAGGCCGCTCAGAGGGCGGTTGCTATCATATCCGCAGCCGGTGGCCAGGCGGATTGGGGCGACGCCTAGCCTGGCATGCGTTGTCGCTTTGTTAGCCCCGCACCAAACACAAACCATACATTGGCTTTATTCTTAAGAAGGCAGATTTGATGATTACCGTGGATGAGAACGAACGGGCCAGTATCAGGGCTATAATCGACGACATCATGGTGCGCCACCGTGCCGGAGCGCTGACGGATCCGCGTGGACGCGGTGCCGTTTCGGCGTTTGTCACGTCCTATGCGCCCCTTGGTTATCTGAATGAAAGTGACGCAACGGCCCTGAACATCTATGTCGACGTGACCCTGCAGATGAATAAGCTGTCGCAGGTGGAAGACCCGCGCGTACTCGGCCGCGTTACGACCATCATTCAGGTTGCGCTGGGCGACGAAGATGTGCTCCCGGCCATCCGGCGTCTGCATTAAGCCCTGGCCCTATCTTTAAAAGGCCGTATTCCGAGGTTGGACGTCGGTGCGGTCCGGATCGTTCGACGGTCTGCGCGAGGAAATTTGGCTTGATTATGTTTGCCGCCCTCACCGCCCTTCAAACACCAGCACCTCACCTGTCGCCGTCACTGCGATCAGCCGGCCGTCCGCCCAAATCGGCGAAGCCACGAAGGCGCCCAGGGCCTTGACCTCCTCGACGCCGGCCTGGAGCTGGCGGCCGGGGCCGAACAGGCGCGCCTCACGAAGCCTGCCTGCCTCATCGAGAATATCGTCGGCGTCAGCCACGCTCTCAGGCGTCCGCCACGTCCAGGTCCGCGCGCCGGTCGCCGCGTCGAAGGCATAGAGCGCGCCGTTCATGGTACCGGTGATGACCGATCCCCCTACAAGCACCGGCGAAGCATAGGTCCACGTGCCCGTATCGGCGCGGAAGCGTTCCTTGCCGGTCTGCTTGTCGAGCGCGACCAACAGCCGTGTGTCCGACGTGCCGAACCAGAGGTTGCGATCGTCGATGGCGGCGGTCGCCAGCACCCAGCTTCCGGCCGCATCGTACTTCCATTTCAGCGCGCCGGTAGCGACATCCAGCGCATAGACAAAGCCGTCGCGTGCCCCGGCATAGACGGTGTCGCCGTCAACCGAAGGCGCGGCGGTGATCCCCAGCATGATGCTCAGCTTGCGCTCAGCCCCGCCCTGGAAGGCCCAGTCGAGCGCCCCTGTCTTGGCATCGAGCGCCAGCAGCTTCGTCCCCCACGTGCCGACAACGATCTTCCCGTCTGCCCAGGCCGGAGACGAATGGACCGGATCACCGGCATCGTATGCCCACAAAAGCCTGCCCGTTTCGGCATCGAGCGCCCGGACATGACCGTCGCTGCTGCCGAAATAGACGACGCCGTCCCGTACCAGGGGCGACGACTGATAAAGGTCCCACGGATCAGGCACTGGGCCAAGGCTGGCATCCAGCCCGTAACCGCCGACCGCCGCGAAACGGGGCTCGCCGCCCGTGCGAAACCGCCACAGCAACTGGCCGTCCAGCGACAGCGTATAAAGATAACCGTCGCGGCTGAGGAAATGGATACGCTCCCCGGCCACGGCAGGTGTCGAGGCAATGGCGCCTTCGGTGTGATAATGCCACGCTGTCTTGTGTGTCGTCATGTCGATCGCATGGAGGTTGCCGCTTTCGGTCGCCACGAACAGCCGCCCGCCCGCCACCACCGGCGAGGCGCTGACGCCGGCGTGCAGGGCGCGCGACCACGACAGTTTCAGGCCCTCGGCCCGCCCCGCTCCGGCATGGCCGGTGCGCCCGGGATCATGCATGAACACCGGCCAGTCTTCGGCGTGGGCGCCCAGGGCGATCAAGGACAGGACAAGAACGGTCATAAGGGATTTCATCGGCTTCCACCCGGTTTAAGGAGGATGGGACGATGATGGCGCCGACTTGGAAAGGCCAGTAAAGGCGCCTGAAGAAAGCTTAATTCTGGAGTGTTTTCATCTTCGTCATCCACGTCCTGAACCTTGGATGATCGCGCACAGGCGCATAGGCCGGATCGACCTCAGCCCACAGCAGCGGTATCTGGTTGTGCGCAAACGCCTGTTCCAGATGGATCATCGCCTCGTCGGTCCGTCCGCTCTCAAGGGCATAGCGCGCCCACGACAGGGGTGGTGTGTATTGGCCAAGGTCCTTCGTCTCTTTCCGCGCCAGCAGCCAGCCAAAGACCGCCTTCATCCCGCCGGCTTTCAGCGCCCCCCGTGCCGCCGCGACCTCGGCGTCGCCATAGCCTTGGGCGCGCATCAGCCATTCCAGGTGGGCAAACGCCTCGGCATTGCGCCCGGCTCGGGTGTAGAGCCGCAGCGCCGAAACATGGAACGCCTTGTCGCCTGCCCCGCCGCTTTCGATACGCCGCAACTCATGCCAGGCCAGGTCGTCGCGGCCGTGCATCTGATAGAGCCAGACCGCCATGGTGCCCGAATAGTGGAGCGGATTAAGGCGCCGGGCCTCCTTTAGTTGCGCCAACGACTCGTCGAAGCGTCCCTGCGCCAGCAGAAAGCTGGAATAGCCCAGCGCCGTGTAATCATCGCGCGGACTGACGCGCCGCGCCGTGCGGTAATCCGCCTCGGCGCCCGCCATGTCATGGCGGCACAGGAAGCGTCCGTCGGCGCGCCGCTTGTAGGCCCAATAATGGCGCGGCTCCATACTTATCGCCTTATCGAGCAGGCCAATGACCTCCCGGCAATTGTCGGGCTCGACCAAGGCGTCGCCCAGCAGCCGTATCTTGGCGTCGGCCAGCCTGGCAAAGGCCTCGGCTGAGGGCTCCTGTGCAGCCAGGGCGCGCAAATCGCGTACGACCTCTCTCTGCCGGACAGGGTCGCCAGTGTCCAGCCTTGCCTCGATATCGACGTAGAAGGCGTCCTTGGATTTCGGCATCGTACCCCGGACAGCGAAGCCCACGCACACCAGAGCCACCGCCGCGATGGGCAGGGCGATTTCCCAGCGGACCGGCCAACGGGCCCGCGGCTCTTGCCTATGCTGGGCAGGCGCCGCGATGCGCTCGGCATCGGCAACCAGTTGATAGCCCTTGCCGGGCACCGTCTTGATGTAGGATGGCACACGCGCGTCGTCGCCCAAAGCCTTGCGCAACTGGCTGATGGCCACCATCAGGCTCTCGCTTGTCACAGTCCGTCCGGCCCAGACGGTTTTGAGCAGCCAGTCCTTGTCGAGGGCCTGGCCGGGATGGTCGATCAGCGTCACAAGCAGATGGACCAGCCGGCTTTCCAGCTCGGTCTGCCCGCCCTCGCGCGTCAGGCGGTTGGTCCGGGTGCACAGCGTCCAGTCACCGATCCGGTAGGACGCGCCGGAGGCTTCGGGACTGTAGGACGATTCCACCATAGGCCGTGAATATGGCCGGATATCCCGTGGCGTCAATGGGGCGGAGTGGCGCAGTCAGGTCATAGCATCTCAACGACCATTAACTCATTTACCCGATTTGAAATCGTAGCGCTGCATCTGGCCTAATGTGGTGATATTACCGATGCCGGGTTGTCCACGTTTAATGTAATCATGCCCCTTACCATGCGATACCCAGGGCATGTGCGCAGCCAGCGTCTCAGTAATCGGATCGACCGTCTTTTCGGCAGTTAGGCCAGCAAGACGCGCGCTGTCGCCGAACCTGCCCTGCAGGTTGGCAGGATCGACGAGCTCAACCGTTCGCGGGTCCGACGGGTCGGTAAAGGTCACCATCAAGGGGATCGCGTCACCATAAAGCGCCCATGCCTCGCCAGGTGGGCCGGACTGCGGGAGTATCAAATAAACGTAAGACGTCTGGTCTTCCTTCTTGCCAAGAAAGGGAATGACCAGATTGCCGTGCTGCCTCAGATCGACGTAGACAGCTTCGCCTTTCACGCGGCAGCCGCCGACATCCATGCCGCCGCCGAGCGTGCCGCCTGCCTTGCACTGGAACTCCTGAACCGCCGAGCCAGTATAGAGGGTCTCTCCGATGGCGACCGTGGCAGTTAGCCGGACGCGGGTCTTTTCGGTCGGGCTACAGGCGGAAAGCGCGGCCAACCCCAGTAACAGCCACCCGGCGGTTACACCGAGCTTCAGAGACAACCCAGCCATATTTCCCCCACATCTGCGTACACCGATATATGGCGGGCAATGATTTACATGTTGCAAAGACCGATGGCCGGCCCCCTCCTCCCCATGCCTTTGGCACAGGGAGGAGAAACGCGGCCGTTTACCGGTGCAAGTCGTAGCGGTCGAGCTCCATGACCTTGACCCAGGCGGCGGCAAAGTCCCTGGCGAACTTTTCACCGGCATCGGCCTGGGCATAGACCTCGGCGATCGCCCGTAGTTGTGCATGCGAGCCGAAGATCAGATCGACGCGTGTCGCCGTCCATTTCGGCGCTTTCGTCCGGCGATCGACGCCGGCATAGGCATTATCGCCCGTCGCCTGCCATTCCGTATCCATGGTTAGCAGGTTGACGAAGAAGTCGTTGCTGAGCACGCCCGGGCGGTTGGTGAAGACGCCATTCTTGCTGTCGTCGTAATTCGCGCCCAGCACCCGCAAGCCACCCAGCAGCACCGTCAATTCCGGCGCGTTCAGCCTGAGCAACTGCGCCTTGTCGATCAGCGCCTCTTCCGGCTTCATGAAAGCGCGGCGGCTGTGATAATTGCGGAAAGCATCGGCGCGCGGTTGCAGCGGCGCGAACGACTCGACATCGGTCTGGTCCTGCGAGGCGTCCATGCGGCCAGGCGTAAACGGCACGCTGAGCATCACCCCTGCCTCCTTCGCCGCCCTTTCGACCGCCGCACCGCCCGCCAGCACGATCAGGTCGGCCAGCGACACCGGTTTGCCGAAGCCCGCACGGATTTCTTCGAGCCTGGCCAAAACCGTCTGGAGCTGGGCCGGCTGGTTGACCTCCCAGTCCCTCTGCGGCGCCAGGCGGATGCGCGCACCATTGGCGCCGCCGCGCTTGTCCGAACCGCGGAAGGTCGACGCCGACGCCCAGGCGGTTGAGACCAGTTGCGCCACGCTCAGCCCCGAGGCCCGAACGCGCTCTTTCAACACTGCGATGTCGGCGTCACCAATCAAGGCGTGATCGACGGCCGGGATCGGGTCCTGCCAGATCAGCGTCTCCTTCGGCACCAGCGGCCCGAGATAACGGGCGACAGGCCCCATGTCGCGGTGGGTCAGCTTGAACCACGCCCGCGCGAAGGCGTCGGCGAACTGGTCCGGGTTCTCATGGAACCGGCGCGAGACCTTTTCGTATTCGGGGTCGAAGCGCAACGCCAGGTCCGAGGTCAGCATGGTCGGCAGGTGCTTCCTGGCCGGATTGTGCGCGTCTGGGATGGTGGCTTCGGCGTCCTTCGCCTGCCACTGGTGGACGCCCGCCGGGCTCTTGGTCAATTCCCATTCGAAGCCGAACAGGTTGTTGAAGAAGTGGTTGCTCCAGCGTGTTGGCGTCTGGCTCCAGGTCACTTCCGGGCCGCCGGTGATGGCGTCGGCGCCGAAGCCGGTGCCGAATGTGCTCTTCCAGCCCAGGCCCTGGTCCTCGATGGCGCCGCCTTCGGGGTCCGCGCCGACGAGAGACGGATCGCCCGCGCCGTGCGTCTTGCCGAAGGTGTGGCCGCCGGCGATCAGCGCCACGGTTTCCTCATCGTTCATCGCCATGCGCGCGAAGGTATCTCGGATATCGCGCGCCGAAGCGACAGGATCGGGATTGCCGTTCGGGCCTTCCGGGTTGACGTAGATCAGGCCCATCTGTACGGCGCCCAAGGTCTCATCCAGTTGGCGTTCGCCGCTGTAGCGCTCGTCGCCCAGCCACGTGCCCTCAGGACCCCAGTAAAGTTCTTCCGGCTCCCAGGTGTCGGCGCGGCCGCCGGCAAAGCCGAAGGTTTTGAAGCCCATCGATTCGAGCGCGACATTGCCGGCCAGGACGTAGAGGTCGGCCCACGACAACGCATTGCCGTATTTCTGCTTGATCGGCCACAGCAGGCGGCGCGCCTTGTCGAGATTGGCGTTGTCGGGCCACGAATTGAGCGGGGCAAAGCGCTGCTGGCCGCCCCCTGCCCCACCCCGCCCGTCCGAAGTGCGGTATGTGCCGGCGCTGTGCCACGCCAGGCGGATGAACAGGCCGCCATAGTGGCCGAAATCGGCCGGCCACCAGTCCTGGCTGTCGGTCATCAATGCGGTGAGATCGGTGATCACCGCGTCGAGATCCAGGCCCTGGAAGGACTTGGCGTAGTCGAATCCGTCGCCCAACGGGTCGGACAGTTTCGAATTGGCGTGCAGCACGGAGATGTCGAGCTGTTCGGGCCACCAGTCGCGATTGCGGTGCCCGTGCGTGCCTGTGCTGCGCTGGCGCTCTCTCTGGCCTTGGCCGTGGTCTACCGGGCACTTGCCGGCCGATGCAGTGTCGCGTGGGGTATCCATGGTGTCGCTCCTGTGGCTGATGCCCCAGGTCTACGCCCGTCGCGGCTATAAGTGTAATTGATTTTCTCTGAGATTTTCTCAAGAAAAATTGATAGGCGACGTAAGGCCTATGTGGCCAGGGTCGACCACACCGGCGACACCAGGGCGTTACCGTGGGCAAGTTCGGCCAGGACGTCGAACACCGTGGCCTGGATCGGCGCGACACAGGTAGGGTCCGAGGTGTCGATGCGGACGATAATGCCCTCAGGCGCGGTCTTCAGCGTAATTATGGTCGCGTCGGAAAGGGTTATGATCGTGCCGTTGGCTGTGACCCGCACGTCGAACCTGTCCGCCCAGTGTTCGGCCAGCTGCAGCACGTATACCGCCGATTGCGCCGTCGCGATCAGCGCTTCGCTGGTGATGACGGTATGGGGCATGAACGCACTCCGCAGGCTACAGGTAATCAGGTGCGGATAGCGAGTCAGTTCGTTAAAGCCACCCTGGATTTGCCTGCGTACACGGGTGCACATGGATAACAAGCGGGTGCGGAAAATATCAAGATTTGTGCGCGCAAAACGGCCCGATGTAATTTTCTGCAAATGTCTGCAAGACGCCCGATACGCATTGAAAAACGCCATATCCAACGGCCATGGCGTCGAAGCTTAAGCCTCCCTCCTCTCTATCGATTGCCTGCCGGCGAGGCTGGGGAGGAGGGAGCGTATAAAACAATTCGGCGGCGTGCCCCCGCACGCCGCCGATCCCCCGCCCCCAAAAGGGTTTTATTGCCGTGAAATCATACCGAAAGCCGCAGTGCAGCTTTCGGTATATTCCTTAAAACCGTGTCGTCAGGTTCAGGAACACCATGCGTGGCGATATCGGATAGGTGTTGTATGTGCCCGACGCGGCGCCGACCACCAGTGTGGAGGTCGCCTCGATGTCCGTCAGGTTGGTGACGTTCAGGCTCAAGCGCGCCGACTTGAGCGGCGACGCGGCCGGAAGCACGAACCGATAGCCCGCCTGCAGACCGGCCACGAAGTAGCCGTCAACGCTGAGGTCGTTGGTGTAGGTGGCAAAACGATCGCCAACATAATCGCCCGACAGCTGGAAGTCGAACTGGCCGAACTTGCCCGACAGGACCGACTTGTTCATCCATTCCGGCGAAGCGGGTACATTCTTGCCGGCCGTCTTCACGGTCGTCGCACCCGTCGAATAGTCGTTCTGATAGACAGACTTGTTGTACGACAGGGCATTGTAGAACGACCAGTTCTTGCCGAAGTGGACCGTGCCGGCCAGGTCGATACCGTCCGTCTTCACGTCGCCAACGTTAACGAGCACGGCAGCACCGGCGACCAGCGACAGGATGACCGGGGTCGGGCTGATCGACAGCAGGCGGTTCTCGAAGTCGACGTGATAGGCGCTGACCTGGCCGTCAAAGCCGGTGATCGGGCCATCGAACGTGTGGTGGAAGCGCCAGCCGGCTTCGAGCGTGGTCGACATTTCCGGCCTGGTGTTGGCCTTGAAATAGTCGAACGATGCCTGGTTTGCTTGGCTCCATGCCGAACCACCCGCACCGTAGACGATGAAGTGGCGCAGGTTCTTCTGGGCGTCGGCGAACAGCTGGTCGCTGGCCGTCACGTCCCAGACGACACCGATCTGCGGCAGGAAGCTCTCGGTCGTCTTGATCGTGCCGGTCGGATAGGCGATCGGGTTGGTGTTGGTGGTTAAGTTCTGCTGGTTGACCGGGAACCAGCCCTTGCCGGTCTGCGAGGTCGACTTGAAGCCGTACTGGACCAAAAGGTTCGGTGTCAGGCGCCACTGGTCCTGGACGTACAGGTTCAGGACCGAGATGTTGAAGCGGCCATAGTACTGGTTGAACAGCTTGCCTTCGGGGATATCGTACGGCGACAGGTCGTTATTGGCCTTGGCAAACGGATACCAGGCGCGGTGCTGGGTCGAGAACAGCTTCTCGTACCACAGGCCGGCGTCGATATCGTGGTCGCCGGTGTGCCACTTGACGGTCGACAGCAGGCCCGAACGGTTCTGCAGGTATTCGGTTGTGCGCACCGCCCAGCCCGTGCCGCCGAAGATCTGCTTCAGGCGCGCGACCTGCTGGGCCGAGGTTTCACCCGTCGGGCCCGGATAGTAGACCGAGAACAGCGCCGGCAGGCCGGCCTGGTTGATCGGACCCGCCACGATGCCGCGGCCGTAGTTGTAGTGGTAATAGACCTGGTTCGACCAACTGAGGTTCTCGCTGAAGCGATAGTCGTACCTGGCGTAGGCCAGGGCGTCTTCGCGCTGGGCAGCCGAGTGGTAGTTGGAGAAGTTGCTGCCAGCCGAGGCCGGCGGCGCGCCGGTCACCGGGTTCAGATAGGCGATGGCGGCGTCATAGTCCGGATAGAGGAAGGGACGGATGTACGGCGCCGAGGTTTCACCCGCGACGTGGACGATCGAATCTTCGTTGGGCTCGACCTTGCTCTGATAGTCGAAATAGCCGGTGAAGGTGCCTTTTTCACCGGTGCGGACGTATTTGGCATTCAACTGGTCGCCCTTCTGGTGGCCTTCGAAATCCCACGCCTTGGCGTCGTGGTGGACCAGAGAGACGTAGAGCGCATTGCCGTTGCCGAACTCGCCGGAGTCAAAACGCACAAAGGTGCGCGTCGTGTCGTAGCTGCCAAGGGTCTGGGCCAGGGTCCAGCCCCGCTCAGCCGTCGGATCGTTCGAGAAGGTCTCGATCGCGCCGCCCAGGTTCGAGGTCGAGGCGACGCCGAGGCCAGCGGCGCCCGAGGAGAACAGGACGCGGCCGACATTCTCGGACGTCACGGCGCGCGATACCGACAGGCCGTTCCAGTTGCCGTACTGCTGGTCGCCCAGCGGCACGTTGTCGAAGGTGTAGCCGAGTTGCTGCAGGCTGAAGCCGTGGACGAACAGGGTTTCGTTCTGTTCGTTATTGCCCCACGGGTCGGCGGTTTCGAACAAGACGCCCGGCAGGGTCTGGATGGCCTTCAGCGGGCTGATGCCCGGCAGCAGCTTCTGCATTTCTGAACCGGCCAGCTCGACCGACGAGCGCGTCGTCTTGTTGAGACGAACCACGACCTCTTCCGAAGCGGGCTGCGGCGCGGCATCGGCCTCAGCAGAGGTGTCAGCGGCGACGGCATGGGTGCCGCAAAAAAGGCCGAGGACGGTCGTAGTGAACAGCGCGGCCTTGAACGCGGCGCCCTTTTGGATAGGCATGGTAAACTCCCGGGGAAGACAGGAGCGTCCGCTTAAGGGTACTTCACGACACAAAGTTTGCAGTGCAGGGACAGAAATATGATGTGTTCGCAGCGCAACATAAGCCAGCAGAAGGCGGCCCCTTTACGCACGCACAACCCTGCCGCGTAAATCTCTTGCCAATTTGTAAATATGGTGAATAGATAACAACGCTATGGGGAATCCTGTGCGCCGGGCGGATCGGGTTTACGGTCCACACCGACACAACAGGCTTGGGTAGCTATGTCCGGACATAGACTATTGGGGCAAAATTCTGAAACACGTCATATATTTATACAATTCCCGCAGTGCATTAAGCGTCGAGCTTCTCAATCGTTTGCGCGCGGCGTCGCGAAAACGGGACATTATCGTCTGGTGCGATCTCGAAACACTCGATCCCGGCTTCGACGCCGAACTGGTGCGGGAGCTGCATCAGTCGGACGCCATTGTCCTGGCGGTCGGCAATGAAGGTCTCGGCCGCTACCAGGAAAAGAACGAGCTCGACCGTATCCACGACGCAATGATGGTCAACCCCAGGCGTCGCCTGGTCATTGCCTGCGTCGGCGGCGCGCCGCGACCGCCCGCATTGGAACAGTTCAATGCGTTCAGCGACCGGATGGACACGATCGCTGTCTCCGCCGACGACGCGGCGGAGGATGCGGTCTTCCTGGCCTGCGACCCCGACCTTACGCCGGCAACGCCTGACAGCCCAGAAGACGAACTGGCGCTTGACCTCATGAAGCGGTTCCGGCGGCAGAAATCCCTTGTGATCGTAATCGGTCCCTATGCCTTCGCCGAAGGCGATCGCGACCAGATGACACCGGCTACGGCCGTCAAACGGTTCGTCGATAAAAACCGGCTGGAGGGCGCGCCGCCTTGGATCGACGTCATGGGCTCGGTCGCCCATTCCATGGGTGGCGCCATCGAAGAACGGGTCGACAAGATTCTGGACGCCCTGCGCGGCGACGCGCGGCAGGACAAAAGCGGGCTCGGCGTCTATCTGCGGCTGATCGCCGCCAACTGGCAACGCACGCCCGGACTGGGCAGGCTGTTCATCATCAATACCATGCCAGACGAATGGATCGACCTGGCGCTGAGCAGCCGGAGCCTGCCGGTCGAGCATGTCAAGCTTATCCACAATAGCCAGCGCGAAAAAGGCCGGCGCGACCAGCAGGACAGCGAACGGCTGCAGATACGGCATGTCTATGTCTCACATGGCCTGCCTGCCGAAAGGGAATGCCAGGCCGACGATCCCATCCTGGAAGCGTGCCGTGTGATGCTCATCAAGCCCTTTGGCAGCGTCGCCGACGATGAAGCTGCGAAAAGGGCTGTGCTGTCCGGCGAGGACTGGCGCGGTGGCGTACAGGCCATGCCCATGCCGGCTGCGGCTACCAAGGGCATCACCTCAGCCGTCCTGTTCGTACTCGGCGCCGGCATCTTCACGCCCAACATGCAGATGCTGTTCAACATTCTCCTGCCGGCCCAGCTCGAGCAAAAGGACGAAAATCCCTACCGCTACCTGATCCACAACCCGAAGGCCGATGTCGACGACCCTCTGCATCGGATGGAAGCCTTCCAGATCCGCGACACGTCGAGCGCCAACAACTTCAGCCGGTGGGCCTGGAACACCTACCGGCTGGAAACCCGAATGCTGGACCCGCTGAAGCTGCTGGTATCGGTCGAACACTTTCTCAACAGAGCTGAGCCATGAGCGAACTGAACCCGTTCCTGGGCGCACGTCCTTACGGTCTGGCTCAGTCCGCCATGTTCTTCGGCCGCGACGCAGCGCAGCGCGAGCTGGCGCAGCTCATCCAGCTCCATCCCGTCGTCGCGGTCGTCGCGCCCTCGGGCATAGGCAAGACCTCATTGCTGCGCGCCGCCGTCATCCCGGAACTGGAAATGGATGGCCTGCTGCCGGTCTATCTGAGGCCCGACCCGCGTCCGGAAACCGAAAACGATGGCGCCCTCGCCCTCCTTGATGGCGGGTTGGAACGCGCCATAATCCGGGCGCTGACGCTTGATCCAGCCCTGGAAGCCACCTGCCTGGACCATATAGCCCGCCACTGGGGGACCCGGATATCACTTCAGGAGGCCGCGGGGATATTCAGGGGGGGCCGCCAGGGCGACGAGGGTGGCCGGGCAGAGCTGCGCGAACAGCATGTCCTGCGTGAGGCCCTGCTCGATCCCGGCAACGAGATCGTCGAACGCCTGCCCATCCTGTCGCGCTACCTTAACGGCACGATCGCCGAAGAGGCCCTGTTCGAAATCTGGAACCAGGCGGACCCTGAACTCGGCGCGGCCTTCGCGAAGAAGGCCGGCGTGGGACGATTGTCAAAGCTGCTTCGCAAACGCACGCTCGCTGCACGGCTGAAGGAAGCGCGCGCCCGGCTGGAAACGGCGGGAGGATTGCTTCCGCCTCCGCACCTCGTGAGATCCGGTAACGCCGTCGAAACCCGAGCGGTGCGGTCCGACGACGCTCCGAACCTTAAGCCTCGCGTCGCAGCGGTGCACAGCCGGGTGGAAGGGCCTGAAACACCGGGAATATCGTTTCCCCTGCTGCACGCCCTTATCCATGACAATACCGGGCCAATCCGCCTGGTCCGGCCCGATGGCGACCTGGACCTGAAGCCCCGCATCGTCATGGTAATCGACCAGTTCGAACAGATCTTCACCCTGGCCCGCCAGGAAAACCGCGAACGGCTGCTGGTGGCACTGGCTGAACTGGCGGACGCCGAACTGCCCGTCCACCTGGTTCTGGCCTTGCGCAAGGAATGGTACGCGGAACTGAACCGGCATTTCGTAACCCATCAAAGCCGCATGCCCGGGCGTTCGTTCGAAACCTTCCACCTCGATTCGGTGACGCGCAGCGAGGCCCGGCAGATTATGAAGCGGGCGCCGGAAAGCGTCGGCGCGCCGCCGATTCCCGCCGCCTCCCAGGAACGCGTCTGGGAAAATCTGCAGAATGACGGTTTCCTCGATGCCGTAACTTTGTCGGTCGCCTGCCACGAACTGTTCGAAATGGCCAGGGACCAGACCGCGCACCCCTCTGATACCGACGTCCTGACCGCCTTCGACGTCCAGACGCTCCTTACCAACTATCTCAACCGTTCGCTGCGCAAGATCGATGACGCCGGCGACGTGCTAGAGGCCATCGACATACTGGGGGAGATCGCCGGCAGCGGCATCACGCGCGATTTTGTCACGGAAAGCCGCATCGTGAACGCGCCCCTGCGCAATCCAGCGAAACGACGGCAACTTCTGGAGCGGTTGCAGCAGCTTTTCCTGATCCGGGGGGACAACCCGCGCCCCGGATCAGAGAAATTATTCGACATCATGCACGAACGGCTGATCGGCCCCGTGCGCGCCATCGTCGAGCTCAATCCCGAAGTCACCCAGTTACGCAATGCCGCAGTCCGGATCGAGCAACCCGACGCCACCAAAGCTGGCATGGATTTCGAAGACCTGCGCATCATTCTTCTTTCGTATCATCGCCTTAACCTCAGTGCCCGCGCTGCCTCCGTCGTTCTTGCCGGCCTGCTGCGCCTGGACTGGACAGACCGCGACGAGGGGCGTGTGAAAAAGCTGGCGGAGGAGTGCGGCCGCGACGATGCCGAGACATGGTACCGCGACATGCTCGAGCGCTTCGCCACCGGTGCCGGTGCGCCAGGGGCGGCCGAGATCCGCGCCGACTGGCGCCTCGAGCGCGAATGGTGGCTGACGGACGATGAGTTCCGCGCAGAAATGTTGCGGGTCGAAATGCAGCCGTTCGACGAAAGCCGCTACCTGTTGCTTATCAATACATTGCTGCGCCGAACGCCGGGCGATTTCACACGAGCCCTGGTTCACAAAGTGATTTCAACCCTCAGGAACAGCCAACATGACAGATAATCGTGCGACGGCCGGCAAATTTACGTGGTCAGCTATCAAACCGAAGCTGTCCCGGCTGTTCGACGCCCAGTCTCCGCACGTCCGGGCCAATCTTGCTGTCCTGGCCGCTGCCATGGCCCCTGATCCGGGAGCGATCGAGGAACTGGCCAAGATCGGCGTCGACGCCGTCAACGGGCTGGTCAACAAGCGTGACGGCGCGTCCGAAGTCATCGCCACCGTGCTCAGGGAACGCGAAGCCCTGAGCGTCGAGGATCGGACGGAGTTCGACAGGCTTTTTATCCGCTACCTCAGGCCGGAAGCCGACAAATGGCAAGCGAATGCGCTTGTCACACTTTTCCGGGACGAAGTGCCCATCGAGCTTGTTCCCGTCAAATATGTCGTCCGGGAGATCTTCGAAGTTTGCGGCAACATTCCAATCAATGCCCGCACACCTCAGGAAATTGCCAGCCTGCATCAACAGCGAGAACGTGTACGAGAGGTAGCGGTTGCATTAAGCCTGCCTGAACTGGAGGGGTACAAGCACCAATTGGTATCTATTGCTGCAGACAGGTTACGCGGCGAAGAAAAAGACAGGCGTAATGCCCTGACGTTCGGTCTGCTGGAGCTGTGGCCAGAGATGGCGCGCGACATACACCGCAAATCCACAAAAGACGGTAAAGCCAGCCTCGTGCAAGCCGCGCGCATGGGTCGCACCAACATCTTTCAACACATACTACCAGCCATCGGCATAACGGTTTTAACCGTTATGCTTCTTTTCGTTCTGCCTGGCTTTTGCACAGCGTTTTTACATCCCGAGGCAGAAGGATCCGGCCCGGGCAATCAGGTCGGGGCGGCAATATTCTACGGCTTAATGGTGGCCGGCATCGCCCTGGCGGCAGCTTTACCCGCAATGGTTTTCTATATTCCCACCTCTGCCCTCAGGCTGAAACCATGGATACAGGCCCAGGTCAATATCTGGTCTGTATGCCTCATGGCCATGTTACTTGCAGTGGGATGTTCGCTGGTACTACTCACCATCGATTCCAACGTACTGGCAGTTGAGGCTCTGGTCGTTTCCTTCGGACTGGCGCTGCTCGGCGGTTTTGCAACTGTGATCCTACTTCCCCTTGTTGTCCGCTTCGAGCACAGGTTCAGCCGAAACTGGTATCTCGTGAACCCTTTTACCCTGGCCGCGCCGCAACTGTTTGTATCCCTGGGTCTGCTGGTCAAGTTTCCGCTTGAAGACGGACGTGCGGTGGGAACCATATGGGTGCTGACCGTCGTCAGCGCCGTGGCGTTCTCTTCGGTTGTCTGGCGATCGGAAAAGCGCAGGGCCGGTGGCGAAGACAAAGCCCACAACGTGCCTCCTCACTATCGATATTACGGCGGCGCTATGCTGATCTGTTCGGCACTGGTTGCCGGCATCATGATCGCCCCCGCCGGCCGCCTGCTGTTTTCGGCAATATCGCCCGCCAAGGTAACGCTCGACCAGACGCATCCGGAAGCCCGGATTTCCTCAGGCGTCATTTTTAAAGTCAATTCCGACCGCCCCTTCAGTGTGAATATCGAGCAAGGCCCAGATTATCGTTTCGATCATGTCGTTTCATCCAAAAGCCCAAGTTCGGCAAAATGGGATGACAGCGATTACGTAACATCGCTCCTTCCCTCGAATGAGCATTTCAAGACACATCCAAAATTTGTATCGGCAGTGACCGTTGCCGATGGGAAGGCTGAGGTCTGTTACGACTGCTTCCAGGGAAACGGCAGTATGGGCCAGTTCATGGAAATCGTTTGGCCATTCCGAAACGCCGACCGAACGCTCGTCAAGGTCGTCCGTGGCATCCACGGTGGCGATGTCGTTCAATTCGGCAAATACTTCAGCATGAAATTAAACGCACAAGCCTGCTTGCGTGTCGGCGCCCAGACGCAGGTAAAGTTGTGGAATGTGAGCGAGGAAACTTACAACGATTTCTACGAAGAGTATTCTGTCGAATACAGCTCAGTTTCGAGTGAAACGCCCACCTGCGAAGACAATGAAATCGCCTTGGGGACTGGAAAATATCAGATTTGCTTACACGCGCTCAACGCCGCGCCGGACTGTGCCCGCGGAACCGCCTTCCCCAAGGGGGCAAACGTCAAGGGCAGCGACCGTATCGCGTTGAGAGTCATCGAGACGCCGAAGACGGATGACAATAGCGCATCGTCCAGCAAAACAACGATTGAAGACGCAAAACCCCTCTCAGAAGCGGACCTAAATCCATGACCGAAGTCCAGACTCCCGCCCCCGCGCGGCCATTCCGTATCCTCAGCCTCGACGGCGGTGGCATCAAGGGCGTATTCACCGCGGCTGTCCTGGCCGAGTTCGAAAAACAGACCGGGAAGCGCACCGCCGACTGTTTCGAGCTGATCGCCGGCACTTCCACCGGCGGCATACTGGCCATCGGCCTCGGCCTCGGCTTCAGCGCCCAGACGCTGCTCGATTTCTATCTCAAGCGCGGAGAGGTCATCTTCCCCAGCACCGCCCGCAAGCAGAGACTGGGCCGTCTGCGGCAGATCTTTGCGCCCAAGCACTCGCACACAATCCTCCGCCAGGAGCTGGAAACCATCCTGGAGGACCGGAAGTTCCACGACGCGCTCTGCCCGCTCGTCATTCCGACCTATGACGCCATTAACGGCCGCATCTACATTATGAAGACGGAACACCAGCCGCGCCTTGTCGACGAAAGGGGCGCGTTGGCTGTGGACGTGGCCCTGGCGACATCGGCGGCGCCGACCTATTTCCAGGCCGCCGCCTTTCCCGCGCACAAAAACGCCAGCTATGTCGACGGCGGCGTCTGGGCCAACTGTCCCGCCATGGTCGGACTGACCGAAGCCCTGGCCTTCTTCAACCGCTCACGCGAAGAGGTGGACATACTCAGCATCGGTACGACCGGTAGCCCATTCAATATCGCCGACCAGAGAAATGCTGGTGTCGCTGGCTGGAATGTCGGGATTATCGACCTGATGATGGCGGCGCAGGTGGAACTGGCCATGGCCCAGGCCAAACTGCTGGCCGGCGGCTTTCACCGCATCGACGTGTTGGTTGAGAAAGGCGACTTCAGCCTCGACAAGGCCGACATGGAGACCCTGTCCCGGCTTGAGGTCATGGGCAACGGGGAAGCCAGGAAGAAGGCCAATATGAGCGTGGCAAAGGATAGGTTTTTCAAGTGACGTCAAAATGCCTGCCGGTTATCAGGGCGGTGTGGACGGGGAAAGGCTACACCCGGACATCCACCGTCCGTCCGGGCGCCGTGGCCTGAACCGACGTTGTCGCGGCGGCAGATTGCGCCGCCAGGTCACCCAGCCGGCCACCGAGCGTTACCGCCTGATCGCGCGTCGGATCGCTTTCAGCCGTCACGCCGTAAGGGCCCGACTTCGGATGCGCCGGATCGATATGCTTTTTCGCATAGTCGACATCCGTACAGTTCCGGCAGGTAAAGCCGTTGACCGTCACGGGTTGAGGGTAGTCACCGCTGATCGACATTTTGTCCGCCTGTGATGTGCTTCACGATAATACGTAAGCGTGTACGGATCGGTTACAGCCGTATTGAAAAAAACTGCCAATGCGCCATGTTGGCCCGCCGCAGGAGACGCACATGACTGTTGACACCCGCACGCTTAGCGAAGGCGATGACGCCTTCCGCGTTGATGTGTACCTGCCCCCTCACCCCGCCCGGACCGTCGTCTTCGCGGCCGGGCGCGGCGGCAGTCCCCATCGTCACAGCACCTTGCTCAACCATCTCGCCGCCGGAGGGCTTGGTGTCATTGCGCCGCACTTCGAGATGATCACCTCGCCCATGGCCGGCGAGGACGACCTGAGAACGCGCATAGGCCGCCTCGAACGCGCGATCGCCGCCTTCGCGCCAGTAGGCGTGCCGCTGGTTGGCGCCGGGCATTCGATCGGCGCGAGCCTGCTTCTGGTGCTGGCGGGCGCGACGGCGTGGACGTTTTCACGGCAGGCCGTGTCGGCGCCGGCAAGGACGGAGTTCCGGCATCTTGCCCTGTTTGCGCCGCCGACGCAGTTCTTTCAAAGCCCCAGCGCGCTGGATGGCGTCGACGTGCCCGTCACGGTCTGGGCAGGGATGCGCGACGACATCACCCCGCCCGAACAGGCTCTATTTCTAAAAGACGCCATCGACGCCGAGGTCCGCTTGGTCGAGAATGCCGGCCATTTCACCTTCATGGACGACCTGCCGCCACGCGTCAGTGATTCGCATCCGGACCGTCCGGGATTCCTGGCAGCACTGGCGGAAGATGTCCTGCAACTTGCTACCGACGCTTGATTCCGTCGGCTCTGGGACATCCAAGCGCAATGATAAAGTCAGACAATTGCGCGCCTGCGGCAGACATGTTACCGGTACCTATCAAGCCGAAATAACGGCACAATGATAAGGCGCCTGGCCCCGCCGGGCAGGCGCCACAGGATGCGGAGGAAGCATATATGAAACTGTCCGTCGGTATATCGGCCCTGGCCCTTCTGGCCGCTCTCGCCACGACTGCCGAGGCCAAGACCCCGAGCGGTCTCGACGCCCGCGGTCACCTGGCCGCCGTGGCTTCCGCTTCGACAACGGGCTTTACCTTCGCCAGGATCGAAGGCGGCGTCCAGGTCCATGTCGGCGCGGTTACCAAGAATGTCATCTTCTACGGACCGAAAATTGTCCGGGTTAATACCAATCTGGGCGAGAACTACTGGCGCTACCCCAGCATCGTCATCACGGACAAACCGGACGCCATCGCGTTCGAAACACGCGAAACGGCGGCCACGCTGACGCTGGAAAGCGCATCGCTGCACGTCATCATCGACAAGGCCAGCGGCGCCATCACCTTCAAGGACGCCAAGGGCAAGGTCTATACGCAGGAAAAGCAGGCCGCACCGCAGACCCTTGAGAAGAAAGAAATCTCGAACGCGCCGACCTACGAAGCCAGCAACACCTTTACGCTGAAGCCCGACGAAGCCATCTACGGCTTTGGCTTCGTCGGCCAGGGCGAGGTCAACCGCCGCAACAAGGAGTTGCTGCTGGTCCAGACCAATATCGGCATCGTCATCCCGGTCATGGTATCGTCCGAACGCTACGGCATCCTGTGGGACACCTATTCCAAGATGCGCTTCAAGGATTCGGCCGACGGCGCGACCCTCTGGGCCGAAAGCGCGCCCGGCGGCGTCGACTATTATTTCATGGCCGGCGGTACGGTCGATGAGGTCATCCACGGCTATCGCGAGTTGACCGGCGATGCGCCCATGGTGCCGAAACAGGCGTTCGGCCTGTTCATGAGCAAGGAGCGCTACCAGACGCAGGCGCGGCTGCTGGAGGTGGCCGAGACCTTCCGCAAGGAACAGTTCCCGCTCGATTACATCGTCCAGGACTGGCAGTACTGGGGCGGCGACAAGGACGGCACCTGGAGCGGCATGACCTGGAACCCCGAGCGCTTCCCGGATCCGAAAGGCGCCGTCGACAAGCTGCACGACATGCACCTCAAGCTGATGGTATCGATCTGGCCGTCGATCGGCAACGATACCGAACTGGGTCATGAACTGGACCAGCACAAGCTGCGCTTCGAACCGCTGCACTGGATCTCAAAGAAGGCGCGCATCTACGACGCCTTTAGCCCGCTTGGCCGGCAGATCTATTTCAAGCACGTGAAAAAGGGCCTGCTCGACGTCGGTGTCGACGCCCTGTGGATGGACGGCACCGAGGTCGAGGTCGGCACCGCCGTCCACGACGCCGGGGAAACCGAGCGCGACATCAAGGGCCTCGGCGACAATGCCATGGGTGACTTCACGCGCTATCTCAACCCGTACTCCCTGATTACGACGCAGGGCACCTATGACGGCCAGCGTGCGACCAGCAACAAGCGTGCGCTGACCCTGACGCGGTCGGCCTGGGCCGGCGCACAACGGACGGCGGCGGCGTCCTGGTCGGGCGACACCTCCTCCAGTTGGAAGACCTTTGCCGAGCAGATCAATGGCGGCGTCAACGTCACCATCGCCGGGACACCCTACTGGACGCAGGACACCGGCGGCTTCTTCGTCAGGGGACAGTTTCCCGAGGGCGAGAAGAGCCCGGCCTACCGCGAGCTTTTCGCGCGCTGGACGCAGTACGCCGCCTTCAACCCCTTGATGCGCATCCACGGCACTGACATCGAACGCGAGCCCTATATCTTCAAGGACCTGGACCCGGAGGTTTACAAGTCGCTGCGGACCTCGGTCGACCTGCGCTACCGCCTGATGCCCTACATCTACAGCCAGAGCTGGCAGGTCACGCATAACAGCTACACGATGATGCGCGCCCTTCCGATGGACTTCCCGGACGACCGGGACGTTCACAATATCAACGACGCCTTCATGTTCGGACCGTCCTTCCTGGTCCATCCGGTGACGCGGCCGATGTACCGCTTCCTGCCGCCACCGGCGCAGACCATTCCGGCTTCGGCGCTGCGGACACCCGACGGCAAGCCCGGCCTGGCGGGGCAGTATTACGACGGGATGAACTTCGAAACCGCCAAGGGCAAGACCGTCGACACCACAATCGATATGCTCTGGCCTGGGCCACCGCTGACCGAAATCCCGGCGGGGCTCACCGCGCTCAACGACTTCTCTGCACGTTGGGAAGGCACGGTGATCGCGCCTGAGGACGGTGAGTACGAACTGGGCCTTGAAGGCGATGACGGCTTGCGCCTGTTCGTCGATGGCAAGCTGCTGGTCGAGGACTGGAGCATGGGCGCCGCCCGCTACCGGGGCGGCAAGGTGACGCTCAAAAAGGGCCAGAGCGTGCCGATCAAGCTGGAATACTTCCAGGGCGGCGGCAATCGCAGCCTGAGACTGGCCTGGCGCACGCCCAGCCAGATTGCCGAACTCGCCAACAACAAGGTCGAGATCGATCCCAAGATCGGCACCTACCTGCCCAAGGGCGCGACCTGGTACGATTTCTGGACGCACGAACGTTTTGACGGCGGCGAGACCGTCACAAAGACCGTACCGATGGACATCCTGCCGCTGTATGTCCGCGCCGGTTCGATCGTTCCCATGGGGCCTTTCGTCCAATACGCCACAGAGCAGCCGGGCGCCGATTATGAGGTCCGCGTCTATCCCGGCGCTGACGGCAAGTTCACCGTCTACGAGGACGACAACGAGACCTACAACTACGAAAAGGGGCAGTACGCCACCTACGACATGGTCTGGAACGACAAGTCCCGGACCCTGACCATCGGTGCGCGCAAGGGCAGCTATCCCGGACTGACAAAGACCCGCAAGCTGAACTTCGTCCTCGTGGCGCCAGCCAATGCCACGGCCGTCGCACAGGCGTCCGCGACGCGGTCAGTCGTCTATGACGGCAAGGCGGTCTCGCTGAAATTCTGACCCGCAACCAACAGGCGCGCCTTGCGAAAGGCGCGCCTGTCATATCCGGCATGAATTTTATTTAATTTCCGCTTGCGGACAATCGGGGTTAGCCATGGAGGGCACAGGAGAACACCGATGAAATCGCTATGGCTGGCATCCCTGCTCATGTTTCCCTGCGCCGCCCTGGCCCAGACGCCGCCGCCCGCACCGCCCTCGGGCTGCACCTCGGCCGAAAGCCGCCAGTTCGACTTCTGGGTCGGCCGGTGGGAGGTTTACCCCGTCGCAAAGCCCGACACAAAGATTGCCGACAGCCTGATCGAAAAGCTCTACGACGGCTGCGCCGTGCGTGAAAACTGGATGCCGCTGAAAGGCTCGGGCGGCGGCAGCCTGAACGCCTATGTCGCCGACAAGGGCCAGTGGCGCCAGACCTGGCTCGACGGCTCAGGCGTCTTCGCCGACTTCTCCGGCGGATGGACCGGAACGGCCATGGTCATCGAAGGCACATGGCCCCAGCCCGGCAAGCCGGAGCAGACCACGCGCATGACCTACACGCCGCAACCTGACGGCAGCGTGCGCCAGACCGGCGAGACTTCGGACGACCACGGCAAGACCTGGCAAGCCAGTTTCGATCTGCTGTACCGCAAGGCGAAGACCTAAAGCATTTGCCGCGTCGCCAATAAAACTACAGCGTTTCGGCCAGGTCCCTGAGCCGGCCCGGCGCGTCGTCTTCGATCGGTTCGCCGTGCGACATGATGATCCGCCTGAGGCCGGGCTCACGGGCCCAGGTCAGGAGCTGGCCGCGCAGGACCTCCTTTTCCTTCAGGCTCATCTTGATCGGCACCGGTATGTGGGGTTCGTGTCCGGCAAAGCCTGTGATCCTCAGGACAAAGCCGGAATCGTGCGGCATGTTGCCGATAATGTCATTGACGATCAGCGTTGTCCCCGCTGGCCGGCGTACGATCAGTGCCGCCTCGTGGCCCGACATGCCCTGGACGGTAACGAAACGCACGCTGTCGTCGCCGAAGTCGGGATCCGTGGCATCGACATGGACGACCTTGTCGGCGGCCTTCTGCGCGCCCGACGGCGCCACGACCTTGATGTCGGGATAGCGGTCCTTCCAGATACCGGCATCCATGCGGTGCAGGTCGCCGGGGATGATCAGCCAGGCCGGACGGCCCTCAGCCTCCAGCAGCTTCATCTGTGGTTCGTCGAGCGCGATGGCGCTGTAGATGACCAGGTCGCCGCTGTTCAGCCGCACAACCGTCATACGGCGTTCGAGCGGCGTCAGCGGCATGTGCAGTTCGCCGGTGACGGTCCAGATTCCATCGTCTGCGCGGGTCAGGCGGCCGTGCGGCAGGACGGTCCAGTCTTCGAGTATCTTGGGCATGATAGACCTCCAGGGAGGCTGCCAAGTCTAGCGACGCGCGTGCAAGTTTTCGATGCGGCGGCGCAGCTCTACGCCTTTCGCGCCACGATAAAGGGCCGCGTGTCCTTGCCCTTGGTGCCGTGACGGGCCACCTCGACGATCTCGAAACCTTCCGCTGCTATCGCCGCCTCAAGCTGCCGCGCCGTAAAGAACGACACTTCGGGCGCCTTGCCAAACAGCTTCATGACCGGGATGGCGGCGCGGATCATCGGGCTCATATCGCTCAGGCACGGCGTCTTGGAGATGAACAACCCGCCCGGCCTGAGCAGGCGCCGGGTGCGCCACAGGCTGTCCTTCAGGTTCCGCATGAGATGCAGCGCGTTGAAGGCCAGCACGACATCGAAGGCGTCGTCGGGATAGTCGAGCTGCTCCAGCGCCGCGCGGACGAATTCCAGCCTGCCGTCCGGGGCGCCGCCCTGCTTCTCGCGCGCTATGGCGATCATCTCCGCCGAAATATCGCTGGCGATCATCGATCCCGTGGACGGCGCAAGCCTGAGGGCCGTTGAGCCTGTACCGCAGCCGAATTCCAGCACGGCGTCGGTCGCCTTCAGGTAGTCCTTCGTCCGCGTAAGCGTGCGCTCATAGCCGGCTTGATCTGAGATCGTTTCGGCGGCGTATTTGCGCGCCATGCGGTCCCAGAATCGGGCGTTTTTTTGGATGCTCATCGATATCCCCTCGTCCCGGCACGAATAGCATATGCGCAGAACAAGGAAATTGCGGAAAATCGTACATGCTTTATGCATGTACGCATGAGCGATCTCGACTGGAACCAGCTGCGTGCCTTTTACACCACCGCCGTTGCGGGGTCTCTGTCAGCGGCGGCGCGCGAAATCGGCCTGACGCAGCCGACCCTGTCGCGCCAGATCGCGGCGCTGGAAGACAGCCTCAAGGTGACGCTGTTCGAACGGATCGGCAAGCGGCTGATCCTGACCGAGACGGGTCACAAGCTGATGGAGCATGCACGGGTCATGGGCGACGCAGCGGCGACGACGCGATTGTCGGCCTCGGCCCAGGCCACGACGGTCGAAGGCCCTGTCAGCATTTCGGCGACCGACGGCTATGCGGCGTGGCTGCTGCCCGACATGATCGCGCGCATCCGCGAAACCGCGCCGCAGATTACCGTGACGATCATCTCGTCCAACAAGCTCAGCGACCTCAGGCGGCGCGAAGCCGACATTGCCCTGCGTCACCTCAGGCCGGTAGAGCCGGAACTGATCGGCCGACTGGCGCGGTCGTCGGCGACCGGCCTTTACGCCAGCCGGGGATGGGTAGAGCGCCACGGGATGCCGCGCACCCCCGCAGACGTCGTCCCGCACCTGATCGGCTTTGACGATACCGAAGCCTTCACGGCCCACCTGCGCAGCCTGGGCGTGCCGGTGGAAACCTCTGACATCCGCCTGATCTCGGGCAATTCGGTCGTCGTCTGGGAGATGGTCCGGCGGAACCTGGGTGTCTGCATGATGCTGGAGGAAATCGCCAGCCGGTCACCGGACATGGTCCGCGTCCTGCCCGACCTGCCGCCGTTCGAAGTACCGTTGTGGCTCGTCACCCACCGCGAACTGCGTACCAGCCCGCGTATCCGGCTGGTCTTCGACATCCTGATCGATGAACTGGCGAAGCTGTAAGGCGTCACCACATTAGCGGTTTCGCAAGGAAAACGCGGTTATAAAGCCAGTTGGGGAGTGTGTGTATGCGTCCAGAGTATAACGCCAGACTGACCTTCATGGCCAATGCCGAGCGCAGGATCATCATCCTGCGGCCGATCGGCGACCTGTCGGCACGCGAATTTATCGACCAGGCATTCGAACATTATGCCCGGATCGATGCACCGTGGACCTATAACCGCCTGACCGATGTCCGGCGCTTCACCGGCTATCTCAGCGATAAGGACCTGACCGAAATGGCCGCGCGCTGGCGCGACCTGACGGAAGGCCACGACTACCACGCCCACGTCGCCGTCGTGTCTCTCGATATTGTCGACCGCGTGCGTATCCCGGCCGTCTCGCCAATGTTCCCCAATGAGACCATCTGCATGTTTTCGGACTATCACGAAGCCATGGGCTGGCTCTCCGCCGCCAACCGCACGCAATACCTGTCCGGGCTTGGCCCGCTGGCCGCCAGCCGTCACGGCGACGACGATACCCTGCGCATCGACTAAGGCGGCGCCCGCCTCGATCCTTATTGGAAACTTATGGGCGGCTCACATAATACTACGCTTTTGATGAGTGATTCCAGCGGGTAACCGGTCGCTCATGTGGCCGGGGCGTGAGTTTATGCAGTCAGCAGTATCGGAGGCGGATGCCTATGTCGCCCTGCTTCGCACCAGGGGCGGTGAAACCGGCGCCCTGATCGCCGGGCGCGACTGGACAGGCACCTCGATCGGCCCCATCGATACCTGGCCCCAATCACTGCGCACGGCGCTCAGCCTGCTCCTCATGTCGCCCGTGCCCATGGTCCTGCTGTGGAACGAAGACGGCGTGATGCTCTATAACGACGCCTATTCGGTGTTTGCCGGCGGCCGCCATCCGCAACTGCTGGGCTCAAAGGTGCGCGAGGGCTGGCCCGAAGCCTCGGACTTCAACGACAATGTCATGACCGTCGGGCTGTCGGGCGGGACGCTTCAGTACAAGGACCAGGAGCTGACCCTCTACCGGTCGGGCGCGCCCGAACAGGTGTGGATGAATCTCGACTATTCGCCGGTCTTCGCCGAGGATGGCCAGCCCGCCGGGGTCATCGCCATGGTCGTCGAGACCAGCGATCGCGTCCGCGCCGAACGCCGCGCCGCTGAACAGCACGGGCGTCTTGAAACCATGCTGCAGCAGATGCCGGGCTTCGCAGCCATCATCAACGGCCCGGAGCACGTCTTTTCCTACGTCAACAATGCCTATCGCGAGATCGTCGGTCCGCGCGATTTCGTCGGACGGCCTCTGCGCGATGTCTTGCCGGACCTCGCGGGCCAGGGCTTTTTTGAATTGCTGGATGAGGTCTATGCCACCGGCACCCCCTATGTCGCCCGCGCCGTACCGGTCCAGCTTGATCGTGAAAACGGCGACCGCTACGTCGATCTGCTTTACGAACCCATTCGCGATGCCGATGGCAAGGTCAACGGGATCTTCATCGGCGGCTATGACGTCACCGAAGCCCAGCGTGCGGCCGAGCGCATCGCCCTGGCGCTCGATTCCGGCACCATTGTCGGTACCTGGGTGTGGGATATCACGGACGACCTGTTCACCGCCGACGAACGCTTCGCGCGCACCTTCCGCATCGACGCGGCGAGTCTGCGCAAAGGCATGGCCATCAACGAAGTCAAGCAGGCGATCCACCCGGACGACATACCGAAGGTCGAGTTCCGCCTTGGCGAAGCCATGGCGCGCGGCGGACCCTATGTGGCCCAGTACCGCGTCGGCAATGGCGACAACTGGCTATGGATCGAGGCCAATGGCCGGGTCGAGATGAATGCGCAAGGCATGCCTGTCCGCTTCCCCGGCGTGCTGATCGACATCGACGCGCGCAAACGGACCGAGGTCCTGCTCGAAAACGCTCGCGAACAGCTTGAGCTGGCCCAGATCGCCGGCGGCATCGGCGTCTTCGCCGTCGCCACCGGATCGGACGTCCTGGTCGCCTCGCCCGAATTCTGCAAGATCTTCGGCCACGAGGTCCGCGCCACCATTCCCACAGCCGAACTGGAGGCGCAGGTTTTCGAGGAGGAACGCAGCGTCCATTCAAACGTCGACACCCGCATCGACGGCACCGCGCCGCTCGACGTCACCTATCGCATCGTGCGCAAGGGCGACGGCGTCGTGCGCTGGATCGGCCGCCGCGCCCAGTTCGTCCGCGACGCCGACGGCCACGTTACCCAGATGATCGGGATCGTCCAGGACATCACCGACCGCCGTCGCGCCGAAATCGACCTCATGGAAAGCCAGGCGCACCTGGCGCTGATGGTCGAAAGCGCCCAGGAATACGCCATCATCTCGATCTCGCCCGACGGCGTCATCACCAGCTGGAATTCCGGCGCAGAGCGCGTCTTCGGCGGGACCGCGGCCGAGATGACCGACCAGCCATTCGCGATCCTGTTCACACCCGAGGACCGCGCCGACGGTACGCCCGAACGCGAACTGAAGGCCGCGCGCACCACCGGCCGATCAATCGACCAGCGCTGGCATGTGCGCAGAGACAACGATCGCTTCTACGCCAACGGCATCACCTCGGCCATGTTCGACCATGACGGCCGGCTGACCGGCTTCACCAAGATCGCACGCGACATGACGGCCGAACGGCTGGCGCACGACAACCTGGTCGCCGCCCGTGACGCCGCCGAGGTCGCCAACATCGCCAAGAGCGAGTTCCTGGCCAATATGAGCCACGAGATCCGCACGCCGATGAACGCCATTATCGGCCTGTCGAACCTTCTGGCCATGAGCCAGCCCCTCAGCCCCAAACAGCGCCAGTTTGTCTCAACGCTGCAATCGAGCGCAGATTCGATGTTGGACCTGGTCAATGACCTGCTCGATATCTCCAAGATCGAAGCGCGCAGCGTCGAACTGGAGACCATCCCGTTCAGCCTCACGCGTCTCGTCCAGGAGGTCGTATCGATGATGGCCGTGCGCGTGCGTGAAAAGGGGCTGCAGTTCACCGGCGATGGCGAATGCGTCGAAAACCGCACCTTCATCGGCGACCCGACGCGCATCCGCCAGATCATCGTCAACCTGTGTTCCAATGCCGTCAAGTTCACCGACAAGGGCGGGGTCCACGTCGCCATCACCTGCGCGGCGACCGACGATCCGTCGGTCGAAACCGTCTGCATCCAGGTCAAGGACACCGGCATCGGCATCCCCGCCGACAAGCTGGACAGCATCTTCCAAAAGTTCACCCAGGCCGACTCAAGCGTCACGCGGCGGTTCGGCGGCACGGGCCTGGGGCTGGCCATCACCCGCACCCTGACCGAAATCATGGGCGGCACGATCACGGTCGAAAGCGTCGAGCACTGGGGCTCGGTCTTCACGGTCTGCCTGCCTCTGCGGCTGGCGGAGGACGTGGTGAGCGACGAAGCGCCGCGCCTGCCCATGAGCGTGGCGGACAAGCCGGACACCAAGCCGACCCAACGCGTCCTGCTGGTCGAGGACTATGAGCCCAACGTCCTGGTGGCGCAGACCTTCCTGGAACAAATGGGCTATGGCGTCGATATCGCCGCGACCGGCCTTGAGGCTTTGACCCTGGCCCGCCAGGGCGGATATGCCGCCATCGTCATGGACGTTCAGATGCCGGGTATGAACGGCTTTGAGGCGACGCGCCTGATCCGCGCCTTCGAGACAGAGACAAACACGCCGCGCGTGCCGGTCGTCGGCATGACGGCGCATGCCCTGGCCGGCGACCGCGAACGCTGCCTGGCGGCAGGCATGGACGACTATATCGCCAAGCCGTTCAACCCGACCCAGTTGGAAGACGTCATCCGCACCGCGACGCGCGAGCGGTTATAGGAAGCTTCCGTCGTCGAAGCTCAGCCTGTTTTCATATGCGCCATAGACCAGGTAGTGGGTCAGTGGGTTGATGCCAGCCGCCGCGACATCGGCATAGGCCTTCAGGTAGTCGCTGGTGTCGAAAGCACCTGACGGATCACGCCCCTCTTTCCAGCCAAACCGGTTATAGTGCTCGAACGGATTGACGCCGGCGGCCGCGACGTCGGCATAGGCTTCCAGGTAGCCCCAGGTGTCGAAGAAGGCGTTCGGATCGCGCCCTTCCTTCCAGCCGAACCGGTTGTAGTGCGTCAGCGGATCGACGCCGGCAGCGGCGACATCAGGATTGGCCAGCAGGTAGTATTCACTGTCAAAACCGTTCCGCGCAATATCTTCCCCGATCGCAGCATAGGCTTCGCGGCCTTCGAAGCGGCCGGTTTCCAGATAATGAGCAAACGGGTTGACGCCCGAGGCGGCGACATCGGGGTTGTGCTGCAGGTACAGCCGGGTATCGAAGTCGACAGAGGGATCGCGGCCTTCGCGCCAGCCCACCTTGTCGTAGTGCGTCAGCGGATCGATCCCCGCCTTCCTGGCGTCGGGATTGGCCATCAGGTAGGCCTTGGTCGAGAAGAAGGCATTGGGATCGCGACCTTCGAACCAGCCCAATCCCGTATAGTCGGCGTCCGGATCGCTACCGGTCTTGAACACCTCAGGATACTTTTCCAGGTAAAAGAGGTCATCGACCAGCGCGTTGCTGTCGACGATATCCACCACGCCGTCGGAAAAGACCAGCCGTTCGACACCGCTAAGCGTATCGACACCATCGGGGCCGCTGACCGTCAGCGACGTCGTTGTCCGGTCCAGCAGACTGGCCTGCGCCAGCGTGTAGTTGAAAACGGCCGTATCAATACCAGCGCCGCCGGCAAGAACATCATCACCGTCACCACCGCTCAGGGTATCGGCGCCCGCCATGCCGTCGAGGATGTCGTTTCCGGCATCCCCGGTCAGGCTGTTGTTGAGGCTATTCCCGGTCAGTGTTCCGGGGTTGCCGTAAGCGTTCAGTTCGGCATTCTCGATATTGTCGCCCAGGGTATAGTTGCCGAAGGCCAGGACCTTGTCCGTCCCCTCATTGGCCAGTTCGACAAAGGCCGGTGCCGGGACAAATGACTGCCCGAAGTAATAATAGGTGTCGTTGCCTGTGCCGCCGACAAGACTGTCATAGCCACTCAGCGTATCGTCGCCCGCGCCGCCGTTCAGCGTGCCGTAGCCGGAAATATAGTCATTCCCTGCGCCGCCCGACGCGTCCATACGCGCTGCATAGTAATACGTCGAGATGACATCGTCGCCGTCACCGCCGGAAACGGTCGTGACCACACCGGCCATGTTGCCCAGGGCCGTCAGTTCATCATCGCCGCTTCCGCCATCGATCACCTTGCCGGCGGCCACAACAAAGTCATCGCCCGCGCCACCGTCGATGTGGGTGCTCATGCCGTTGGAATAGATCTCGTCGTCCCCGGCCCCGCCATTCACTGTGTCCGCCTGGTCGGTCAGCCAGCCATAGAGCGTGCCATCGTCTCCGGACAGGGTGTCGTTGCCCGCCCCACCGTCCACATTGTCATTGCCCGCGCCGCCATAAAGCACATCGGCGCCGTCGTCACCGGAGACCGTGTCGTTGCCGCCGTCGCCGTTGATCAGGTCGCCCCCCGCGCTCCCGGCCAGGGCATCATTGCCATTGCCGCCCAGCAGGCTGTCCACGCCGTCACCGCCGTCGAGGCTGTCGTCGCCTGCGTCACCCAAAAGGGTATCGTCCCCGCCACCACCGGACACCGTGTCATTGCCGTCCTGACCGTAGATTAGGTCGCCGTCCGTCTCGCCATACAGTTGGTCGCCACCGCCGCCGCCCTTGACGGTGTCACTGCCGCTGCCGGCCAGGATCGTGTCGTTGCCACCCTTGCCGTCCATGGAGTCGCCATCGGCCGTGCCGGTCAGGCTGTCAGGACCGTCGCCGCCCGTCAGCGCAGACATGATTTTGAGGTCCGACAAGGCGATCGTCTGGTCGTTGAAGCGGACATATTCGATGCCGCTGACCGCAACATTATATGTGCCGCCTGTCACCCACAACGCGCTGTCACCCAATACGCTGACAAAGCCGGCGCGATTTGCCGCGACGACCAGCGTGTCGCTGCCATTCCCGCCGATGGCCGTGCCGCTGGAGCCAGCCGTCAGGACATCATCGCCATCACCACCGTCCAAGGTATCGCTGCTGTTATCGCCGTAGCTTGAGCCGCTGTAGAGGTTGTCATTACCCTCCCTGCCCTGGATATGGTTGTCCGCCCCATTTCCCGTGATGGTGTCGGCCATGGCCGAGCCGACGATGTTCTCGATGCTGTTAACGGAAAGGCCGAGATTAAGTGAGGCGCCATAGCCTGCATCGTGCAGGTCCAGCGTGTCATTGCCGGCGCCGCCATCTATCATGTAGTAGGAAGACGCCCCGTAATAGATCAGGTCGTCGCCATCGCCCCCGATGAGGGTGTCGTCGGACAGTGCGCCCTGGATGGTGTCGTTGCCCGCGCCGCCGTCGAGACGTTCGCGGCCACTGCCGGCTTCGATCAGGTCGTCGCCGTCGCCGCCACTGAGCGAATCGTCACCGTCGCCGCCAAGCAGCGTGTCTCGGCCCGTACCACCGTCGATTTCATCGCCGCCCGCGCCGCCCGTCAGACTGTCATTGCCGGCGCCGCCCAGCAGGATGTCATTGCCGTCGCCGCCCGACACCGTGTCCGCACCGTCACCGGCCACGATGGAATCGTCCCACGCGCCGCCGGACAGGACATCGCCAGCCGCCGTTCCGGTATACACGCTGCCGGTCTGTGCCAGGTCGATGAGGCCGTGGCCCTGCAGAAAGACCTGCTCGACATTCCGGATGATTTCGGTCGTCCGCGCGGCATTGTAGGACCACGGATACCCGCGCGTCACGAAGGCGTAGCCATCCGATCCGCCCAAATTCACGATCGAGGTGCTGCTGCGGTTGTAGGAGGCGTTGGCTGCATTGGCATAGTCATTGCCGTCGCCGCCATCGAGCGTATTATTGCCTTCGCCGCCATAGAGCGTGTCATCGCCCGCGCCCCCCTGCAGCAGGTCGGCCACGGAGTTGCCGCCCAGAGTATCGTTGCCATCACCCCCTCTGAGCGTCCCGGAACCGCCCACCACGTCATTACCGTCGCTGCCATCCAGCGTCACCTGCCAGCTGCCATAGCCACCCGTAACGCTGTCGTCGCCCGCGCCTCCATCGGCGCTGGACGCCGGTGAAGGCTGGGAACTACTGTTCAGCAAGATCGTGTCGTTGCCCAGTCCACCGGAGAGCGACGACCCGGAGCCGTCGATACTGTCATTGCCGTCGCCGCCGTCGATCGTGTTGCGGCCATTGCCGTCCGACAGGCGATCGTTACCCCCGCCGCCGTTGATGCTGTCTGCCCCCATGCCGCCATAGACGACGTCGTCGCCGTTGCCGGCACTAATGGTGTCATTGCCGGCTGCGCCGTCGATATAATCGCTGTAGGCCGTGCCGGTCAGGCTGTCGGCCGCCGCCGTGCCGGTAATGATCTCACCAAACCCCGCCGTCGCCACATCGATGACGGTATCGCTGAACTGGATAGTCTCCACGCCACCGATCGTCACGGCCAGGCTCATATCATAGCCATAGCGAAGGGCCAGGATGTCGCCGCCGCTGCGAACCAGGGTGACGTTGCTGAGCACTTGCTGGAAGATGGCTATATCGTTGCCCAATCCGCCCAGGATCAGCGAAGAGGATTCTGCTGTGATCCTGTCGTCGCCATCGCCGCCATCCAGTGTGCCATGCGCCGACAGGACGTCATTGCCTTCTCCGCCGCTCAGGCTGGAGACATCGTAGTAACCCCAGGTTCCGTCGGCGGAGGTCATCAGCGTGTCATCGCCCGCGCCACCGATGATCGTATCGAAAACTCCACCGGAGTGGACGTAGTCGTTGCCATCGCCGCCGACTATGTAATCACTGTCGCCATTACTGCCGTAAATTCGGTCGTCGCCGTTGCCACCATCAAGCGTATTTGGGCCCAGGTCGACGGGCCAGACGAACCCGCCCGTCAGCGTGTCGTTGCCGTCTTCACCGTAAATGGCGTCCGGTGTCGTCGGGCGGCCGGAAGAATAGCTGTAGGTTTGGCCGCTCAGGACATCGGCGCCATCTCCACCATAAATCGTCCCGGAGCCATAGATGGTATCATTGCCGATGCCGCCGTGGAGGGTGTTGGTCCCCAGGTCGTCATCTATGAAGTCCGCGCCTTCACCGCCTGTAAGCGAATCGTCACCCAGTCCGGCCCGGATCGAGTCATTGCCATCGCCGCCATCGATCGTGTCATTGCCGGCCTTGCCATCGAACCAGTCGGCATAGATCGTGCCGGTCAGGCTGTCACTGCCGGCTGTACCTTCGCTCAGATTACCGACGGTGCTATGGCTAAGGATGATGTCGCCACCGTCGAAACGCACGGCTTCGACGCCGCTGATCGCCGTACGATTGCCGCCGTACGTCATAGCCACATAATCGCTTCCGGCATTGAGCAGCGCGTAGGTGTCCTGCGCGCCGTAGAAGTCGATCGTATCATTGCCGGCGCCACCGATGAGCGTCGCCTCGCCCCACTGCTGGCTGTGGATCAAATCGTTGTCCGCACCCCCATCGACCGTATTGCTGCCGTAGTAGTTCGACGTCAGGACGTCGGCGCCGTCACCCCCGCTCAACAAGCTGCTCGATCCGTAGCCGACGATCGTGTCATTGCCCGCGCCGCCAGACACGTCGCCATAACCGCGCAGGGAGTCGTCACCGTCGCCACCGGTCAGCGTATTCTCGTAGCCATAACTGTTGAGCGTGTCGTTGCCGGCCCCGCCGTCCATCAGCCCCTGGCTGCCGCCCCACGCCTGCAGGTCGTCATTACCGTCGCCGCCCAGCACCGTGGTATAGTTGCCCGAGCTGTAGAGCGTGTCGTTGCCGGTGCCGCCATCGACATAGCCCTTGGCGCGGAGATAGTCGTTGCCATCCTCGCCGTAAACGGCATTGGTTTCGGTGTAGCTGTAAAAGTCGCCGTAGTCGGCCAACGTGTCGTTGCCGTCCCCGCCCCACAGTGTGTCATTGCCCTGCCACGCCGTTACGCTGTCATTGCCGCCCAGCGCGCTGACGCTGTCGTCGCCGGTCGTGTCCGACAGGGTGTCGTTGCCCGGCGTGCCGGTGATGATATTGGCCATGATAGTCCCCCCCAGAAGTCGTAAGCTGTACTCAGCAGTCTGAAACGCGCGGTGTCCGCACTCCTAACCTGACAAGCGTTTCAGCGCAATCTCAAGTCGAGGAGGCAAAGCAAATTTTACCGGGGAAAAGGCCGCGGGAGGCGGCATATCCGCCCCTTGGAACGCGGGCCGGACAGGCGTAGTATCCAAAGCCTTGCCGGGGCCAATGGAGGGCTTGAGATGAAGCAGATGTTCGTCCGCAAACGGATCGGCTGGGGCATCTCGCCGGGAGACTGGCGCGGCTGGAGTCTGACGGGTGTCTATGTCGTGGCCATGGCAGGTATCGGAACGCTTGGGCACGGCGCGGCGACTGCCATAGCCATGGGCGTGCAGGCAGTGACCTTTGTCGCCTTCGCGATCTGGGCCTTCGTGAACAGGATATAGCGGCGGCGCGCCCCCACGCGCCGCCAGGCTTGTCTCAGGCCGTAAAGTACAGGTTGTCCTTCGTCACCGCCGTCCCCGTGACAATGGCCAGCTCGAACGCAGCGCCGGCCCCCGTGCCATCGGCGTCCCACCACAGCTTGTCAGTGGTGCTATCCCAGATGAACTGCGCGCCCGTTCCCACAGCCGACGCGCCGATGGTGAACTCCGCCGCCGTCAGCACATGCCCGGCCGCGAAGCCATAGTCGCTGGCCGTGAACACCAGCCGGTCAAGACCACTCTGGAAGTCGGCGATATGGTCGTGGCCGTTGGTCGCCGTGTCCGCGAAGACGAAGGTATCCGCCCCTGCCCCACCGCCGACCTGGTCGTTGCCACTGCCACCGATCAGCGTGTCATTGCCATTCCCGCCCGACAGCCGGTCGTGATCCGCCCCGCCGTCCAGCCTGTCATTGCCGTCCCAGCCATACAGGCTGTCATTGCCCACTCCGCCCAGGAACCTGTTATCGCTGGAATTGCCGCTCATGGTGTTGGACAGGCTGTTGCCGGTGCTTACGGCCTTGACCGAGCCGGTGAAGACCACGTTTTCGATATTAGCCGTCATGTTCCAGTTGATGGACGAATAGACCAGGTCGTTACCTTCGTTGATCGTGGTCTTTTCATAGACGCGGTCGCCGGAATTATCGACGTAATAGACGTCGTCGCCCAGGCCACCGAACATCTGGTCGTTTTCGCTGCCGCCATCCATCGTGTCATTGCCGTCGCCCCCATATAGCGTGTCGCTGAAGGCGCCGCCCACCAGGCTGTCATTGCCCGCCCCGCCTTCGAGACGGTCGGTTTGCGCGCCGCCCGTCAGCCGGTCGTTGAGCTTCGACCCCAGCAGCGTATTGCCGGCATCGGAGGCGTAGGCGATGACGCCCTGCAGGGCGCGGAAATCCGCCGTGCCGGCATCGGCCACCCGGAACCAGCTGCCGCCCGAGGCGCCGCCGTATTCACCCGTATAGGAGATGCCGGTAAAGCTCTGGAGCTGCGCCGTCGTGGCCTTCAGCTCATAGCCGCCGGCCGTGACGACCAGATATTCGATGGCCCTGACGGCCGCAGCCGACATATCGCCCGAACCTATGATGGTGTCGGCGCCTGTTCCCCCGTCCATGATTTCGCCGGCCTGGAAATCGTTGAAGAAGCGGTCGTTGTTCTCGCCGCCATAGACCGTGTCACGGCCCGTCAGGCTGTAGATGACGTCGTTGCCATCGTCGCCGGTAATGTAGTCCTTGCCCTTTTCGGCGTAGATGGTGTCGTTGCCGGCGCCGCCCAGGACAGTGTTGTCGCCGCTGCCGGCATTAAGAGAGTCGTTGCCCGCGCCGCCGCTGATGCCGTCGCCGCCCAGGCCGGAAGAGACGGTGTCATTACCCTCTTCGCCGAAAATCGTATCGTTGCCCAGATCGTCGACAATGAAGTCATCGCCACCCAGGGCATAGATGCTGTCACTGCCGATACCGCCAATGAGCGTATCGTTTCCCGTAGTCCCGGTAAATTTCGCCATCGCTTCAACTCCCTGTCTTTACGCAAGCTTTATAATCCACACATGTGGATTCGGCACCCCAAAAGGCGAAATAGCGGCTGAAAATAGCCACGATCTCAATCTTCTGGCGTGTTGCAGGGCAGCCTTTATGCGAAGCTTGTGGCAGGGTTATGGCAGCTTTACGATGCCTTTATTCCACTCCGGCGTCGCTTCTCCCCTCAGGTGACGGACGAAAAAGTCGTACTGACGGCGCAAACCGTAGTTCACATCACCTGTTGTCCGCAGCGCGCCGTGCCCCTCATTGGGCGCGACGATCAGGTCGAAATCCTTGCGCGCCTTGATCAGCGCATTGACGACCTGAAGCGTCGAGGCCGGATCGACATTCATATCCAGCTCCCCGACCACCAGCAGGACATGGCCGGTCATCTTGTGGGCATTGTCGACGCCCGACGACCGCGAATAGCTCTCATCGATCGGCCAGCCCATCCAGGCTTCGTTCCAGCCGATCTTGTCCATGCGGTTGTCGAAGCAGCCGGCGTAGGCGACACCCGCCTTGTAGAAGTCCGGATATTCCTCAAGCGCGCTCAGCGTGTTCTGGCCGCCCGCCGAGCCGCCATAGATGCCGACGCGGCTGATGTCGTAGGACGGATATTTCGCCGCAGCCGCCTTGTGCCAGGCAATGCGGTCGGGGAAGCCGGCGTCCTGCAGGTTCTTCCACGCCACGTCGTGGAAGGCCTTGGAGCGGTTGAGCGTCCCCATGCCATCGATCTGGACAACGATAAACCCCATGTCGGCCAGGGACTGCATGCCGATGACCTTGTCGCCGCTGGAATGCGGGCCGAACGGCCAGAAGGTCTTGGGGACAAAAGACGAATGCGGCCCGGCATAGATGTTCTCGATCACCGGGTACTTTTTGTTCGGATCGAAGTTCTGCGGGCGGACGATAACGCCCCAGATATCGGTCTTGCCGTCGCGGCCCTTGGCGGTGAAGACTTCCGGCGGTTTGAACCCGGCCGCCGTCAGGCGACTGATATCGCTTTGCTCAAGCTGTGTGACGAGACCGAGCCCCCTCGTCTTCCGCAGTTCCGCAACGTTCGGCATATCGACGCGCGAGAAGGTATCGACATAGAACTGCATGTCGGTCGAAAACGCCACATCGTGAAACGCCGGCGCTGTCGTGATGGGCGTCAGATTGCGGCCGTCGAAATCGACGCGGTAGACGTGCTGGAAGTACGGATCCTCGCCCTTGCGCTTACCGTTGGCGGCAAACCAGATCTGGCGAGCTTTCTCATCGACCTTGAGCACGCTGCGGACCACGAATTCGCCTTTGGTGATCTGGGTCTTCACCTTCCCGGTCGTGGCATCATAGAGGTAAAGGTGGTTCCAGCCGTCGCGCTCGGACATCCAGATGACCTCCTTGCCCTCACCCGACACATCGTTGGCGAAGCGGCGGCTATAGGCATTGACGAAGGTCTTGCTGCTGTCTTCGGCGACGACGCGCGGCTTGCCCGTGGCGGCATCGACCTCGATCAGGCGATAGAGCTGATGGCCGCGCTGATCGTACTCGAAGCGCACGCCCTTACTGTCCTTGCGCCATTGCAGATCGGTGACGCGCATCGGATTGGGGAAGAGATCGTAAGGGACATTGATCTGCTTTTTCGTCGCGACCTCGAAAAGCACCGGCCGGTCGATATCGACTGCGTCGCCGGGTTTGACATAGAGTTGGGTGTCGACCTTCGGCTGGACCTGATCGGCCGGCGAGGAAATGACGCGCACGACCTGACGCGCATAGCCCGGCTGGACACGATAGGCAGCGATCTTCCTGGAGTCCGGCGACCAGACAATCGACTCAGGATCGTAGAACAGGCCTTCGGAACCGTCGGCCGACAGGCGGACACTGGCACCGCCGCCAGCGGGCCTGACCGCGACATTGTGGTTTTCGACAAAGGCCAGCCACTTGCCGTCCGGCGACGGATGCAGCGTGTTGTCGGCGGGTGATTTCAGGTCACGCACTACACCGCTGAAGCCGCGGTCCTGTTTCGGCGTGATGCTCGGTTTGGCGCAGGTGTACGCGACCAGCGAACAGAGCCATTCGGTCTCATTGGCGCGGATGGTGACCGCATTGCCGCCATCGCCAAACGTCGCCGTCGTAAAGGATGCAGTGAACGGCAGGGCCAGGCCGGTCGTCTTTGCGCCCGTCGCCAGATTATAGGCCGCCGCCAGCCGGTCATGATCGAAGGCCGGGCGTTTCGCCTGCGTGTCGGCATCCAGCAGGATGAAGGCAAAGCCGCCCTCGACCGTCTTGCGATAGATGTAGAGGTGCGTGTCCGGTATCCACTGGCCGGGCTCGGCGATATCGCGCGTCAGCCCCGACCACGCCGCGCGCAGCCCGATGGCGCGGTCGTAATCCTGGGCCGTCGGCGCCGCGATGGCTGTCGCTGTCCACGCCATCATGCCCAGTGCAGCCGCGATCATGATCTGTTTCATAGCGGTCTCTCCCCAACTCTCCGGTTGCCTTTTGAAGCATAATTGTATCAAGTATACAATATACCAAAGTGAACCGGAGGGCTGATATGTCGATGAGATGGATGAGAAGTGCGGCCATGGCTGCGGTAATCCTTGCCTGCGCAGGCCCTGCGTTCACGGACACGCCCGATGCGGCGTTCAAAACCATCCATGAGGCCGAATGGACGTGGCGCCAGTCGCTCAATCCCGGCGGCGAAGACGACAATGCCGTCCCGGACCGCCTGCCCGACGTCTCGCAGGCTGCTCATGATGCACGGCTGAAACGCTGGCAGGCGGTGATGGCGCAACTGGACGGCATTGACGCCAAGACATTGTCTGCGGCGGAGCAGATCAACTACACCGTCTACCGCAACCAGATCGCCACCCAGATCAACGACGAGACCTTCCGCAGCCACGAGATGAACTGGGGCTTCTGGAACCGGCTGGGCTGGGCATCGCAAAAGACCCTGCGTACAGAGCAGGACTATCGCAACCGGATTGCGTGGTTGAACGACGTGCCGCGCTTTTTCGACCAGAACCTGGCCAATATGCAGGCAGGCCTGAAGCGCGGCTTCACCTCATCGCGGGTGTCGATACAGGGGCGCGACTCGTCGATCTCGATCCTCTATGACGGCAAAGCCACCGAGGACACGACCTTCTACGCGCCGTTCAAAACCATGCCGGCCAACATTCCAGCGGCGACGCAAACCGAACTGCGCAAACTGGCGAAGGAAGCCATCGAGACGCGCGTCATCCCGGCGCATAAACGCGTGCTGGCCTTCGTGCAGACGGAATATATGCCTAAGGCGCGCACCTCCATTGCCGCCGAAAGCCTGCCCGATGGCAAGGCCTATTACCGCAACCTGATCCGCGAATATGTGACGCTCGATCTCACGCCCGACCAGATCCACCAGATCGGCCTCGATGAGGTCGCGAAGATCGAAGCCGAGATGCACGCGGTCATGAAAGAGGTCGGCTTCACCGGCACGCTTCAGTCGTTCAACGACAGCCTGCGCACCGATCCGCAATTCTATGTCGATACGCCGCAAAAGTTCCTGGATCGCGGCGCGTGGATATCGAAGGAATTCGACGGCAAGGCTGCGCAGTTCTTCGGCAGGATGCCGCGCCAGCCCTTTGCCGTCATCCCGACGCCCGAAGCCATCGCGCCTTATAATACCGGCGGCAATGGCGGGCCGGGCGTGCTGATCCTCAACACCTATAGTCTGAAGGCGCGCCCGCTCTATACCCTGCCGGCGCTGGTGCTGCACGAAGGGGCGCCGGGTCACGCCTTCCAGATGCCGTTCGCGCTTGAGAACAAGGCCCTGCCCGCGTTCCGGCAATCGACCTATATCTCGGCCTATGGCGAAGGCTGGGCGCTGTACACGGAGCGGCTGGGCGTCGAAATGGGCATGTATCACACGCCCTATGAGCATTTCGGCATGCTGACCTATCAGATGTGGCGCGCCTGCCGCTTGGTGGTCGATACGGGCATGCATGCCAAGGGCTGGTCACGCGAGAAGGCCCTGGCTTACCTGCGCGACCACACGGCGTTGAGCGAGCACGAAGTCACCACCGAGACCGACCGCTACATCAACACACCGGGCCAGGCGCTGAGCTATTATCTCGGCGAGATGGCGATCTGGAAAGCGCGCCATAAGGCCGAGGCGGCGTTAGGCGACAGGTTCGATATCCGCAACTTCCACGATGCGATCCTCGATCTCGGTTCGGTGCCTTTGTCGGTTGTCGAATTGCGCACGGACCAGTTCATCGCTGACGGCGGGAAAAGTCCCTATCAAGGCGACTAGTCTCCCTCCTCCCTATCGAAGATGGGGAGGTGGCATTTGCGCCAGCAAATGACGGAGGGGTACGCCGCCTGCGCAATACCCCTCCGTCACCTTCGCTTCGCTCGCTGACACCTCCCCACTTCGTAGGGAGGAGGGAGTCCGATCTTGCAAAGCCGGGATTTACTACGATATCAGGGCGCCAATACCTGCCCCGGGACGCCCCATGCACGCCGACACCTTCCGCCTCGACGCCTATCTCAAACGTATCGGCTTCATCGGCACGCCCTCCCCCGACTTCGCGACGCTGAAACAGCTGATGCAGCGGCAACTGCGCACCGTGCCGTTCGAAAACCTCGACGTCCGTTCCGGCAAGATCGTGTCGATCGCGCTCGATGATATCGTCGCCAAGATCATCCCCACCCGGCGCGGCGGCTATTGCTACGAGGTCAACAGCCTGTTTGCCATGGCGCTGACTGCCGTCGGCATCCCCTACACGCTGGCAGGCGCCCGGCCGATGACCTTCCCCGAACGTCGGGCACGCACTCACATGGTCGTCATCGCCACAGTCGAAGGCAAACGCTATCTGTGCGACACCGGCTATGGCCGGCTGGCCATCCGCGAGCCCATGGACCTCAGCCTGATCGACACCCCCGTCCCGCAGGACTACGACACCTATCGGCTGATCCTCAAAGACGGCGAATATACCGCCCAGGCGCAGATGCCCGACGGCTGGGACAATCTCTACAGCTTCAACCTCGACCGTTTCGAGCTCTGCGACTTCGTGCCGGCCAACTGGTTCAACTCGACCTCACCGGACTCGATCTTCACACAGAAGACGCTGCTGATGCGCCACACCGACGACGGTCGCATCCTGCTGGTGGACGGCCACCTGCGCGCCTACGCAGGTGGCCAGATAACCGAACGCACCGTGGCACCCGAAGAAATGCCCGCAGTGGTCAAGGACCTGTTCGGCATCACCCTGGCTTAAGAGCGCCAGAACAGCAGGACACGCAGCGCCTTGCGAAAAAACGCCGCCATTCCATCAGTCAGGGTATGGTGATGTGCCGCCCATCCGGCTGAAAGATAATCGTCGCGCATCTTGTGTTCCCATGCATTTGCGGCGATTATTCCCAAATACCGGTGTTCGCGTCCAATCAGGATGGCGCCGCCATTCATAAGCTGGACTGACAGATCATGGACCGCAAGCTTCCGCCGCTTATGGCCGTCCGTGCCTTTGAAGCCGCCGCCCGCCTGCAAAGTTTCACGCGCGCCGCCGAAGAGCTGGCCATGACCCAGTCGGGCATCAGCTATCAGGTCCGCCAACTCGAAGACCTGGTCCAGGGCCCGTTGTTCACCAAGCGCGGCCGGGGCGTCGAACTGACCGCCCTTGGCGAAAAGCTGGCCCCGTCCCTTACCCTGGCGCTCGACGGCATCGCCAAGGCATTTTCGGACTTGAAGACCGAGGATACCCAGGTCCTGACGGTCGCCTGTTCGCAGGTCTTCGGCGCCAACTGGCTGGCCCCGCGTATTGGCCGCTTTCAGCTGAGCCACCCTGGCCTGGCGGTGCGGGTCATGGCGTCCGACGCCCTGGCCGATCTCGAACAGGGCGACGCCGACATCGCCCTCCGCAGCGCGGCGAACGCCTGGCCGGGACTTAGCGCGACGCGGCTGACGCAGGCGTTGATCGTGCCGATGGCAAGCCCTGAGTTTCTCAAGCGCCACGGCCGTCCCGACAGCCCAGACGGCGTGCTGGCCCTGCCCCGCACCAGCGTCAACGACGTATGGTGGTCGGTGTGGCACGAACAGGTGACCGGCGCACCCTATAGTGGCGTAGCAAGGCCTTCCGTGCATTTCGACAGCCAGTTGCTCGACGGCAATGCCACAGTTGCCGGACATGGCGCCGCCATGCTCAACCCGTTCATGTGGCAGACGCAGGTCGAACAGGGCCTGCTTGTGCCCGTTTCCGAACGCCTGGCCGTGTCACCGAACAGCGCCTGGTTCTGCTGCCTGCCGCGCCGCAAGGACGAACGCAAGATTCGCGCCTTCAAGGCGTGGATCGAGCGCGAGGTCGCCGAGACGGTCACCTGGCTGCACCAGCGTTTTGGCGCCCAGGCGGACGGGCTGAAGTAGCAGTGCCCCCTGGCATCAACACTTCTGGATCTTGCTCGGTGATTCCACGAGATAGCTGTAGCCTTCGAGCTTCGTAAGCCCAGGAATGTTCATGTCCAGCGGCGCCTCGCCGTGCGGACTTGCCGCCTGATATGCCCGGATGGCCTCCTTTGTCATGCCGACCAGATTGAACTTCAGCTCGTAGGCCGAGTTATCTCCCACACCGATAACCACCTTGGTGTTCTTGGCATTGCTGCGGATCAGCCGGTCGCTGCGAAATTGCGGCCAGGCGAAACCGAGATTGTCGGTCGCCACCAGGTCGATCCGCTCATAGACCGGCGGCCCCGACTTACCCCAGTCGATTTTGAACTGATAGACAGCCTGTCCGGCATCCGGATCATAGCTCACCAGACAGACGTCGAACGGCTTGGCGACAGCTTCCGAACAAACGGCAGCTCCGCCAAGGACGGCGAGTACAGCCACAATCCCGTAAAATGTTCTCATCTCAGGCTCCCTAGTTCTTTATCGGTGCAATGTGAATATCCAGGTAGTTTCCACCCGAAGGCGCCACGTGCACGACCCTGTACCGCCCCGCGAGGATACAGGTTCCGTTACCCAATTTGTCGTCCGTTTGCCCGTTAAGCTCCACGGTCTGTCCCGGGGTCAATTCCTGTGTCGTGTCGTATTCAAGCGTGTGCCCGATCGAATAGCTGACGAGTTCCATGGCACCGCGCTTGCTTTGATCGACATGACTGACCGCCTGGAAGGCCGAGCACGGGCCGACAGCCAGACGCTCGATTTCCCTCATGGAGTTCCCGACACGTTTGTCGTTTGCAGCATCCCTTTGCGTCTTTCGTTTTTCCCCGGTGAAGACTTTTTCTACGATCGTTTTTTCGGGGGGGCTTGCCGGCTTTGGGGCACGTTTGGGCGGGCATCCCTGCCGCTGGAGACTCCATCCCTTGTTGACGGGATGTGGATCATCGCACGGCGGAACCGACGCGCCCAGTGCGGTCTGCGCGCACAAAGCCGCGATTGCACCTGCCAGGTAGACAAAAACTTTTTTTTTGCCCCAGGCCTTTTTTACCATCATGACAACCCCCTTCTCGGCGTCGCAGACATCTGCGAAGCTTTAAATCTGATTGCCCCCTGCATTCTAAAATGCAGTCCTTTAGCCCCTAACCTAAGCGCCCGCAGAGTATCATGAGAAGCCTATTGCAAACCGGCCTTTTCGCCGGGAATAAGGTTTTGACGCCCGGTGCGACCGGAAGGCCACAGCTATCGACGCCGACATCACCGTCACCCAACTGATGGAAGCAGCTCATTTTTTGAAGTCAGGATTCCAACCGGTTCAATAGATCCGAAACTACCACGAGGTGTGGGGAATTATTCCTGACAACATGGAAATGATTTTCCCCATACGGACATATTCCGGCCCGGCGACGAACCGTGTAAACATATTGCGATGAGCGTAGCCTTTACCAAAGACGAAGACCATGAATCCGCCGCCGCCAACCTGCCGGATCGCCCCCTCTCCCCGCATCCCAACCTGGTGACGCCGCAGGGCCTGGCCCTGCTTGAGGCCGCCTTTGCCGAAGCCAAGGCCGCGTGGACGGCTGCGCAGGCGGCGGGCACGGTCAACGAAGACCGCACCGCCATGGCGCGCGCGACGCGCGACCTGCGCTATTACACGGCACGACTGGCCTCGGCCCAGCGCATCGATCCGGTGGCCTCGCCCGACCGCGTCGTCTTCGGTTGTACCGTGACGATCGAGCGCGCCGATGGCCGCGTCCAGACCTTCCGCATCGTCGGCGAGGACGAGGCCGATCCCGCCGCCGGCAGCGTGTCCTATGTCTCGCCCCTGGCCCGCGCAGTGATGGGCAAGGCTGCGGACGACGACGTCACGCTGGATGGTGCGGACATCGCCGTCGTCTCGGTCGCGTAGCGATCAGGCGAAGACAATATCTTCCTTCGTCAGCGTCGCCCCGTCCTGGAGGATTGCGACCAGGAAGGCGTTGCTGGCCCCGGCTCCGTCGGTATCCCACCACAGTTGGCCGGTGGCGGCATCCCATACGAACTGTTCGTTATAGCCGACAGCCGCCGTACCGTTGGTGAATTCGGCGTTCGACAGCTTATGGCCCTTGGGGATGGTGTAGATGTCGCCATAGACATTGGCGTCGAACACCAGCCGGTCAACGCCATGGACGAAGTCGGTGACGACGTCGGCTGGGTCGTAATAGTGATCCAGCATGAAGTCGTCGCGTCCGGTACCACCCGTGACCGTATCGCTCCAGCCGCCGCCTTGCAGGGTATCGTTGCCATTGCCGCCGAAAAGGATATCGGCGCCCGACGAATTGCCGGTGATGCGGTTGTTAAGGCCGTTGCCCGTGCCCGTCAGGCCGATACCCGTCAGGGTCAGGTTCTCGACATTGTCCCACAGGGCAAAGCTGACCGACGCGTAGACGATGTCTGTGCCTTCATTGACATTTTCGAGCGCGCGGTCACCAGCATGATCGACATGGTAGCTGTCGTTGCCCGCGCCGCCCGACATGCGGTCGTTCTCACCGCCGCCGTCCAGGACGTCGTCGCCATCGCCGCCGGTCAGGGTATCCCAGCGCTGGCCGCCGCGGATCGTGTCATTGCCCGTACCGCCGTCCAGGACATCGCTGTCGATACCGCCGTCGAGGCTGTCATTGCCGCCGCCGCCATTGATCGTATCGTGGCCCAGTCCGCCGACGAGCGTATTGTTGCCGTCATTGCCCGTCATCGTATTGTGGAGGCTGTTGCCCGTGCTGGCGGTATTGGCCGTCCCCGTAAACACGACCGCCTCGACATTGGCCGTCATGTTCCAGTTGATCGACGCATAGACCGTGTCGGAGCCCTCATTGGTGGACGTGCTCTCATTGACCCGGTCGCCGACGTGATCGACATAATAGACGTCGTTGCCCTGACCGCCGGTCATCTGGTCGTTGCCCTCGCCACCGATCAGCGTATCGTTGCCGTCGCCCCCCAGCAAGGTATCCCAGCGTGAACCGCCTTCCAGCCTGTCATCGCCTTCGCCGCCGGTGAGCGAATCCGAACCGTCGCCGCCGATCAGGGTGTCGTTCGCATACGCGCCATACAAGGTGTCGTGGCCCGCGCCGCCCGACAGGGTATGGGCGCCTGACCACGTCCGGATTTCGTCATTGCCGTCGCCGCCCTCGGCGATAGTGGACTGCGTGGCCGAAACATAGATGACGTCATTGCCGGCGTCGCCATAGGCACTGCCCGCCTCTGTCGCCCCCCAGCCCTCGTCCTCGAGGCTGATCGTGTCATTGCCTGCCCCGCCCCACAGGGCGCTGCCGCGGCCGGTGATATAGTCATCGCCGTCGCCGCCCGTCACGACCAGCGCGCCCGGCTCATTCCCCATGACGACCAGGTAGCCGATGGTGTCGTTGCCCGCGCCGCCGTCAACGATAAACGCCGCGCCGATCGAGGACAAATTGTCATCGCCGTCGCCGCCACGCGCTATGCCGCCGGTAACCGCCAGCAGGGTGTCATTGCCCGCACCGCCGTCGCTGAAACCCGCGCCTTCGATATAGTCGTCACCGTCGCCACCCAGCACGCTGTTGTTGCCTGAGCCGTCTATCAGGGTGTCATTGCCATCGCCGCCCAGAATAGTGTCATCGCCGCCCGCACCATCGATATAGTCATCGCCGCCCCTGCCATCGATATGTTCGGCATCATCACCGCCGGTCAGGGTGTCGTCGCCTTCCGTGCCCACTATCATGCCGAAGGTGGCGAGATCGACGGTCTGGTCGCTGAAGACCAGCGTTTCCACGCCCGACACCGTCACGTCGTGATCGTAATAGCTGACGACAAAGTCGCCGCCTGCGCGCGCAATGACGTAATCGGACCCGTAGCCCTCCAGGCGCGCTTCGTCGCTACCTTCGCCGCCGACGATGGTGGCGCTATCGGCACCGTAATAGAATGCGTAGCCGATCGTATCGTTGCCATCGCCGCCATCCGTATAGGAGGCGCCCTGCAAGGCGACCGAGATGTCGTCATTGCCCGCGCCGCCATCGATGTATGCGCTGCCGTTGATGACGTCGCTGCCGAGGCTGGTATCACTGGCGGTGCTGATGCTGTCATCGCCGTCACCGCCCAGAAGCGTCGCGTCATCGCCGCCGACAAGCGTATCATTGCCCACACCGCCGTCGAGCAGGTGAACACCTGGCGCTTCGCCATAGAGACCCATGGGATCGCCAAGGCTGTCATTGCCCGCCCCGCCCAGCAGGGTGTCGCTGCCCCAACCACCATAGAGACTGTCATCGCCGTCGCCGCCCTCAAGGCTGTCGTCGCCGTCTCCGCCGTCAAGATTGTCATTGCCACCCAGGCCCAGGATCATCTCGTCAATGCCTGTGCCTGCCAGGACGTCGCCGTCCTCCGTGCCGGTGATGACGGCGCCGCTGAAGGTCAGGGTCTGATCGTCAAACACCAGATTTTCGACATTGGTGAAGCTGACCGTGCCGCCCATATACTGGAAGGTAAAGCGATTGTCGCCCGCGTCCACGATATCGTAGTCGGTACTCTCGCCCGACAGCCGGACCGTGTCATTGCCCCAGCCGCCGTTGAAGTCGAGCGTGCTGACCATCAGGCCCGGCGCCATCCGGCTGAACGTCATCAGGTCATCGCCCAGACCGCCGGTCACCACGTCTTCGGAGCCGGTGGCTGTGAGGCTGTCGTCACCGGTGCCGCCGTTAAGCCACCCGCCGCCGGTCACCGTGTCCTGGCCGGCCCCACCGTCATAGCGGCCGTATTTTCCGTAAAGGCTGTCGTCACCATTGCCGCCTGAGAGCGTATTCGTCCCGCCGTCGTCGGCCAGGATGTCATCGCCCTCCCCGCCATAAAGCGCGTCATTGCCGACGCCACCGTCGATATCGTCGTCACCACCCAGGCCCATCAGGGTTTCGTCGTCGCGCCCGCCGCGAAGAGTGTCGCTCCCTTCCGTCGCTTCGGTCGCGACCGGAACGATATCGGCCAGGTCGATCACGTCGTCGTCAAAGACGATATATTCGACGCCCGACAGGGTCGCCTGATTGCCAAAACGACTGATGACGAATGTATCGCTGCCCGTCCGTTCGATATCGTAGAAGTTGGCAAGACCGCTGACAAGCATGACATCAAAGCCTTCGCCGCCGGTAACCGTCGAATTGTCCGCATTATAGCCCTGCGCAAAGTCGAGGAAGTCGTCGCCCGCGCCACCGTCCACCGCGATCCCGGAGCCGTAGGCATGGATGCCGTCATCACCGCTTCCGCCAAACGCCATGCCGCCGGAAATGGAGATATTGTCGTCGCCGTCGCCGCCATCGAGTTCACTCGTGCCGGACAGCGCGTCATCGCCATCAAGGCCGAAGACCGTGTCGCCGTCGCCCACAAGTGTGTCATTGCCGGATGTGCCATTGATGATAGCCATGAAAAATACCCCCTGATCCATGTCGGGAAACTGGAATGAAGCTGTGCGGAAAAGCGTACGCGCAGCCGGAATCGGCGCTACCGCCAAGATTGCAAATCAGGGTTAACAGTATGTGACCGATACGGTAAAAAAAGGCCGCTGAAAATCCAGCGGCCCTTTGTTTCATCAGTATCAGCACGATCTTAACCGAAGTACAGATCGTCCTTCGTCACGGTTGCGCCATTGTCGATCAGCGCCAGTTCGATGATCACCCCCGCACCGTCGCCATCGGCGTCAAACCAGAGGTGATGGCCGGCGGCGTCCCAGACGAACTGCGCCGCTGCGCCCACGGCCGCCACCCCCACGGTGAACTCGGCGTTCGTCAGGCTATGACCCGCCGCGAAACCATAGTCCGCGCCCTTGAAGACCAGCCGGTCGACGCCGTGGACGAAGTCAACAAGGTGGTCGTGTCCGTTGAGCGTCAGCGACGAAAAGACGAAGCTGTCCGCGCCCGCTCCGCCGCCCAACTGGTCGTTGCCGTGGCCGCCCGTGAGGGTATCGGAACCGTTGCCGCCTGACAGGCGGTCGTGGTCGTTGCCGCCCGACAGGCTGTCGTCGCCGTCCCAGCCATAAAGACTGTCATTGCCAAGCCCGCCGCTAAGCGCGTTATTGCCGCTGTTGCCGTTGAGGCTGTTGATCAGGCCGTTACCCGTCCCGCTGATGTCGCCGGTGCCGGTCAGGTTCAGTATCTCGACATCGGCAGTCAGGCTGTAGGAAATCGACGCCTTCACCGTGTCGGTGCCTTCGCCGAAGTTTTCATAGACCCGGTCGCCGGCGTGATCGACGACATAGGTGTCATTGCCGGTGCCGCCATACATCTGGTCATTGTCGGCGCCACCGTCCAGAATGTCGTCGCCCTCGCCGCCCCGCAGCGTATCCCAGCGCGATCCGCCGTTCAGATTGTCATTGCCCGTCCCGCCATCCAGGCCGTCCGAACCGTCACCGCCCAGCAGGTTGTCGTTGCCCGCGCCGCCCGACAGGCTGTCGTGGTCGGCCCCGCCGTCCAGCTTGTCATTGCCGTCGCCGCCCGACAGGGTGTCATTGCCCTCGGCCCCCGTCAGGGTGTTGTTGCCGCTGTTGCCGGTCAGCGCATTGGCCAGCGTGCCGCCGTAGGCCGCAATATTGGCCGCGCCGGTCAGGATAACCGTCTCGACGTGATCCGGCGCCTTCCAGCTGGCGGCAGCATAGACCGTGTCATTGCCCTGCCCGGCCAGTTCGATGACCTTGTCCCCGATCTCTCCGATATAATAGGTGTCGTTACCGTCGCCGCCGTACAGGCTATCATTGCCTGTGCCGCCGTCGAGCGTGTCGTTGCCGGCATTGCCCTTCAGGACGTCGTCGCCGTCTCGGCCATAGATGCCGTCCTGGCCGGCGCCACCGTCAAAGCTGTCCCGGCCCGCGCCGCCGATCAGCGTGTCGTCGCCGCCCCCGCCGGAAACGATCCCGTAGGTGGCATTGCCCGAGAACTGCAACGCCTCGATGCCGTCGAAATACAGGGTAATATTGTTGGCGTGATCCACCAGCCCGCTTGCGGCGTTGCCCGAAAAGGCCGCCGTCGTCAGGGCGTAGGCATCGATATAGGCAAGGTCGCTGCCGTCGCCGCCGTCGAACCAGCTGACCGTATTGGCCTGTAAGTCCTCGGCGTGCAGCGTGTCATTGCCGGCCTCGCCAGCCAGCGTGTCATTGCCCGGTCCAGCGCTGAGATAGTCCGCGCCACCACCGCCGGCCAGGCTGTCGTCGCCGTGATAGCCGAAGAGGAAGTTGCCGTCGTCATTGCCGGTGAGCGTGTCATTGCCGTCGCTGCCGCGCACGTGCTCGACGCCGTACAGGCTATCCTGGCCCGAGGCGGCGCCCGTCGCAGTGCCTGCCGCCAGGCTGACATTGACCGCGCCGGTGGCCGTAAAGTCGGCGATATCCAGGCCAATGCCACCTGTCAGCGTATCGTTGCCCGCGCCGCCCGCCAGCACGTCATCGCCCTCGCCGCCGTCCAGCAGGTCGTTACCCGCCGCGCCGCTCAGCTCGTCATTGCCGGCCAGGCCATTGACCGTATCGTGCCCGGCGCCGCCGGCCAGTGTGTCGTCACCGGCCGTGCCGCTGAAGACCGCAGCCGTCTCGGCGACCCTGGGCTTGTACCCGTAGAAGGTGTCCGCCGTCAGCGCCGTGGCCTGTACGTTCTGCAGGATCAGCAGCGTCCGGAAGGCGGCGTCCGTTCCCGTGCCGTCGGTGTCGATCTGGAACAGCGTATCGGCGCCATCCTGCAGCAGACGCAGATAGCCGGTATCGAAAGGATTGGTGCCGGTCACATAATTTTTCAGGCTGCTGAACAGGGTGGGCAGCGAAATATGGTCGTTGATCGCGCCTGTCGTGAAGTCGGTGAACACGTAACGGCCGGTCGCACGGTCGGCATGGACGAACCTGACAAGGTCACCATGCGCGCCACCGGTCATGGTGACATTCGAAGGGTCGGTTTCGGCGATGTCGATTTCAAAGATGTCGGCCCCGACGCCGCCATCGGCAAACTGTTCTCCACCCGAAATCAGCGCCATCCGGATGGTGTCATTGCCCGCGCCGCCATAGAACAGGTTCGACCCGTAATCGTCATACAGGTCGTCGCTGTCGTCCTCGCCATACAGGGTGTCATTGCCAAAGCCGCCGACCAGGTAGTCATAGCCTTCGCCGGCTTCGATCAAGTCAGATCCGTTGCCGCCGTCCAGCTTGTCGCTGCCGCCGAACCCTTTCAGCGTATCGTTCCCCCAGTCACCCGTCATGGCATCGCCGCCCGAGAAATCGTTCCTCAGCCATGTCTGTACGGGCGCGCCATCGGACGACAGTCCCATCAGGTTCGCCATGTTGAGCGCGCTGGCCTGGACATTCTGCAGCACCAACACGGTCTTGAAAGCCGCCGCACTGCCCGTACCGTCGCGGTCGATCTGCAGGAGTGCATTCGCACCACTCTGCACCAGTCGGACGTGGCCGGTGGCAAAGGGGTTGCCATCGACAAAGCCGATGAAGCTTTTCACCGCATTATGCAAATCGATGGTGTCGCCATCGATGCCGGCCAGGAAGTCCGTAACCAGGAACTGTCCGTCTGCCGCGCCGGCATTGCTCAGGTCGATGGTGTCGCTGCCCAGGCCGCCGCTAATGGTGACATTGGCGCCATCTGCCATGCCCATGTCGATCAACAGTAGGTCGTGCCCCGCTCCACCGTCGATGACCTGGTTACCGGCGGCCGGGCCGGCGGTGATCCTGTCATTGCCGGTACCGGCGTAGAAGGAATTCGCGCCGTCCGGGTCATAGAGGAAGTCGTCGCCATCGCCGCCATAGAGGGTATCGTTGCCCAGGCCGCCGGCGATGTAGTCGAGGCCCGCGCCACCATCGACGAGGTCATCGCCGAGATCGGCTTCAATCTCGTCCGCGCCGCCAAAACCACTGATCGTGTCATTGCCCCACGTGCCGATATGGGTTTCTTCCGACGCCGACGTGCCGGTAATCAGCTTGCCGGCTATCGACGAGCCGTCCGGCGCCGCGCCGGCGAAGTTGTCGCCGGTCAACGCTGTCGCCTCGACATTCTGCAGCACCACCAGGGTCCGGAAGGCAGCGCCGGTCGCCGCGCCGTCGAAATCGACCTGGAAAAGCGTGTCAGCGCCGTTTTGCAGCAGACGCCAGTGCCCGGTGCCGAAGGGATTGGCGCCGTTGTAATTCCTGAGCAACCCGGTTACGCCGGTCATGTTGAGCATGTCGCCGGCGGCACCAGCGGCAAAATCCGTAATCAGGTACTGCCCGTAACCGATGACGGTTTCGAACGACATGGTGATGGTGTCGCGGCCCGTGCCGCCGGTGATGGTGACATTGGCGCCGTCATTCTGGCTGCGATAGATCCACAGCCGGTCCGCACCGTCGCCGCCATCGACAATCTGGTTTCCTACCGCCAGGCGGCTTTCGATCGTGTCGTCGCCGCCATCGCCATAAAGGCTGTTGAGTCCGGTCCTGCCGATGAGCTGATCATTGCCTTCGCCGCCCCGGAAGGTGTCGTTGCCAGCGTCCAGGTCGGGATAGTCGTCCAGGACGTCGTTGCCATCGCCGCCTTCGATACTGTCCGAGCCATCACCGCCGACGAGCGTATCGTTGCCGGTGCCACCCTTGATATAGTCGTCACCCTCGTGGCCTTCGATGCGGTCGGCACCTTCCTTGCCGTCGATCGTGTCATTGCCGCCATAGCCCAGGATCGTATCGGCGGTCGCACTGCCCGACAGGTTGTCGGCCCAAGAATTTCCGTAAATCTGCATAATCCCCCCATGGCATGGACTGGCGCCAAGCAAACGCACATGCGTAAAGCTTTACCGCCAATTACGTCCGGCGGTACAGGCATTTTGTTAACCATCGCCAAAAATATCGCCATAATGGCACCGCTACACGAAGGCCAGGTCGTCCTTCGTAACCGTCGCCCCGTTGCTGATCAGGGCCAGTTCGAATGCGGTATCGGCGCCCGAACCATCGGCGTCCCACCACAGCTTGCCCGCTGCAGCATCCCACACGAACTGAGCCGTTGAACCTACAGCCGCCGTACCCGCCGTGAATTGCGCGTCGGTAAGCAGATGGCCACCGGCAAAGCCGTAGTCGCTGCCGGTAAAGACCAGCCGGTCGATGCCGTGGACGAAATCGACCACGTGGTCGTGACCATTGACCGCGACGCTTGAGAAGACAAAATCATCGGCGCCGGCGCCGCCACCCACCACGTCATTGCCGTGGCCGCCGGTCAGGACGTCAGCCCCCTCGCCGCCCGACAGCCGGTCGTGGTCGTTGCCGCCCGACAGGGTGTCGTTGCCGTCCCAGCCCCACAGGCTGTCATTGCCAAGCCCGCCCGAGATCGCGTTCGCGCCGCTGGTGCCTTCGATATGATTGCTGAGGCCGTTGCCGGTGCCGCCGATATCGGCTTCACCGGTCAGGTACAGGTCCTCGACATTGGCGCTAAGGGCCAGGGTGATCCACGACCAGACCAGATCATTGCCTTCGCCCGCGCCTTCGAAGACGCGGTCGCCGACGTGGTCGATATAGTAGATATCGTTGCCCGAACCGCCGAACATGGCGTCATTGCCAGAGCCGCCATCCAGGAAGTCATTGCCGTCGCCGCCCGCCAGCGTATCCCAGCGGTCGCCACCGGCCAGAATATCGTCGGCCGCGCCGCCGTCCAGCACGTCCGAACCGTCGTCACCGGCCAGGACATCGCGGCCGTTACCGCCGATCAGGCTATCCTGCCCCGCGCCGCCTGTCAGGTTGTCATCGCTGTCGCTGCCGTTAAGCGTGTCGTTGCCGCCACCGCCGGCCAGCACGCCCCCGACGGTGCCGAGGTACATGTCGTTGTCGAGACTGTTGCCGAAGCCGACCCGGGCCGTGCCGGTCAGGTACAGCCGCTCGACATTGTCGCGCATGACGAAGTCGATGCTGCTGCGGATGATGTCGAAGCCCTCGCCGGCGTTTTCATAGACGCGGTCGCCTTCGTGATCGACACTATAGATGTCGTCACCGTCGCCGCCCCACATGCGGTCATTGCCCACGCCGCCGTCGAGCCAGTCATTGCCGAGGCCGCCTTCCAACGTGTCCCAGCGCGTCCCGCCATTCAGCGAATCCGCGCCTGCGCCGCCGGACAGGGTATCGCTGCCGTCATAGCCGAAAAGGGTATCGTTGCCGCCCAGCCCGTCGATGCTGTCGTGACCGTCTCCGCCTTCGATCAGGTCATTGCCGTCGCCCGGGGGTGACATGGACGGCGTGCGGCCGCCTGTCTGGACTTCATAAGCCATGGGAATATCGCCTCGGAAAAAAAGAAATGAAATGCAGATGGCGGACGCGCAAGGCCTCAGGCCTGCCCGCCGGAATACGCCGCATCATACCGACCTTTTGAGTCCGCAGATTTTGGAAACGATAGCATCACGCGAATGTTTGGCGAGGGGAGCTTGAACAAGAATGCGGATAAATCCGTCATAATGCGGAAATATACGCTATTTCCGCTTGACGGCGGAAACTTCCGCCAATATCCTCATCTCAACACGGAGATGATCGATGAACGCCATCACTACCGCCTTTTACAGAACGGCCTCGCCCATCCGGCGTGGCCACGAAAGCAGCTGGGTCAATATCGACGGCGGGACCATGTCCGGCCGCGTCACCAAGGTGATCGGCATCGAGGCATATTTCGCCAGCATGTACGACAGCGCCGCCCAATGCCGCTTCCGCCTGGGTACCGATCCCCATGGCCGCCACGGCTTTGCCACAGCTACACAGGCCCAGGACGCGCTCGACGCCTTCCTGCTCGACACGGTCCGCATGCGGGGTGTGAAGTGATGGCTTTCGACACGCCCCATCCCTATCCGCTCCATCCGGGAAGCTATCTGACGCGCAACGGGGCGCGCGCCGAGGTCTTCGTGATCCGCGTCAATTATGAGGACCGGCGCATCGCCATCGGCTGCACCTATAATCCGGCAGGCGACGTGCAATTCACCTGCGACTGGGACGCCGCCACGGGCCTGAGCCGCATTCACAGCGGCCCCTGTTCCGACGACATCGTGGCCATGTCGATCGGTTAGGGGGCGTCGGACCTTACCACCTGTGCATTCTGAATTGGTTCTACTGGCAAAAACAACTCCATGCGTATAGTTTCAAATGATACTTTGAAAGTATCATGCGCAATAAGTCTTTTCTGAGCTATCAGTGGAATGTGTCAATCATGCCGCACTGCACATTTGCAATACCAATTCCCACATAAAATATCGTACGCAAAAGAAACGGTTTACGTTTCATTAAGCACCCGGATTGTCATCTGACCGCCTTTTTGCAGTGCACAAAAGGTACACAGATGCCCGCCTCCTCCTTGCTTGCCAGTGCCGTGTCGCTTTCCGATATCCTTTCCCAGACTACCAAGGCTAAGACCGTCACCAGCCAGAAGGTGCGCGACATCCGTCAGGTGACGTCCAAGCTGCGTATCCTCGCCCTCAATGCCCTGATCGAGGCCAAGCACGCCGGCGACAAGGGCGCCGGCTTTTCCGTCGTCGCCGACGAGGTGCGCAACATCTCCGCCGAGGTCGAAGGCCTCGCTAAGGACCTGGGCAACGAGATTGTCACCCTCGAAGACCTGACGCAGAAGATGGCCCAGCAGTCGCAGGGCGCGCGCCTGACCGACCTGGCGCTCAATGCTGTCGAAATCATCGACCGCAACCTTTATGAACGGACCTGCGACGTCCGCTGGTGGGCGACCGACTCCGCCGTCGTCGACCACGCCGCCGCACCGACACCCGAGCGCCAGGCCCATGCCGCCCATCGCCTGGGTGTCATCCTCGATAGCTACACCGTCTATGTCGATCTGTGGCTATGCGACCTCGACGGCAATGTCATCGCCAATGGCCGCCCGGACAGGCACTTTGTCGCCGGGCGCAACGTCCATGACGCGCTCTGGTTCCAGCGCGCCCTGCATCTGCGCAGCGGAACGGAGTTCGCGGTTGCAGACATCGCCACCGAGCCATTATTGCGTAATGCCCAGGTCGCCACCTACGCCACGGGCGTGCGCGCCGGCGGCAGCGTGCGCGGCGAACTGATCGGCGTGCTGGGCATCCATTTCGACTGGCAGCCCCAGGCCAAAAGTGTCGTCGAAGGCGTGCGCATCAATGACGACGAAAAGGACACGACGCGCGTCCTTTTGACCGACGCCAACGGACTGGTCATCGCCGCTTCGGATGGCAAGGGCATATTGAGCGAGCACTTTCGCCTGCGCACCGAAGGCAAGTCATCGGGCAACTATGTCGATGCCTCAGGCCAGATGGTCGCCTTCCACCGCACGCCCGGCTACGAAACCTATGACGGGCTCGGCTGGTACGGCGTGATTGTGCAGAAAACTGGATAAAGACCCGGATTAAAAGGCGACGGGCGCCGCTTGAGGGGGACAGCGCCCGTCTTCGTCACCGGGGGGTGAGGTGGCGATGCCCAGATAGATAGAAACCGATCGTGGCGTTTCCAAAGCCCTCCTCTGTCAGGAACGTCACAAAGCTAAAAAACCCGCCTCTCATCGCGAGTTATCCCATGTTCTGTCCGACCTTCCGCTTAACCTTCATGGCCAATCCTGAAAAGCGCGTCATCGTCGTGCGCCCGATCGGTGACATGCCGGCAGACCTGTTCATGGAGCGCCTGTTCGAATCCTACGCCACGGTCGCGATGCCGTGGACCTATAACCGCCTGCTCGACCTGCGCCGTTTCGACGGCCATCTGCGCAAGGCTGACTACGACGCCATCGCCGCGCGCTGGCAGGCGATGACCGCCGGGCGCGACTATGAAGCCTATGTTGCGATTGTTGGCTTCGATGCCATGGAAGACCTCAGAACCCCGCACGCCGCGCCTCACCTGCCGAACGAAGTCATCTGCCATTTTTCCGATTTCCACGAGGCGATGGGCTGGCTGACGGCCACCGATCGAGCGGGTTTCCTGGCCCGTTTACGGCCGGCGCAACGCGTCCGCCGCGACGACGGCCGCATCCGCGTGGAGTGAGGTTTCGAGGACTTCGGCATCGACTTCTTATGGCCCGGCCGGTCATCTTCAGGACACCCTCACCGACAGGATACCTGAACATGGCCGATTTTGCCTTTCACCTCATCGACAACAATACGGGCGAGGAGGTCTATGCTTCCGATGCCTTCGACTTCACGGCCATACCGGTGCCGGAACACCGCATCAACGATCCTGAGCTGATAGAACGCTACGGCGGCCCGGCGGTGGTCAACCGCGTCGAACAGAGCGAAGGCGCTGATGGCGTCGAGGTCAACATCTATATCGACGGTGTCGAGGAACGGTTGAATGGCCAGGAGCTCGACCAGAATTACCGCCGGTCCTGACCGCGCCGCGAAACGTGTGATCACATATCTTTTTTATGCCGGCCGGCCTATCGTCGGACGACACCATTAGCGGCAAAAGCAGCTGGGCCATGTACGGCAAAACGCTTAAAAGTAACGACGCACTGCGGCTGGAATTCATCCGGTCGGTCATCCGGGATGTGCCGGGGACCGACCTGTCCGGCGAACGCGAAAGCGCCTACGTCCGCACCATCCTGCTCACCTTCATAAAAGACAGCGCCAGAACCCGGCTGGCGCCCGGCGACGAATCTGCCCTCAACGCCTATCTTCGTGACGTCATCGTCGCCTGCCGCCGCGCCGATGCCGACTGGGAGGTGCTCACCTGTGAGGTCGCGGCGCTTGCCAAACACGTCGCCGATAATGAGACCGTGTCGGTCGCGACCTTGCTGCAATCGCTGTGCGAAGAGGCAGCCGACAAGACCTGGCGGCAAAACCGGTCATGAGCCCACAAAAATGCCGCTGGAGGGTCCGGCGGCTTTTGAATTTTACTCGACTGTGATCGTCTTCTTGACGGTGCCGGCTGCATCGCCTGCCGCGTCGCCGACCTGCTCGACCGTTTGGCCTACGGCGTCGGCCGGGCGCGGCCGCGTCTGCGCCATGAAGAAGGCGCCGATCAGCAGAGCGACCAGGATGACAGCCAGAATGATCAGGCCGGCATTGTTGCCGCTGTTGTCGACCACAGGTCCGCGGATAACCTCGCGTTCCACGACCGGAGTGTTGTTCTCGATTTTGACGTCTGCCATGGGGGAACTCCCTTAAGGATTGAACGCCGGCAACCTAGTCCTGCCCGCACAAAAATGCGGCGCAGAAGCGAAGCCAATGGTATAGTCCCGTGGTCAAGATATTGACTTGCGGCTTGTTTCCACAAATGCACGCAGAATTTTGTCGCAAACTTACTTAATCCCGCGCCACCGTTGCTTTCCTGCCGGATCCGACGCGGTTTCGCCTGTTTGGCGAACCGTATTACATTTTTATAAGTTTTTGATCATGGTCCGCCCAGCGCTTAGCCGATAAAAATGAAAAAAAACAGGTATTGGGATGAATTTTAATCCAACTGGAGCCTCCGGCAGGCATACGCGTGCCCGGGCAGTAAAACGCACATTTAGACGTCTTAAATCTCAGCTTTTCCGCGGCCTCGATATTATTGTTTCGGCGGTCGTGATTTGTTTTCTTGCGCCCGTCTTCGCCGTCCTTGCCATCGTTTCGTGGAGCCAGGGCCGCGATGCCGCCGCCATGGATGGATGGATGGCGCGGTTTGGGCTGGGACAATTGCCGCAGCTGTTTCAGGTGTTCGCCGGCCGCATGAGCTTGTTTGATTGAGCTAAGGCGACCCGCCTTACGCCCTCATGCCGTAGGGAGGAGAGGCTGTATAGCCCCCTCCAACTGACACCGATTACTGACTGCCATTGCCGAACTTGCGCGCGATGCCGACCATCAGCGCCGGGCGTTCCGTGCGGCTCAGCGTGCGCGATTCACCCTGCGGCGTCGTGAACACCGTCTCCTGCTTCGACGAATTGAGCAGGTCAAGCGCGCGCACCGACGCCGTCCACTTCGGCGTCAGCTTGTGGCGCCAGGTCACATCCAGCCGGTAGAATCCGGTTTTGTAGCCCTGGAGCATTACGCCGCGCCCCTCGCCGTTCAGGCTGAACTGCCACCAGTCGCGGTCGTTGGGCTTGTATTCGACGACCGTATTGCCCGACCAGGTGACGTACTGGCGCTTCAGCGCCTTTCCGCCCAGCAGCCCCGTTACCTCGCTGTCGAAAACGTTGAGGTTCACCGAATAGTCGATCGTCCGGATTATCTTGCCCTTGGCGGTCCATTCCAGCCCCGCCGCGCGTGACTGATCGGCATTGATCACCGACAGGACGACGACCTGATCCGCCGTCACGCTGCGCGTTTCGGTCATCGGATCGTAATTCACCCGGTAATAGAGGCTGCCGTTCGTGCTGAATTCCTTGCCCGTGAACTCATAGCCGGCTTCGAACGAATCCGTGTCCTGCCACGCCAGTTGCGGATTGCCCTCGTAGCGCAGGTAGCGCGACCAGTAGACCGGGCGCGGATTGAGCTGATAGAGGGTGGGCGCCTGGGTGCGGTGGCTGTAGCTGGCGACAAGCTTGGTGGTGTCCGACAGGACGCGGTTGACATTGAGCGACGGCAGCAGCCGCAGCTCGTTGCGCGTGAACGCCCCGGCCTCGCGGTGCTCGTCCTCGACACGCAGCCCCGGCATGACAACAAAGCGTCCCAGCGGCGCCTGCCAGGTCACATAGGCGGCCGCGATCCGGCGCGCATAGTCGAACGGCGTGACGAAGTCGGGCGCGCCGGGCACGATAGCGGCGAGGTTGTCGGACCGGCCTACAAGATGACTTTCCGTTGTCTCATAAAGGAAGCCCGTCGTCAGGCGCGACTTGCCGAAGGGCCGCTCATAATCACCCTTGAAGGATCCGCCGTGATCAGAGGAATCGTTGATATAGGCGTAGGCGCGCTCAGGCCCGGCGGGCACGGCATAGGCCAGGCCGTGCGCTGACGCGTCCGTCGACCGGCCGCTGTCGTGCGAAACCGTAAGGTCGAAGTGCTCGCCCTCGCGCTTGCCCTTGTGCGTATAATGGAGCTTGAGTTCGTCAGTGACGCCGCGCTCGGTGCCGACGACGGCTTCGGCGTGATCCTCGATCACCTGTCCCGCCGCATTGGCGACCCTGACCGTGCCGTTATCGGTCGTGGTCTGACGCCAGCGATAATAGCCGTAATTCAGCTCGATCGTGTCCTGCTCGGTCGGCGCATAGGTCACACTGACGTTTTCATAGGCCTGGCGCCGGCTGGTGGCCGACAGGTCGAAGCCGTTTGTCGTCTGCGCCCCCGATGCGGTCATCCAGTCTTGCTGGCCGTCGAAACGCGTCTCATCGCCGGTGCGGCTGAAACTGCCGAACATCGCCACGGTCCATCGCCCTGCCTTGCGGCTGAGCGCGGCATTGACATTGTAGCGGCCGTCGGCGTCGGCGCGTGCGCTGGCTATGCCATTGACGCCGTCCTTGCGCTTCTTCTTCAGGATGATGTTGATGATGCCACCCGAACCGTCCGACTCGAACTGGCTCGACGGATTGGTCATGACCTCGATGCGCTCGATGTCCGACGCCTGAAGGCTGGCCAGCGCGCCGACACGGGCTTCGACGCCATCGATCAGGATCTTGACCTGGCTGTCGCCGCGCAGGGCGATGCGACCGCGCGGATCGACCGTGACTGAAGGAATGCGCGTCAGGACATCCGTCACGGTTGAAAAGGCGGCGTCGGGGCTGGCGGAGACGTCGTAGACGCGGCGGTCAATCTTGTTGGTCACCGACGGCTTGCGGGCAGTGACAACGATGGGCGGCCCATCCTTGCTTTTTTGGCTGCCCTTGCCCTCGCCTTTTGCCTCACCCTGAGAGGCTTCTGCCGGCTTCGCTTCGGTCGTCTGCTCAACCGTCTGGGCGCGCGAAAGCGCCGGAGCAATCCCGGGTAAACAGGCCACAACGGCTACGAAAACAGGCAGCGGTCTGACCATTGTTCCCCTTGCAACTATCAACGTTATGCTGGACCACGGCAAGGGGACAGGGTCAAGCGGTTTTACCGCAAAAATCAGCAAAAAAGGCCGTTAAAGTCCCAAGTCCTCAAGTGCCGGATGGTCGTCCGGCCGTCTGCCCGCCGGCCACAGGAACTTGCGTGCATCCTCAGGGATCGGATGTTCATTGATGCTGGCGATGCGGCGCATCATCAGGCCATCGGCGTCGAACTGCCAGTTCTCGTTACCATAGGCACGGAACCACTGGCCGCTGTCGTCGCGGTACTCATAGGCAAAGCGCACGGCGATGCGGTCGTCGGTGAATGCCCAGAGCTGCTTGATCAGCCGGTAGTCGAGTTCCCGGTTCCACTTGCGGGTCAGGAAGGCCTCGATCTCGGCGCGGCCGCTAAGGAATTCGGCGCGGTTTCGCCACTGGCTGTCGGGCGTATAGGCCAGGGCGACACGGGCCGGGTCACGGCCGTTCCACGCGTCTTCGGCCAGCCGGACCTTCTGCGTGGCGGTGTCGAAATCGAAAGGTGGCAAAGGCGGTCGTGACATAGGGATCAACTCCAGGTTCCGGTTCTGAGATTATTGGGCGAGATACCATCCCGAACGGCGTCCAGACGCAGGGACAGCGCGCCGGGGCGCACGATCACACGCTCGGGCCTGAAACGCCAGAAGCGTTCGGCGCCGTCGAAGGCATGAGCGTCGGCCGACAGCTCGAGTTCCACCCGGCCCGTCATCTGCAGAAGATCACCCGTGGCATCGTCGAAAAAGACCAGTCCGGCCTTGGGGTTGACGGCGAAATTGCCGAGCGTGTTGAACATGCGGTTGCCGGAAAAATCCGGCACGGTCAGCCAGCCGTCGTCGCCTGCGCGGGCAAAGCCCGGCCGGCCGCCACGGTGCGAGACATCGACCTGCCGGCCCGTCGCGACGTCGGCAAACGACGCCACGAAAAAGGTGTCGGCGGCTGTGATGATCGCCCGCGCGCGTTCCGTCAGATCGTCACTGATATGCGGCCCACCTTTGATGGCATTCGCGCGCGGCCCGGCGTGGCGCACCTGGATATATTTCGGGCAGTTGCCAAAGGCGTGCTCGACCGCGACGACAAAGCCGTCCGGCCTCCGGTGCACCGTTCCGTTCACCCGGTTGCGGCGGCGCGTATGCAACTCGATGCCGAGGAGCCCGATCGCCTGGCCGTCGCCGAGGCCGGCTTCTGCGGGGTCATTGCCATCGACCGGCAGACGGACGCTCAGACTCTGCGGGTCGGGCGACCACAGAAAACCTGGCGCACCCGTGCGTATCGTCGCCCACGGCCGCCCCTCACCATCGACCGCGCCGATGACGATGAAGGGCAGCAGCGGATAGAAGTCGCGATGCTGTTCCGGCATGTAGTCGCGGATGACGACAGCGTTGAAGGCGCGCGTCTTCTCCAGGACGCCCGCGCTGTCCTGAAGCCGCACCTCGCCCGCGTGGAACGGAGAAATCACGCGGCCAGGCCCGCTGCGGTCTTCGGGAACGGTACAAACCCCGGCAGGGCCTCGACGCGCTTCAGCCAGGCGCGGATGTTGGCGTAAGGGCCGAGATCGACATTCCCTTCCGGCGCGGCGCTGATGTAGGAATAGAGCGCGACATCGGCGATGGTCGGGGTGGTGGCGGCGATCCAGTCTGTGCCTTCTAGTTCATTGTCGATAATGTTGAGGACGGCGTGGGCGCGGGCAATGGTTGTCTGGGCATCGAGGCCTGCGCCGAACACGGTGATCAGCCGCGCTGCCGCCGGGCCATAGGCGATCTGGCCGGCCGCGACCGACAGCCATCTCTGGACGCGCGCCGCCTCGGCCGCGCCCTGCGGCAACCAGTCGTGGCGTTGGAACCGGGTCGCCAGATAGACCAGGATGGCGTTGGAATCGGCCACGGTGACATCGCCGTCCTTCAGCACCGGCACCTGGCCGAAGCTGTTCATGGCCAGGAAATCGGGCGCCTTATGCGCGCCGCCCTTGAGGTCGACCGTGACCATTTCGGCCGGGACACCTATCAGCGACAGGAATAATCTTGCCCGGTGGCAATGGCCCGACAGGGGAAAGTCATAGAGCTTCATGGTTGGTCTCCGTTTGGTTAACTGGCTTCTGAGCAGGATGCGAAAGCAAGAGGCCCCGCCCACCATCTGCTCCGCAGATGGTCCCCCCTCCCCATTTATGGGGAGGGGGGACCGCCGAAGGCGGTGGGCGGGGCCTTCACTGTCAGCAAAGAACACCTTCCCGTCCGCTTTTCGCGCAAACCGGCCACAAAGAGAACGGGCGACGTACGCAAAGGACTATTGCGTAAACTGCAATAATGCTATGACGCGCCCATGGACCGCCTCCACGCCATGCAGGTATTCACCAACGTCGCTGAAACGGGCAGCTTTTCGCGCGCGGCCAAGGCCCTGCACCTCAGCGCGCCGGCGGCAACGCGCGCCGTCGCAGGCCTGGAAAGCGTCGTCGGCACGCGGCTGTTTACGCGCACGACGCGGTCGGTGGTGCTGACCGAAGCCGGGCGGCGTTATTACGAGGACTGCAAGCGCATCCTGGCCGAACTGGCCGAGGCCGAAGCGGCGGCGGCCGGGTCCTACAGCCTGCCCCAGGGCGAGTTGAGCGTCACCGCGCCCGTGCTGTTCGGCGAGATGTATGTCCTGCCAGTGGTGACGGCGTTTCTCGACCTGCACCCGCGCGTCACGGCACGTACCGTCTTCGTCGATCGTGTGACCAATCTTGTTGACGAAGGCCTGGACGTGGCGATCCGTATCGGCGAGCTGCCGGATTCGAGCCAGTCGGCGATCCGTGTCGGCGAGGTCAGGCGGATGATCTGCGCCGCCCCATCCTATCTCGACGCCCACGGCGAGCCTCGCGTGCCCGAGGACCTGCTGCATCACCGCCTCGTCGTCTCGACGGGCAGTTCGATGCCGGTCGAATGGAAGTTCGGCGGCCGGGCGCCGGTGACGGTCCGCCCGGTGTTGTCGTGCACGACGACGCGGGCGACGGTGCTGGCGGCGGTTGATGGTTTCGGCATTACGCGGCGGCTGTCCTATCAGGTGGCGCCTGATGTCGCCGAAGGGCGGCTGAAAATCATCCTTTCCGATTTTCAGGAACCTTCATGGCCGGTGCACGTCATCCACACCGAAGGCCGCCGCGCCGCCGCCAAGGTCCGGGCCTTCGTCGATTTTGCCGTCGAACAGTTACGGCGCAATCCGGCCATCAGGGGCTAACCCGCTCAATCCGTCGCCGACCCGGTAATCACCGTCATCTGGCCCGTCGCCGGGATATGGACGGTGTAGAGAAACACGCCCCACCATTCGAGGCCCGCTTTGAAATAGGGTGACAGCGTGTCGAGCCTGGCATGGCTCCAGTCGTAGATGCGGCTCTCCTGGCCACTCGGCAGAATAAAAGCCCGTATTGCATCGAAGGCTTTTTGAACTTCGAGGGGACCACCGGACAAGCCATAGGGCGTAAACTGAAAGGCATAGGCAAGGCCATTGCCTAGCGGGCTGCCGCCCGAAACGATCTCGACACCCGCCAGGCTCCTGAGCCTCGGATCGGTCAGTTCGCGGCCATCGCGGGTCTTGTGTATGCCCTTCCGGATCAGGTCGCCGCTGTTGGGGTCGTACCAGTCCCCCATCAAGGCCTGTTCGGTGATGCGGCGGCCCGGCAGTTCGCGCAGCGCCTTGTCGTCAACGGGGCTCATCTGCGCCAGGGTCATCCCGATGGCGTCGCGATAGCCGGCCTCTCCGGCAGTTTTAGAGCTGAAGACCTCGAAATACAGCACACCGCCCATGTCGTAATAGGGCGCGAAGACGGGATTGGCGGGCTGTTTGATCAACATTGTCTTGTTGGATTTTTCGCGCGGGGAGCGGTTGCAGCCGCCAAGCAGTAACGGCACGGAAGCCATTCCTGCAACCACCAGGTCCCTTCGCTTCATACCGGCCTCCCTATTGCGGCTTGTCGATCCGGGCCGTTTCTGCGGCCACGCACGCCTTGGCCATGGCGATCAGTTCGCCGGGCTTCTTGGCCTTGACCTCGTCGCGAATGGCCTGGGGGACTTCGACCTTGGAATAGTAGATGACGACTTCGACCGACGCCTGGGCCATCTTGTCGAGGAAGGCCGCCATCCCGTCCAGCCGCTTGGCTTCGTCCGGATTAGGATTGGCGTTATAGGCGGCATTGCGCTTGTTATAGACTTCTGTCGCCCGGTCATGCTGCAGGGCCAGTTCCTCGGAGACGGCAAAGCAGCGAGCGCTTGCCGCTGCATCCGTCAACTGGGCTGACGCCGGAAGGGCTGAGACTGCGCCAAACAGTACGGGCAAAATGAATACCAGTTTACGCATGTTGACACCCCCGATGAGCGTAGATCGCCATTATGTCTCAGGCCTTCGGCGGAATGGCAAGGGCGATGTATGGTCGGCGGCAATACCCCTCCACCGCATCGCGTAGGGCGGAGGGAGACATGACCCCGCCTCAGGACGCCCTCCTCCCCATGTGAATGGCAGGGTTATCGCATATAGCTTGCAACATATTGAATTCACTTCTCTTCTCCCCACTTGAGGGGAGAAGGTGGCCCATTAGGGCCGGATGAGGGGTTATACTGTCGTTTCAGCGCGCGTATCTTCTGACGCTTTACCCCTCACCTTGGCGCTGCGCGCCTTTCCTCTCCCCTTTACATGGGGAGAGGAGAAATAGAACCAGCACGTCAAAGTCATATGCGATAGCCCTGATGTGAATGGGGAGGTGTCAGCAAACGTAGTGAAGCTGACGGAGGGATATCCCTACCTCGGCACGTCCGCGCTTTCTGCCAGTTTTGTCAGCTCGACGAATTCCGAACGGACATAGCCGTTCTGGTCGCCAGCCAGGGCCCGCGTGTCCTTCAGCGTGAAATCACCCATATTGGTATCGCCGCGCAGCAGCTGGCCATAGGCCGCCACCGAAGCCACGAACGCCATGTCGCCCTTGGGTGCGCTCGCCGTCTTAATCAGCGAAGCCGGCAGGGACTGTTCGATCAGCTGAGACTGGTCCTGCCCGGGCAGCTTGTAGCGCAGCTTGAGATAGACCATCTCATCGCCATGCCCGTCCGTCGCGGGCGTTTTATTGCCGGCAAAGCGGCGATCGGGCATCCAGCCTTCGGCGCCGGCCGGAATGATCTCATACAGCGCCGTGACCTGGTGGCCGGCGCCAATATCGCCGGCGTCGACCTTGTCGTTGCTGAAGTCCTCTTCGGCCAACGCCCGATTCTCATAGCCGATGAGACGATACTGCGACACCTGGGCGGGGTTGAACTCGACCTGGATCTTGACGTCCTTGGCGACCGTGTAGAGTGTCGATTGCAGTTCGTCGTCCAGCACCTTGCGGGCTTCGAGCAGCGAGTCGATATAGGCGTAGTTGCCGTTACCGCTGTCGGCGATCTTCTCCATCATCGAGTCGTTGTAATTGCCGGTGCCGAAGCCCAGCGCCGTCAGTGTAATGCCGCCTTCCATCTCCTTTTTCACCAGTTCGACCAAAGGCTGGTCGCGCGTCGTGCCGACATTGAAGTCGCCGTCGGTCGCCAGGATAACCCGGTTGATGCCGTTCTTGATGAAGCTGGCCTTGGCCGTCGCATAGGCGAGCGCAATCCCCTGCCCGCCTGCTGTCGAACCGCCCGCCGACAGGCATTCCATCGCCTGTTTGACGTATTTGCCGTCCGAGGTCGGCTTGAGGACCAGGCCCGCCTGCCCGGCATAGACGACGATCGAGACGCGGTCATCCGGCCGGAGATTGTCAGCGACCATCCCCAGCGCCTGCTTGACCAGAGGCAGCTTGTCCGGCGAACTCATCGATCCGGACACGTCGACCAGGAAGACCAGATTGGCCGCGGGACGGCTGGTGTTCGGCACGTCGTAGGCGCGCAGGCCGATGCGTAGTAGGCGCGATTGCGGGTTCCACGGCGTCGCCGACACGTCGGTGGTGATCGAGAACGGCTTGGTCCTATCCTGCGGCAGCGGATAGTCGTAGCGGAAATAGTTGATCAGTTCCTCGGTGCGCACGGCAGCTTCGGGCGGCTTGTGGCCGTCCTTGAGCATACGGCGGACGTTGGCGTAGGTGGCGGTATCGACGTCGACAGCGAAGGTCGACACCGGCGTTTCCACGACACGCTTGACGCCAGACACCTCCTTGCCGTCATAGCGTTCATTGTTGGATTCAGCGGACGGCGGGGCAAAGCGCATCACCGATACACCAGGTACACGCTGCAGCCCTCCGACGACACCGCCGTTCAGCTGGCGCGGCGGTTCCTTGTATTCCTGCCGGGACTGCTTGGGCGCCGGCGACACGGGAATCGGTGGCGGGGGTGCGGCGTTCGACGGCGGCGTCACGCGCGGCTGGACATTGGGCGGCGGCGGCGCGCCCTGGTCACGCGTGCGCTTGCTGGATTGGGAGTATTGCGTGGCGGCGCGTACACCGGTCACGACGACCTGGCCGGCGGCATAGTCGGCGTCAGGTTGCGACGTCGTGCACAACACCGGTGACTCTGCCTCCGGCGTAGCGGCGGACGCGTAGCCCGCCGGTAAGGACGTAACGAAAACGGTCGCGGCAACGCCCAGGAACAACAGACTGCGCATGAAAACCCCCTTGTAGCGGGCGTCGAGATACGCCCGTTTGGATAACGGTGATCCTGCATTGTGAATTAAATATGGCGGACCGTGAGCGGCCTCAGGCTTCCCAGCTGAGCCAGCTGGCGGGAACGGTCTCCGCGCCCATATGCTTGACGAACAAACGGCGCAGATCATTCCAGTGCGGATGGCGCTTCGGCTGAGCGAGTGCCGCGTCAACGCCTTCAGCACGCAGGACCCACTCAACAAACTGGTCCGCCGTGACCTCGCCGCTGGTGGGAATGAAGTGGGTGACGTGCGCAGGCTTGTCGTCCGCGACGCCGCCGCAATAGCCCATGCCGTCACATACGGCCGTCATCAAGGCGTCAAAATTGCCGCTGTCGGCCATGCGCGTCGCCTTGTGCTCAAAGGCCCCCGCCTGTGATTCACTGTTTCACACCCCTTGAGGCTCCGCAAGTGTTTCCGCCCTCTTGACTCCGGATACCTCTTCTCATACACTGTATATCACACAGTATGCAGCATACAGTGTACGAGACGAGGCATATGAGCGACGAAGACGATCTTTTTGAAAGCCTGAGGCAAGAATTGCGGCGCGGGTCGCTGGGCTTGGCCGTGCTGGCCCGGCTGCGGGTCGAGCGCTACGGCTACACCCTGCGCCAGGCATTGGCCGATGACGGTCTGGAGATGGAGGAAAGCACCCTCTATCCGCTGCTGCGCCGGCTGGAATCCAAGGGACTGCTCATCAGCGAATGGCGCGAGGAAGAAAAGCGCAAGAAGCGCTTTTATGTCCTCTCCGCCGCCGGTGAGGAGATGCTGCGCCGCCTGGTGCAAGAATGGCGGATGATCAACGCGTCGCTGGAACGCATAATGGAACAGGGGAGCTGAACATGGATTTGCTAGAAGACTACCTGCGCGCCGTGTCGCGCCTCTTGCCCGCCGCCAAGCGCGACGACATCATCGCCGAACTGCGCGACGAAATCCTGACGCGCATCGAGACAAAAGAAGAAGAGCTGGGCCGCGCACTGACGCCGGATGAAACCGAGCAGTTGCTGCGCGACATCGGCCACCCCATCGTCGTGGCGGCGCGTTATCGCGACGAGCCGCAATACGCTGTCGGCCCGGCCCTTTACCCCTTCTGGGGCTTTGCCATCCGGCTGGCCATCCTGATCCAGTTGGTCATTTCGGCCCTGGTCCTTTTTGGCCGCATCGTCGGCGGCGGCGATATCGGTCAGGCTATTGGCGCCGCTATCGGCACGGGCGTGACCGGCGTCATGATGCTGATCGGTTTTGCGACGGTCGCTGCCTGGCTGATCGAACGCAAGAGCGTCAAGATCGACTACCTCACAAACTGGCGGGTCCGCGACCTGCGTTTCCTCGATTTCACAGCATGGGATTGGAATGACATGCGCGACTGGTTCAATGCCGGCGGCTACCCCGCCACCTCACCCGCCGCCAAGGAATACGCGGCTACGCTTAACCGGGACATCGGCGACGCCATGGAATGGCGCCTGCGCCGCTCGGCCGCCAGCCGCGCCATCGGCTATATCGTCGGCGCGACCATTACGCTGCTGTGGTGGACGGGTGTGATCCGCTTCGGCCTGACGGCGTTCGATCCGGCCCTGGTTCCGGTGCTGAATTTCGGCCCCCTGGCCGATATCGACTGGCCGGCGCTGAAGGCTGCGGTCTTCGCCCCGGTCGTCGTCTACCTGGCCGGCGTCATCGTCTTCGGTGGGTTGATGCTGGCCTGGCCGCGCTCCATCCGCCTGCACGGCCTGACCGACATCGTCCGCGGCGCAGCCCTGCTGGGCTTTACGGCCTGGCTGTGGTTCGCCTCGCCGCTTTCGCCCATCGTCAGCATCGCCTCGACGCCGGAACTGAACGCGAAGATCGAAGCCATCCTGCGCGGGCTGCCACTGGATGTCCCGGCGATCGTGACCTTCGCCGTCATCTTTTCGAGCTTCGGCGCGGTTTTCCGCATCCTGGCCGGCGTCTGGGCGGTTGTGACGGGCTATCGCCACGAGGAAGCATGACTATACAAGATGGCGGCCTAACAGCCGCCAACAAAGGCAACTGTTCATTTCAGACTGCGCCGAACTTGAGAAATGATCGCGGGCCAGATCGCAACAAACGAAAACATCCAGTCGCAATGCGCGTGTGTTGGGCGGTCAGATCCAACTACCGCTGGTCGCCATAATGCATAGCAGCCCGCCAACCAAGCTAAGCCAAAAGTTCAGGATGCCCGCATAGAGCATTTCCCAACGCGCGCCCTTGGCTTTGTAAATTGAGAATCCGACAACGATAACCGTGGCAGCGATGGCAACGATCGCGACGCCAGCATCAATCGGGTTTTCGCGAGGTTCCTCGCCCTTGTGCCACCGCATGGAGGTCCAATAGGAAAGCAAGACCCAAGGCAAGCTTTGGGATAGCATGACCAAGATGCGCAGTTTGATGTCGGTGCGCCACCGCAGAATCGGCACAACGATTAGTGGAAGCAAAGCGAGCCACAGCCAGATGCCGAATGATGCCTGTCCGAACGTAAAGGCAGGGGCAAGGAGATGGTTCACATCGCGATCCGGGTAGAAATGTCTCGAACCGTCGTAGAGAGCCTTAGTGAAGATTTCTATCACTTCTGACAGAAGTGCGACAACCACCGCGTCCACACAGGGGGTGGGCAGGCCTTTGTTACGACTCCCTCGAACTCTTGTGGATGGCGTGCGTGAGGGGTTCAAACCGAAACCATCCTCCTCTAGATTGCCTTCAGGTCAAACCGCGAGAGCCCCCCAGATGATCCGCGAAATCCTCAAGATGGGCGATCCGCGCCTCCTCAGTGTCGCCCAGCCCGTCGCGGACATTAACGCGCCCGAGCTGAAGGCTATCATCTCTGACATGTACGAGACCATGTATGCCGCCAATGGCGTCGGCCTGGCGGCGCCGCAGCTCGGCATCGACCTGCGGCTGATGATCTTCGGCTTCGACGCCAATCCGCGCTATCCCGACGCGGAACCTGTGCCGGTAACGACCCTGATCAATCCGTGGCTGGAAATCCTGACCGAAGAAACCGAGGACGGCTGGGAAGGCTGTTTGTCGGTGCCGGGAATGCGCGGCATGGTGCCCCGCGCCACGCGCATTCGCTATGGCGGGACGCTTGAGGACGGTACGACGATTGAACGTGAGGCCGACGGCTTTCACGCCCGCGTCTTCCAGCACGAGTTCGACCATCTCGACGGCGTGCTGTACCCGATGCGCATCAGGGACATGACGCAGTTCGGATTTATCGAGGCCCTGTTCCCCGACAGCCCGCTGGCGACGCTGGAGGAGTAGCAGTGTCCAAATCCTCACAACCTTCTGATGCAGAATGGCCAGAAGGCGTTCGCGCATCCATCCCGCCCAACGACGTCCAGTCGGACGGGTTCGATCGGGACCTCGCGCTTGCCATGCTCCTGCTGAACCATGTCTGCTCGGTGGATAGCGGCTGTGATCCGCAATCCGCTCCGCTGCCGGAGACCAGGGGCTTTCCTGTTTGGGTAAATTGCAGCGATATCTTCGTATGGGGCTCATCCGATGCTGAAATCCTTCCCTACGACCAACTGGAACCGCTCTATACCCTGTGGCGCCATGGTCCGCACTGGAGCGGCGCGATCTGGTGTATGATCGCCCGCAAGGAAATGCCGCAAAGGCCGGTCGAAGATGTCATCCGAAGCGAAGGGATTTGGGACCTCGATGCCCTAAAAGCCGAACACGGGTTGAGGGCCAACTACGACGATGGACTGGCTATGGTTGAGGCCAGGCAGAAATATACAATCTACTGTCAATGGGAAAACGCTAATGGACGAACACCGATGAAGTTCGATCCATCATGGTGGGAAGGTTGGCAAAGGTTCGCCGACCAAAATTCCGGCTGGGAAACCGACGAGTGGAAAGCAACCATTAAGACGTTAAAAGAGCGGTTCGAGTCCGAAAACGGTTACAAGTAAGCTACTGCGATACGTCGGCCTTGCGGAAAAATCGCGCCTGCATCCAGTCAGAGATCCAATGCCAGACAAAGGCAAAGGCCACCAGCAGGAGCGCGCCGGCCAGGACGACGGTGAAGAGAAACTCGATCCCCAGCCCCTGCTTGACGACCAGGAAGGCATCGACCGCCGCCGGCGGATGGAAGACTTTCAGGCGCATCATCAGGACGATGGCCAGGCCGACGCCGAACGCCGACGCCCATTCCGACGATCCAAACAGCCAGAAGACGATATAACCCGCCAGGGCCGACACCAGATGCCCGCCGATCAGCGCCATAGGCCGAGCGGCTTCGGAAGACGGCGCGCCCATGATCAGGGCGATCGAGGTAATGAAGGGCAGTTGCCAGAACGGCTTGTGGCTGATGATGGCGGCGAACTCCAGCGCGCCAACACAGATCGCGCCGCCCATGCCTGCCAGTACCGCGATGGCCAGCGCACGCCATCCGCCTTCGCCCTTCAGGCCAAGCGAAGGTGCGGCAGCCTTGAGGCGCGACAGGACGAAGGACGGTATATGTGCCATTATGCCCAAAAACCTTGATGTGATTGGGCTTAACGGCAAGTTAAAACAACCGTCAGCCTACGCGCACCCAGATGGCCGTGGCATCGTCGCTGACCTTGAAGCGGGGGTGGATCAGACACTGGGCATCACCCCGCTCGATCCGGCGCAGCTCAGCAGCCAGAATCTCAAGGCCGCCGTCCAGCAAGGCCTTCATCAGGCTGTCCTTGTCGTAGGCGCCGTAGGTCTCGATCAGCGCCGCGAAACCATCGGTCATCAGCAGGATGTCGTCGCCGGGCGCCACCGCAACCTTGGCGTATCGGACCGCCGCCCTGGTCTTGTCCGGATCGACGCCTAAGACCTGACGCGGCCTTTCCCGCGCCGCGCGCCGGTCGGTCAGCACGGCTTCGGATCTCAGGTCGGTGGCGGTTGCCCCCGGTCCCAGCGCCTCGGCCGCGGCGCGTTCGCCCACCCGGTCGGGCGGGGGTGTCAGGTACGACACGCCGTGAGCGCCGCGATGGATGACCGTGCAGTCCTCAAGCCAGGCACAGGCCAGCCGCCCGTCTTCAAGCGCTACGGCGGCCAGCGAGGCGGTCGGCAATTCCCACCCGCCCACGGCATCGCGCCGCTGGTCGCGAAGAAAACGCTCCGCCACCGTATCGAATACGCGTGCGCAGATATCGGCCAATGGCCCCGAGGCCGACTGAAACGCCTGATGCGCCGCTGCCGCCAGCCAGGCCGCGCCGCCGCGATCGCCCAGCAGGCCCGGCGGGCCGAGATCGGTCGCGCCGTCGATCACCCAGGCGTGCGCGTCGCCGCAGCCCATGCGATCGTCATTGGGCACGCTGCGCTTGCCATTGAGGCTTATCGATTGAATCAGGTCGAGATGCATGGCCCCTTCACTAGCCCATGCCCTGTCCCCTCGCCCCTCAACAAAGGCAACGGTTCGTTTCAGGGCGCGTACAATCTTCCTGAGACGGACGGGTGCGGCGACTCATGTTATATCGGCCTGGAAGTCATAAGGAGGCGGAAAATGGGTGTCACCGGCGTCGGCGGCTTTTTCTTTCGCGCAAAGGATCCTGACGGTTTGCGCACCTGGTATGCCGAGCACCTGGGGGTCGGCACAGGCCCTTATGGCATGTGGGACCAGCAGGCCGGCGCGACTGTCTTTTCGCCCTTCGCAGCCGACACTGACTATTTCCCAGCCGACCGCCAGTATATGCTGAACCTTAGAGTCGACGGCCTCGATGAACTCACTGCCACATTGCGCAATGCCGGGATCGAGGTTGTCACCAAGCCCGAGTGGGACATGCCTGGCGTTGGCCGCTTCGCCCGCATCCACGATCCGGAAGGCAACCCGATCGAGCTGTGGGAACCCGACACGGGCGAGTAAGCCGTATGCCGAAAGCGCGAAACGGCTTTCGGCATACCCCGGCGAAGCGATGTCTCAGATCACGCCCGTGATTTTCAGCGCCACGCCGATGTCGTGGTGCGCGCCCTCTGGCAGGGTTACGTGCAGCCCCTTGGCGTCCTGGTGGAATGTCAGCGGCTGGGTGCTACCAACGGCCTCGACGCGGCGGACGTGGCCCGCCTTGCCCTTGGCCAGCGACGCGACCGTAACAGAGCCATCCGGCCGTCCCAGGGTAATCGCGTAGAGCGTCTTGCCCTTGGTGGTAAAGCGGATATCGGCGGCAGTGAATGGCTTCTGCCGGCCTTCGCCGAACATGCCGGCGCCGACCTCCGTCGGGCCTTCGCCGAAGGCGCGCCACGGCCGCGTGCCGTAGATGGCTTCGGAAAAGCGCCCCATCCAGTCGCCGATGCCTTCGACGATGCGGCGTTCCTCGCTGTCGATCGAGCCGTCGCCGCGCACCGGAATGCTCAGCAGCAGGTTACCGTTCTTGGAGACGATATCGCACAGGCGGTGGACGACCGCTGCCGCCGGCAGATAGCGCTTTTCGTCGTAGAGCCTGCGGTTGTAGTGCCAGTCTCCGATGCAGGTGTCGGTCTGCCACGGCGCGTCGCTGATGCCCGCACGGAAGCCGCGTTCAACGTCAGCAACATAGCCGCCTGGCGGCGTCCCCTGCGGCTTGACATTGATGACGCCGTCCAGCTTGCCGTGGCGCTTGATCGAGGCGTTGTAGTAGTGCGCCGCAATATCAAGCCCCGCCTGACCCAGCGGCAGGTCGAAATTGTCGAAATAGACCAGGTCCGGATCATAGCTGTCGATCAGGTCCTTGCAGCGCAGGTACCATTGGCGCGTGAAGGCCGGATTGTTAAGCGGTGCAGCCTCGTTCCAGATGCGGTCGTTGTTTTCGTGCCAGTCGCTGGCTTCGGCGATCGTCTTTATCCCCGCTGGCAGCGGCATGGTGGCGCCGGTATAGAGTTCCTGCGGGTCCAGCCCTTCCCACCACTGGCCCTTGCCATCGACCTTCTGGCGGCGCCAGGCGTCGTAGCGTTGCCCCATTCGTGCGCCTTCGGCGTCATAGCTATAGGCGACCTGGTACCAGTGCCAGGCGTGGGCAGAATGGTTCGACACGCCGAACTTGAGGCCATGCTTGCGCGCCGCCTTCGCCCAGCCGCCGATGATATCCGTCTTCGGCCCAATGCGCGTTGAATTCCAGTCATGGAACTTCGAAGCGTACATGTCGAAATTATCGTGGTGGTTGGCCATGGCGACAAAGTATTTCGCCCCGGCCCTGGCATAGAGATCGACCAGGCCGTCCGGATCCCAGTTTTCCGCCTTCCAGCGCGGATAGAAGTCCATGAAGCCGAATTCCGTCGGGTGACCATAGGTCTTGACGTGGTGGTCGTAGACGCGGTTGCCCTGCTGGTACATCTGGCGGGCATACCAGTCGCCGTATTCCGGGACGCAACCAGGCCCCCAGTGCGCCCACAGGCCGAACTTCGCGTCGCGGAACCAGTCGGGGGTGCGGTAATTGGCGATCAGCGATGCCCACTCCGGCTTGAACGGCCCCTCGGCAATGCGGTCGAAGCCGGGCTCAGCCAGTTCGGCGGCGTTGGCGGATGCGGCGGCGGCCATGGTCAGGCCCGCCGTCGCCTGCAAGAGGTGGCGTTTGGTCAGCATAGATTCCGTTCCTGTTGGCAGATTGTTGTGCCCATATTTGAAAGCATGTTTCCTATATGAAAAGATCACTGTCAAGCACGGTCCGGCTTCTCAAACGTCCAGATGCGGATCATGGCCCGGCCGATATGGCGGGTCCAGTCGGGGTTCAGCCGCACCAGGGCTTCACCCCCAAAGATATCGGTGTGGCTTAAGATTCGCAGTCCCGCCCTGTCCGCTGCCGCGCGGATATCGGCCTCGCTGTGCGCAAAGCTTTGCAGCTTAACGGCCTGGCCGTCGCCATCGATAAAGTTGGCTTGCGTTCCACCAGCAATCCGGTCGGGGTGGATTTCCGAGATGTAGAAGCCGCCGCCGGGTACCAGCAGCTCCGCGACGCGCGCAAAAAAGGCGGCGGGATCATGGATATGCTCCAGCACAAGCGCCGTCACAACGGCATCATAGAGGCCTGGCGGTGGTGCCGTCAGGACATCGTCTTCGATCAGCTCGACGTCCCGTCCGGCCAGCTTTTCGCGCGCTACCGCCAGCATGCCGGGCGACAGGTCTATGCCGGTAACGCGGTTGCCCGCCTTCGCCAGCCGGATCGTATGACGGCCGGTACCGCAGCCGATCTCACAGACGCGCTGGTCTTTGAGGTGGGCGTAGACCGGCGGGAAATACAGGTCGTCGATGGCGACGGTCGAGTTGACATAACCGTCGTAGAGTTCTGCCCAGCGGTCATAGCCGGAACGGTTTTCGGAAGGGGATTGCGTCATGTGCGCGGCTCCATGGTACAGGCCGGGCTTACCCGCCGGCCGGTCTGGAGCGTGAATTATGTGACGGAAAAACCGACCGCAGCGCCACTGCACGGTGGTTATTTAGCCCTGGACACGGCCTCTGTCCAGAATATCTGTCTTGTCCCCCGCCACACTGGCCAACCCGCTATGCCACCCTCTGCATGACAGAGCCGTAACTTGACTGCGGCCGCGACACGTACGAAAACTTTCGTACAAATGGAGGCCAACATGACCCTGATCACCCGCCGCAGCCTGATCGGCTGGACCGCAGCGGCAGCCGCCCTGCCCGCCGCGATTACCCGGGCGGATCCCGTCTCGACCATGGAGACGGCTATGGCCGAGCTGACACTCAGCGACGGCACGACCTTGCGCTACAGCCTGGCCGAAATCATGGCGGCAGCCGGCATTCCGGCCATCAGCTTCGCCGCCATATCGCGTTTCGGCCTGGCCGAGGCCCGGGCCTATGGCGTGACCGGCAAGGGCGAGACCGCCCGGGTCACGACACGCAGCCTGTTCCAGGCGGCCTCGGTGTCCAAACCCGTCACGGCTACCGGCGCCCTGGCCCTCGTCCAGCGCGGCAAGGTCAGCCTGGACGGCAATGTCAACGACCACCTGAAAAGCTGGCGCGTGCCGGACAATGCCTTTACCGCCAGGGAAAAGGTGACCCTGCGCCGGCTGGCCTCGCATACGGCGGGCCTGGGCGTCCATGGTTTTCCCGGCTATTCGGTCGATGCAGCGCTTCCCACTGTGCCGCAGATCCTGGACGGTGTCGCCCCGGCCAATACAGCGCCGGTGCGCGTCGTCTTCGAACCCGGCAGCCGTCTGGAATATTCCGGCGGCGGCACGACAATCGCACAATTGATGATGAGCGACGTCACGGGCCAAGCGTTCGAGAGGTTGATGCACGACACCGTCCTTGGGCCCATGGGCATGAGCGACTCCAGCTTTGCCCAGCCTCCGGTTGGCGACCTCGCGGCGCGGACGACGGCCGGCACGACCTTCGACGGCAATATCGTGCAGGGCCGCTGGCACGTCTATCCCGAAATGGCCGCGGCCGGCCTGTGGACCACGCCGACCGACCTGGCGCGCTTCGCCATCACGACGGCGAGGGCGCGGCTGGGCAAGGCCAATCCGGTGCTGAACGTCGCCACGATGGCGCAGATGTTCCAGAAGGTGCCCAACGGCGAGTGGCTTGGCTTTTTCAGCGACAGCAAAAATCCCGGCGTGTTTATGCACAACGGCGGCAATGCGGGCTTCCGCTCCCTGCTCATCATGAATGGAACAACCGGCAACGGCATCGTAACCATGACCAATGCCGACGGCGGCTGGGGGATAATGGAATTGCTGATCCGGCGCATCGGCACACTCAGCGGCTGGACGCACGATTTCGGCGGACCGGCGCGGGCGGTGTGGCTGGTCGCCCTCACGCATGGCGTCGACGCCGCGCTCAGCCATTTCGACGCGGTCAGGGCGACGGCGCAGGAAGGCGATCTCAACCAGGCCGGCCAGATCCTTCTGGCCAGGGGCCGGACCGAAGACGCGATCCGACTTTACCGCCGCAATGTCGAAGCCTGGCCGCAGTCGGGCAATGTCTATGACAGCCTGGCCTGGGCGTGGGAAGTCGCAGGCGACAAGGCCCAGGCGATCACCAATTACCGCCTGTCGCTGGAGCGCGACCCGGGCAACGACAATGCCCGTCAGCGGCTAAAGGTGCTTGCACCGGAATAGGCCGCTTTCTGCCTTGCTGCGACACGGCATTGGGCCTATGCGGGTCATCCCGCAGAGAGTCCATCTTGTCCACCCAGCCGCCCGCCCAAGCTTCCGACAATTCCGCAGCCTTTACCCTGCTTGTCGCCATGTCGGGCTTCATGGTCCTGTCGGTCGGCGACAGCTTCGTCAAGTCGCTGGCCGGACAATGGCCGGCGACCGCCATCGCGGCCCTGCGCTATCTGGTGGCCGCCATCGGGCTCGGTGCGTTTCTGGCCGCCCGCCACGGCCCGGCTGTCTTCAAGGTCCCCCGCCCCGGCCTGCAACTGGCGCGCGGCGCCGCCGTGGCGGCGGCCACGCTCGGCAGCTTCTTCGCCGTGCAGTCGATCCCGCTGGCCGACGCCGTCTCGATCGCCTTCGTCAGCCCGGTGATCACCGCCCTCATCTCGACGCTGATCCTGAAAGAGCCTGCCCACTGGACGGTCTGGGTGTCGATCGCCCTGGCCTTCTGCGGGGTTTTGATCGTGCTCAAGCCCGGCCTGGCCTTCGATGCTGCAAGGCTGTTTCCGCTCACGGCGGCCTTTGCCCTGGCGATCCTGGTGATCCTCAACCGCAAGGCCGCCGGCCTGGCCCCGCCCCTGGTCATGCAGTTCTACGTCACCGTGGCGGGCCTGCCATTCCTCATCCCGGCAGCGATCATCGGTCATTTCAGCGGCCTGCTCGCCGTCCACGTACCGGTGCCGTCGCTGCACGTCCTGCTGGTCGTCGCCCTGGTGGCGGTGATCGCCACGACCGGTCACCTGCTGGTCTTTATCGGCACGACACGTTCGTCAGCCAGCGTTGTCGCGCCCCTGACCTATGTCCAGTTGCTGACGGCCGGGGCCATCGGCTGGATATTCTTCGACAATCCGCCGACGCTCAGTACCTGGATCGGCGCGGCCTTCATCGTCGGCGGCGGCCTTGTCCTCTTCCAGCACCAGCGGAAAAGGGCCTAGGTGCCCGTTTCCAGTTCGAAGCCCTCGTCGATCCAGCCGGTGACGCCGCCGGCCATGATCTTGACCGGCCGGCCAAGTTCCGCCAGCCTGAGCGCCCCGCGTGCCGCGCCGTTGCAGTGCGGCCCGGCACAGTAGGTGACGAACAGGGTATCCTCCGGCCACTCGTTCATTTTCGACGCGATGATCTTGCCGTGCGGCAGGTTGATCGCGCCCTTGACATGTCCTTTCGCAAAGAGCGCCGGCCCCCGTACATCGAGCAGGATAAAGTCCGCGCCCTTGCTCAGAGCATCATTCACGTCCCAGCAATCGGTCTCGAAAGTGAACTCCTGGGCAAAGTGCTGGCGGGCAAGATCAGAGGCGGCGGCGGGAATGGCGCTGACGGCGGTTTTCATGGAAGCTCCTGTTTGCATTGATTTCCCAAGGCTACAGCAAAGCCGCCATGGCGCGTTTGACATAGTTCGTAAATATTACGCCAATCGCGCTTTCAATGTCAGGCGTCTTCCCTCTTCCGGCCATGGACCAGCGCGTACAACACAGGCAGGACCAGCAGGGTCAGCAGGGTCGAGGACACGATGCCGCCGATGACGACGGTCGCCAGAGGCCGCTGTACTTCCGACCCCGCGCCGACATTGAACGCCATCGGCACGAAGCCCAGGCTGGCCACCAGAGCCGTCATCAGCACCGGCCGCAACCGCGTAAGCGCCCCTTCGCGGATGGCGGCATCCAGCGGCATACCCTGCGCCCGCAGCGCCTTGATGAAGGTCAGCATGACGACGCCATTGAGCACCGCCACGCCCGACAGGGCGATAAAGCCGACCCCTGCCGAGATCGACAGCGGTATGCCACGCAGCGCCAAAGCCGCCACCCCGCCGGTCAGGGCCAGGGGCACGCCCGAAAAGACGATCAGGGCGTCTTTCAGATTGCCGAACAGCATGACCAGCAGGCCGATGATCAGCAGCAGCGCCAGAGGCACGACCAGTTGCAGGCGCTGGGCCGCCGAGGTCAGTTGCTCGAACGTGCCGCCATAGGCGACCCAATAGCCTTCGGGCAGCCTGACCTCGGCTGAGACCTTGCGCCGGACCTCGGTGACGAATGCGCCCAGGTCGCGGCCGCGCACATTGGCGGTGACGACGACGCGGCGCTTGCCGTCCTCACGGCTGATCTGGTTCGGTCCCTTGACGACGCCGATACGCGCGACATCGGCCAGAGGCACAAAGCCCAGGGCGTCGCCGTGGCGGACCGGCACACGCAGTCGCCCGACGGCTTCCAGATCGGCGCGCTGGCTTTCCGGCAGTCGAACGATGACGTCAAAGCGCCGGTCGCCTTCGAAGACCTGGCCGGCTTCGGTGCCACCCAGCGCCGTCGCGACCACGTCCTGGACGTCCGCGACATTCAGACCCAGCCGCGCCATGGCGGCGCGGTCGGGCGTGATCTGAAGCATAGGCAGGCCGGTGATCTGCTCGACCTTGACGTCCGCGGCGCCCGGCACCGAGGCGACGACTTTCTCGACCGCCTGGGCGCTTTTGAGCAACTGGTCGAGATCGTCGCCGTGGATCTTGACCGCCACGTCCGAACGTACCCCCGATATCAGCTCGTTGAAACGCATCTGGATCGGCTGGGTGAACTCGTAATTATTGCCGGGGATTTGCTCGACAGCGGTCTGCATCCGTGCCACCAGCTCGGCCTTGGGCTCATGGGGATTGGGCCAGGCCTTGCGATCCTTCAGCATGACAAAGGTGTCAGCAACGCTGGGCGGCATGGGGTCGGTCGCCACCTCCGCCGTGCCGATCTTGGCGAAGACACGTTCGACTTCCGGGAACCGTTTGAGCCGGGCTTCGAGCGCCGCCTGCATGTGCACCGACTGGGTCAGGCTGGTGCCCGGGATACGCAGGGCGTGCAGGGCGATGTCGCCTTCGTCGAGCTGGGGGATGAACTCGGCCCCCAGACGCGTGACCAGCACGCCCGACAGCAGGGTCAGGACGACGGCGCCGGCCACCACCGTCACCTTCGACCGCATCGCCAGCGCAAGCGCCGGTTCATACAGGTTGCGGGCGCCGCGCATGACGAAGCTTTCCTTTTCCTGTACGCGGCCCGTGACAAAGACGGCGATCGCCGCGGGCACAAAGGCCAGCGACAGGATCAAAGCCGCCGTCAATGCCATCACCACGGTCGCGGCCATCGGGTGGAACATCTTGCCCTCGACGCCGCTCAGGGCAAAGATCGGCACATAGACGATGGTGATGATCACTATGCCGAACAGGCTGGGGCGAATGACCTCGGCGCTGGCGGTCGCGGCCAGTCCGAAGCGTTCGTCGCGCGTCAGCAACCGCCCGAGACTTTGCTGGGTTTCAGCAAACCGGCGCAGACAGTTTTCGGCGATAATGACCGCGCCGTCGACGATCAAGCCGAAATCCAATGCCCCCAGCGACATCAGGTTGCCTGAGACCTTCGTTTCGACCATGCCGGTGATGGTCATTAGCATGGTGACCGGGATGACCGCCGCCGTGATCAGCGCCGCGCGGATATTGCCGAGCAGCAGGAACAGGACGACGATGACCAGCAAAGCGCCTTCGGCCAGGTTCTTTTCGACTGTGTGGATGGTGCGTTCGACCAAGGTCGTCCGGTCGTAGATGGCCACGGCCTCGACGCCCGGCGGCAGGGCCTTGGCCGCCACCTTCAACCGTTCAGCGGCAGCTTTCGCGACCGTGCGGCTGTTCTCGCCGACCAGCATGAAGACGGTCCCCAGCACGACCTCCTTGCCGTCGCGCGTGGCCGCCCCGGTGCGCAGTTCTTCGCCCAGGATGACGTCGGCGACATCGGCGACACGGACCGGAATGCCCGACCGCGTCTCGATCAGGATCGCACTCAGGTCCGCTATGGTCTCGGCCTGACCGGGCACGCGTATAAGGTACTGCTCGCCGGCGCGTTCGATAAAGCCCGCGCCGCGATTGCTGTTATTGCGCTCCAGAGCCGCAACCACGTCGGTCATGGTCAGCCCATAGGCCGACAGACGTTCGGGCAGAGGCGTGACGTGATACTGCCGCTCATAGCCGCCAATGGTGTTGACCTCGGTGACGCCCGGTGTATTGCGAAGCTGCGGCCGGATGACCCAGTCCTGCAGCGTGCGCAGGTCTTCGGCCGTATAGCGCGTGCCGTCGCCCTTGACCGCACCGGATTTGGCCTGGACGGTGTACATGAAGATTTCGCCGAGGCCGGTCGAGATCGGCCCAAGCTGCGGTTCCAGCCCCGGCGGCAATTGGGTTTTCGCCGCCTGGACGCGTTCATTGACCAGCTGGCGGGCGAAATAGATGTCCGTGCCGTCCCTGAAGACGACCGTGACCTGGCTCAGCCCATAGCGCGACAGCGAGCGCGTGTGGTCCAGCCCCGGCAGGCCGGCGATCGCGGTCTCGATCGGATAGGTCAGGCGCTGTTCGGCCTCCAGCGGCGAATAGCCGGGGGCCTGCATATTGATCTGGACCTGGACATTGGTGATGTCGGGCACGGCATCGACCGGCAGGCGCTGGAAGTTCCAGACGCCTAAAGCCGACAAGGCGAGCACGATCAGAAGGACGATCCAGCGGTGCCGGATCGACAGGGTAATGGTCTTTTCCAACATGGCGCCTGTCCTCAATGATCGTGCGCGGCGCCGGACTTTTCGATGTCCGCGCGGATGAGAAAAGACCCCTTGGTGACATAGGTCTCGCCGGGATCGAGCCCGCCCAAAACCTCGGTCCATTCGGGCGTGCGCCGCCCGAGTGTCAGCATGCGCACCTCATAGGTGTTGCCGACCTTGGCGAAGACGACGGTAAAGTCGCGAAAGGTCTGAAGCGCTTCGGTGCGGACCGCCAAAGGCACAGCCTGTTCGCCGGTCATGAAGCTGCCTTCGATGCCGAGGCCGGGACGTAAAACACCGCCGGCATTGCCCGGCAGGTGGACGTGGGCCATCACCGTCTGGGTGGCCGGATCGGCCGCCGGGATGATGGCCTCGACCTTCGCGCTGATTTTGGTGGCGCCATCCAGGCTGCGGACCTCGACCCCCTGACCGGCGCGGACCTTTTCGGCATCGCGCGGGAACAGGAAGAATTCGGCGTGCAGCGCATCGGGATCGGCGATGACATAGAGCGGGCTGTCATAGGCGACCCCGCCGACCCCGGCGTTCTTTTCGACGATGACGCCGGAAATCGGCGCCGGGATGGCGTAGGTCTGCAGGCTCTCGCTCGACTCGACGCGCGCCAGCAGCTGCCCCTTGCGCACAGCCTGGCCCAGCTCGGCCGTCATGGCCATGATGCGGCCGGGATACCAGGCGCGGACCTCGCTGCGGCCTTCGGGCGTGGTCTCGACTCGGCCCGACAGGTCGATGCGGTCGATCAAGATGGCAGGCCCGGCGGCTTCGGTCAGGATGCCGGCGGCAGTGGCTGCATCCGGCGCGATGGTGGTGCGGCCTTCGTAGGACGCGTAGCTCCAACCATAGGCCTTGCCCTGATAACGGGCGTCGATGCGGACATCGAAGGAATGCGGTTCGCGCACCGCGCCCTGGCCCTTGAGCGCGTCGCCAAAGGGCACAAAAGCAAAGGTGTCGGTCTTGCCGCCCAGCCGGGTCAGGCGCGTGGTGACATTGACCGCCTTCGGGTCGAGCGGCTTCTTTTTCCAATAGGGATAGAAGCGGAATTCGGGTTCGACGCCGTCTTCGAACAGGGTGACCTCGATGGCGAAGTCGCCCGAGGTCAGCAGGCGGCCGTTGTGCGGCCCGCGTGCGAATTCGTCTTCGCCGTGTTCGCTTTCGGTCTTCGGTTGGCTGCAACCGGCCAGAGCCAGCGCGGCCGCGCCGGTGAGCCAGGCGCGTCGAGAAAGTATGACCTGTCTCATTGCGCCACCTCCGGGATCAGCGGGGCGTATTGCCCGGACAGGCGCTCGCGCCCTGCCCGCTCAAGCTGGAAGTTTCTGAGCGCCTCAAGCCGCCGCGTCCGGGCGGTCATCAGCACCTCCTGCGCCCCCAGCACGTCGCGATAGGTGAAGCCGCCGCGCGCAAAGCCTTCGCGGACCTGCACGACGGCGCGTTCGGCCTGCGGGATGACTTCCGTTCCAATGCGCTGCGCCTCGCTGGCCAGGTTCCTCAGCCTGTGCGTGCTTGCGGCGATGTCGCGGGCGCGGATGCGATCGGCGGCTTCGATGTCGGTTGCCGCCGCCAGGGCTTCGGCGCGCGACCGTTCGATCGCGGCCTGATTGGTGTCGTAGCGCCCCAGCGGCACGGAACCGCCGACCACGAAGGCAAAGGCGTCGTCGGCCTTGTAGTGACGGACCCCGGCCTGGAGCGTCGGGTTCTGGACGCGGCGCGCGGTTTCGACGTCGATCTCTGCCGCCGCGAAACGCTGACGCGCCCGCAGCAGCGCAATGTCAGGCGTCTCCATCAGAACCGGCGTGGCCAGGGTCGTGTCTTCAAGCCACTTGGGATCGAGGTCGAAGTCGCCCTCACCGTCCCAATAGCCGGCCAGTTGCGTCTTCAGGGCCTGCGCCTTCGCGGTCGCCTGATCGTGGGCGATGCGGGCACTGGCGACGTCGGCGTCGGCCAGCGATCCGGCAAACAAGGGATCGCGTGCCGCGCCGACGCGGCGGGCGATCTCGGCCTGGGCCTGGGTCGCCATCTTCAACCGCTCATCGGTCAGCGCCATTTCGGCCTGCGCAAAGGTCGCTTCGATCCACAATGTGTGGACCTCGGCCATCACCGCCCAGACGCGGGCGCGCCCTTCGGCCCGGACGACGTCGCGCTGGGCGGACGCCGCACCGATACGCGCCTGACGCTTGCCGCCGCGCTCGATCTGCTGCTGGTACGAAAGCGTCGTCTCGGCGCGGTCAAGACCGCCATATGGCCCGGAACCCAGGGCGTTTTCGACCTCAAGACCCAGGCTGGGATTAGGCCGGGCGCCCGCCTGACGGATATTGGCCGTGGCGGCGGCAACGCGCTGAGCCGTGGCGGTCGTGGCCGGATCGGCGGCGGCGGCCCGGTTCAGCGCGACTGAAAGCGGCAGCGGCGCGGCCATGGCAGATGTGCCAAGCCATGCGCTCAGCAGAACAGGAGCGGCCATGTACAGGCCGCCGGCTTTTGCGCTTTTCGGGCGCAGATAGGGGGAAATCATAGAACCTCACGAATGTCTGAAACGCGCCGCTATGGGCGCACCACGTCGGATGGGACGGGGTCAGACGCGCGGAGGCTGGTCCAGTGTGCCGGGTGAACGACCGTCGAGTGCGGCGGCGCGGCCGGGCTTCAGGTCTTCACGGAGGGTAAGGACAGCGGCCGAAAAGCGGCTGCCCTGCGCCGGCAGGGCCGACGGGGCTTCATTGCCGTGGTGGTGATGGTGCGGCCCCATGCCGTCGTCGTGGACGGGAACCGCTTCGATATGGCCGTCGCAGTCATCGAGCGCACCAGTGCAGGCCTTGACCCAGCCGCCGTCGGCCAGCTTGATATCGCCGCTGGCCTGGTGCTGGAGGTTGAGGACGCTGTTCCGGACAGATGAGAAACCGGCGCACAGGGTCGCTGCCATGCACAGCATCGCGCATAGGGCCATCAGGCGGGACAGGACTGTGCCGGGTATTGGCGTCATGGTTTTCCACGGGTCGGAATCGCAGCAGACCATAATCAGGTTTCGAAGGAATGAAAGGCGTTATCTTGTACGGAGCGCGAGTTGAGCGTCTTACTTCCGGATCAAGGGCGTTTGCAGAACTGCCAGCCGCGCTACACCAAATAAAAAATGGGCCCGCGCCATCTCTGACGCGGGCCAAGTCATCGCTTAGACAATCCGTTTTTGTTTGTCGCGCTGTTCAAGCTAGAACTTGTACTGCAGACCGACATTCCACTGCGCGCCCAGGTGGTTGTACACAAAGGTCGAGTTGCGCGTTGAGTCGATATACTGGCGGTTGAAGCGATCGAAAATGTTCAGCCCTTCAACCGTCAGGCGCAGCTTCGGCGTGAACTGGTACGAAGCCGACAGGTCGAACACCAGGTTCTCGTCGACGCCTTCCAGGTCCTGAAGCGGATTGTTGGCCGGAAGCGCAATGATGAACTTCGACCGGTAAGACGACGACAGGCGGACGCTGACCTTTTCGTCCTCGTAGTAGGCCGTCGCGTTATAGGCGTTCTTGGACAAGCCGATCAGGCTTTGTTCGGTGGTGCCGCCGCCCGCCAGGTTATAAGTGATGTCCGAGTCGACGTAGGTATAGTTGACCAGGACGCCCGTGTGGCTCAGCCAGCCCGGCAGGAAGCTGAACGCCTGCTGGTAGTTCAGCTCGAAGCCCTTGAGCGGACCGCCTTCGGTATTGACCGGCTGGGTGACGGTGATCGGCGTATTGTTCGGATCGACGCCTGAGCTGCCGATCAGCGACAGCGGCAGGCCAGTCTCGACGAAGGACATCTGGCGCGAGGCGTTCTGCACGTAGGACTTGATGTCCTTGTAGAAAATGCCGGCCGACAACAGCGAGCCCTTCGAGAAGTACCATTCGGCCGACAGGTCGAGATTGTCGGCGCGGATCGGCTCCAGGAACGGGTTGCCCGACGACAGCGACGGCGTACCCGTCAAGGCCAGGTTGCCGCCTGGCGTCAGGAAGCCCAGTTCCGGCCGCGTTACGACGCGCGCCGCCGAACCCCGGAGGTAGAAGTCCGGCGTGACTTCCAGGGTGGCGTTGATCGACGGCAGGAGGTCGTCATACTCGTGCTCGACGAAGACCGGGTTGGTCTGGCCGACGATGATACCGCGTGCATTCAGGTGCGTCTTGGCGTAACGGATGCCGCCTTCGGTGCGCAGGGTCATGTCGCCCAACTGGCTGACCAGCTCGGCCTGGACATAGACGCTGTCGACCTTTTCCTCGACGCCGCGCGTATTGCCGTTGTTGACGACCAGCTGATACGGCGCCGTGCCGCTGTAGATGTTCTGCGCCGCCACGAACTTGTCGTAGTCGATCGTCGCCCACGCCTTCGGGAAGACGCCCGAATCCAGGCCTTCGCCGGGGAATTCGACCGTGCGCGTCACGTCACGCAGTTGCTGGGCGGTCAGGTTCGGCACCAGGAAGGTGTTCGGACGCTGCCACGCCTTGATGTCGAAGGTAAAGGTGTTGTGGTGCAAGCCGGTCTTGACGGTCAGGTTTTCATTGGCGCGCCAGACCAGGTTGGCTTCGATCGTTTTGTACTCATTGGTGACCATCGACGGGTTGAGGCGGATTTCGGCATTGGCGGTATTGGCCGTGCCGTCCGGCGCCCCGAACGTATAGTTATCCGGGTTGGTCACGTCGAAATTGTGCGTGATGACCGGCTGGTCGCGGTTGTTGCGGAAATCGACCGTCATGCCGGCATTCTGGCGCTGGAACATCAGGGTCGTCTGCGCCTTCTGGTCGAATTCCGACTTCGACACGCCGATCAGGCCGTTGATCGACAGGCTGTCCGAGAAATCGTGGCTGCCCGACAGGGTGAACTGCGTGAAGTTGTTTTCGAACTCGTCGTGCTGGGTGTCGGAGCGGACATCGACGCCGTCGAAGCGGGCGTATGCGACGTCGGACACCGCCTTGTTGAAGTTGACGCCGGCCGTCTGGCTGGTGCCCGCCGGGAACAGGATCAGCTCACGGACCGCCGTTTGCGGCTTGCCGTTCTGGCTGATGGCGCGGGCAAACGAAAAGCCTTCCAGCCAGCTTTCCTCGCGCGTTACGTCGTAGTTCGAATAGAGGGCATCGAAATTGATCGTCGTGCCGGTTTGCGGGCGCCATTGCAGCGACAGGCTGGCGCCTGTGCGCTCCTGGTCGTGCTCGAAGCGGCCATAGCGCGGCAGGCGCGGGAAGAAGGTCGTCGAAGCGCTGGCCTGGGCGTAGAGCGGGTCGCCGGCTGCCGGACGCGCGACGCCGGTGGCGCAGTTGAGCGCATCCGTGCCCTTTGACGCGTCATTGGCCGGGACCTGGGGCGTCACGCCGACCGGCGTACAAAATCCGCCATCGACCGAGCCCGGGTTCCAGCCGCCCGAACCGAACTGGTCCTCATAGTAATGACGCTTGGTGTAGGCCAGCGAGGCCAGGACGCCGATCTGGCCGATCGACGTGTCCCAGCGGTTGGAAACGACGCCCGAAAACTTGCGGTCCTCGGCTTCCTTGGACAGGGTGTTGTAGCCGAGCTGGCCGCTGACAACCGCCGTGAAGCCCTTATAGTCGAACGGACGCGCGGTGTGCAGGTCGACGGTGGCGCCGAGTGAGCCTTCGATCGTTTCCGGCGAGGCGGTCTTGCGCACCGTCAGATTCGAGAACAGGTCCGACGAGAAGGTGTTGAAGTCGAAGCCCCGGCCGGTGCCGATGCCGCGGTCGGACGTCGTCGCGCCTGAGACCGACTGGGCCTCCATGCCGTTGATGCGGACGCGCGTGAACGAAGGCGGCAGGCCGCGCACGGTGATCGAGCGGCCTTCGCCGGCGACGCGCGAAATCGACACGCCCGGGACGCGCTGCAGCGACTCGGCCAGGTTGGCGTCGGGGAATTTGGCGATGTCTTCGGCGCGGATGACGTCGATGACGCCATTGCTCTTCTTCTTGTCCTGCAAGGCGGTCTGAAGGCTGTTGCGGAAGCCGGTCACGACCACGACACCGGTATCATCGGCAGGCGCAGCAGCGGGTGCAGCGGCGTCCTGGGCAAAGGCCGTGGTGGAGATGAGCATTGCCGCGCCCATGAGCGCAGACGTGCAGAGAAGCGTCGCCTTTGCAGGCGATTGTTTCGGGCTGATCATGTGTTCCTCTTTTTTTCGTCCCGGTGGAGGGGAGCGCATCCTGTTTATGTCGAGCGGCCGTGGTTTCTCATCGCGTCGCTATACCGAAATGCGCGAAATTGACCATTTTGGGCGCGATCGCCTTCAAATTAAGCGAGTAACCCGCTATGTCAACCGCAAATGTATGATAAATCGCCAAAATCGGTCATAAATACGACTTAATATACATAAGGCGTGATCACAAATGATCCTTTATGACTTGTCCACGCTCCTCCCCTTGCCAAATTCCCTGTTCCGCAACGCGTGACCTGGCCACTTGTAATATACAGCCGGTTAATTCCAGCGATGATTACCAATGCCAGGGCAAGCGGGATTTAAAGCTTTCATTTCACTTTTCCTTTGATGAACAGCGGTAAGATTTGCAATGCCCTCAACAAATTAAGCTCCTTTGGTTTGCGAAAATAAATAAAAATGCAATTTTCAAAATATTGTATTTTTAAATCGGCATTTTTCGAATGTAAATTTCGCTGTATGTTTTGAATATGAGAATTGAAAATTGTAATGATATAATATTTATCTGCTTTTGCGCTACATTTTGACTTGCTTTATTTTACATATGCCCCATGTATGACTTTGCAAACGCTTCTGCCGAAGTGCGCACGGTTTCCGTGTCCCGGCATGAGGCGGAAAGGGATCTTAAATGACCCAGGCTAACCGAAATTTTCCCCGTCATTCGTCACATTTAAAGACTGTGCTCGGCCTGGCCATTGTTGGCGTGTCAGCCTTCGCATTGCCTGCGATGGCGGATGAGGCAACCGCCAGGCTAGCCATCGGCCGCGCCGACGCCAAGATCGAAATGGTCACGCGTCAGGCCGGACAGGCCGGCAACAGCGGCGATCAAAGTTTCAACATGGCGCGACAACGACTGACCGCTGCGCGCACCGCGATCGAGGCAAGCCATTACGACAAGGCCGAACGGCTGGCCGAACAGTCTGCACTTCTGGCGTCACTGGCCAGCGAACGCGCGACCCTGGCTGCGCTCAGGATCAGCAACAACAACCTGCTAGCGTCGGCCATGGCCGCGCCCGCCCAATAGGACACGCCCATATGACCAAGATCACTTCAACACGCCTGGCGCGCACACTCCTCCTCGGCACGGCGTTTGTCATGCTCGGCGCCTGTACGTCGATGGGACCCAATGCCCGGGTCAGCGACGCGCAAAACCGCCTGTCTGCCGACCTCAACGATAAGCACACCGCCGATCGCGGTCAGGGCGACCTGTCGAATGCCAAGCTGGCGCTGAATTCCGCGCAGATGGAATGGACGCGCGGCGACAAGGAAAAGGCCGAGCATCAGTTGATGATCGGACAGACCTATCTCGATCTCGCCGAAACGCGCGGCCAGCAGGCCAGGTTCGAAGCCGATAACGCCCGCCTGACCGGGCTTGCCCAAATGGCAGACAAGGACCGGCAACTGGCTGCCAAGGACCTGCAGCTGCAGGGCAAGGATGCACGCATCGCCGGCCAGGACAGGGTGATCGACGGCAAGAACGACCAACTGGCCGGAAAGAACGCGGAACTGGCTCGCGCCCGCGAACAGCTGCGCGACTACGACATGACCAACAGCAGCATGGGGTCGACCATGGTGCTTCAGGATGTCAGTTTCGAGACGGGCAAGACCCAGCTTCTGGCAGGCGGCGTCAATCGCCTCCAGCCTTTGATCAACTACCTGCGCCTGAGTCCGGGGACCAAGGTGCGCATCGAAGGCTATACCGATAATGTCGGCGGGGCGGACTATAACCAGACCCTGTCGCTGGCCCGCGCCAATTCCGTCAAGTCGATCCTGTCGGCCGGCGGTGTCAGCAGCGAACGCATCCTGACAGCCGGCTCAGGCGTCGAAAAGCCCGTGGCGACCAATGCCACCGTGGCGGGACGTCAATCCAACCGGCGCGTCGAAATTACCTTGCTCAACCAGCCCGGCCTGTAACGCTGGCGGCGCGGACGATGATATCGCCCGCGCCTCATCCCCAACATCCAAAAGTTGTCACAACCCAAAGGGCCGCGCGCTTATAGTAAATTATTTACCACTATCTAATTATTCAGATAGTTGTATTACATATTATGACGAAAATTACCTGAATTTTGCGTCAAATTCTTTCTCTTTTCAAAGAGATATTTATAATTGTTTGAGATTTGGACTTGAAGTCTTAGGGCCGGACTTGCCGGTGTATTCAGGTAATGGAATACATTATGCGTCTTGCCGATTTCATTCGTGACAATCCGGCTCCGATTATTCTGGAATGGGAAAATTTTGCCGAAGACTTCGTGCCGGCGCCAGGCGCTATGAGTCCACTGGCCCTGCGCGACCATATCACGCAAATCCTTGGCTTCATCGTCCATGACATGGAGGCCGCGCAGTCCGGCCCGGAACAGCTGCTGAAGTCCCACGGCGGGAAAAAGCACGGCAAATCCCCCAGCGCGGCCGAGGCCCATGCGTCCCTGCGTCATGACGACGGCTTTAACCTCGATCAGATGGTCTCCGAATATCGCGCGCTTCGCGCCAGCATCATCAAAAACTGGGAAGCCTCCCGACCCGCCTTTTGTGAGCAGGATATGCGCGACCTGACCCGGTTCCATGAAGCCGTCGACCAGGTCATGACGGAGTCGATCCATAATTATTCGACAAAACTGGAAGCATCGCGCAACCTCTTTCTCGATATATTGAGCCACGACCTGCGCAATCCGCTGGGCGCTATTTCCAATTCGGCCCAGTTGACCGTGCGCCTGGGCGGCATCAGCCAACGGCAGGCGATGCTGCAGTCGCAGATTGGCGACAGCGCCGACCGCGCGCTCGATATCGTCGCGACCCTGCTGGACCTGACCCGCTCGCGGCTTGGCACGGGCTTCCCGATTATCAGGGAGGTCTGCGATTTACGCTTCGTCTGCAAGCAACTGGTCAATGAGATGAAGACCCTGCATCCCGGTCGTGAGTTCGGTCTGGAGATGTCTGGCGATCTTGACGGCTCGTGGGACAAGGCGCGCCTGGGGCAGGTCCTGTCCAACCTGTTTGGCAATGCGGTCCAGTACGGTTTTTATAACTCCCCCATCTCCCTCAACGTCGAAGGGCTGCCTCAGAAAGTGGTGCTGTCGGTGCACAATGAGGGCAGCCCGATCAACCCGCGTATGCTGGGCACGTTGTTCGAAGCGCTTACCCGGGGAGAGTCAGGCAAGCCCGGCAAGGACGCGCCCGTACCCGTCAATCTTGGTCTTGGACTCTACATATCGAAGGAGATCGTCGTCGCGCACGGTGGCAAGATCGACGTTACCTCCACCGAACGTGACGGAACGACCTTCACCGTCCGGCTGCCAAGGCTGGCGTCGAACGACAGTCAGATTGATCCAGCCATTGCCAGGCCTTGAAACCCGGCACTTTCTTCCCGAAGTCGCCTCAGGCGGCGCGTCCAGAGCGATATGGCGAAAAGTGTAGGCGGCTTTCTCCTTAAATATCGCGACAAAACAATAGCTTAGGTCGGCACAATGTTTCCACTTAACATCATACCGATCTGGCCCGGTAATCCGCCAGGAACCTGGCAACGCGACCGATGGCTTCGCGCAGGTCGGGCTCGTGCGGCAGGAAGACGATGCGGAAGTGGTCCGGCGACGGCCAGTTGAACCCCGTCCCCTGCACCAGCATGACCCGCGTCGCCTCAAGCAGTTCCAGGAAGAACTGGCGATCGTCCTTGATCGGATAAACTTCCGGATCGAGCCTCGGGAACATATACAGAGCCGCCTGCGGCTTGACGCAGGTCACGCCAGGAATGGCGGTGATCAGCTCATAGGCCAGGTCGCGCTGCTGACGTAAACGCCCGCCTTCCCGCACCAGGTCGTTGATGCTCTGATAGCCGCCGAGCGCCGTCTGGATGGCCCACTGGCCGGGCACATTGGCGCACAGCTTCATGTTGGCCAGCATGTCCAGGCCTTCGATATAGTCGCGAGCCGATGCCTTGTCGCCCGACACCACCATCCAGCCCGCCCGGTAACCGCAGGCGCGATAGCTCTTCGATAGCGAGTTGAAGGTCAGGGTCACGACGTCGGTCGACAGGCTGCCAAGCGCCGTATGCTTTACGTCGTCATACAGGACCTTGTCGTAGACCTCGTCGGCAAACAGGACCAGGTTATGCGCGCGCGCGATGGCGACCAGCTCCAGCAGCACGGCTTCCGGATAGACGACGCCGGTCGGGTTGTTCGGATTGATGACGACGATGCCCTTGGTGCGCGGCGTAATCTTGGCGCGGATATCGTCGAGGTCGGGTATCCAGCCCTGGCTCTCGTCGCACAGGTAATGGACCGGCTTGCCGCCCGACAGGCTGGCGACCGCCGTCCACAGCGGATAGTCCGGAGCCGGCAGCAACAGTTCATCGCCGTCGTCCAGCAGCGCATTGGTCGCCATGGCGATCAGGTCCGACGCGCCATTGCCGAGATAGATGTCTTCGAGGGTGACGCCCTGCACGCCCTGCGACTGGGTGTAGTGCATGATGGCCTTGCGCGCGGCGAATATGCCCTTGCTGTCCGAATAGCCTGCCGAATTGGGCAGGTTGCGGATCATGTCGAGCTGGACTTCCTCGGGCGCATCGAAACCGAACGCCGCCAGGTTGCCTATATTGAGCTTGATCAGCTTATGGCCCTCGTCCTCCATCTGGCGGGCACGCGCCATGATGGGGCCGCGGATGTCATAGAGGACGTGGGCGAGCTTGCTGGATTTGCTTATCGGTTTCATGGGTAATCGGACTGATACGGCGCGAATATGCGGGAACAGGCCAATCCCTCATTGATGCACCAAAGTCAACCGGCCGTTCCACGGCTTGTCAAAACCGGCGCATCAGCGCATTTTCGCGCCATGAAGCTCAAGGGCACGGGACGGATCATCTTCTGGCCAGGCGGCAGCCTGTGGATGGGGCTGGCGCGCGGCGGATCAGAGCTGCACGCCCATCACGCCATTCAGGTCGCCTTCGGTATCTCGGCACCGATCCAACTGCGAACAGCCCTGGATGCCGAATGGAGCGACCATGCCGGCGCCATCATCGGCCCGGATGTGCCGCACGAATATATGGCGTCTGGCGCCCTGGTCGCCAATCTGTTCATCGAGCCGGAATCCCATGCGGGGCGGTTGCTTCTTGAAAGGCATGGTGGTGATGCGATCACACCGCTCACGCCGGACCTCGCCACGCGCCTGATCACGCCTTTGGCCGGGCTCTATGCCGCCGATGCCGAGGATGGCGCGCTCATGCAGGCGGCGATCGCCATTTTCGGCGAACTGGCCGGACTGGAAACGCCGGCCAAACCGGCCGATCCGCGTGTGCTGCGCGTCATCGACTGGGTCCACGCGCATATTGACGAGCCATTGACCCTGGGCGCCGCTGCCGGTCTCGCCTGTCTGAGTGAAAGCCGTTTCCGCCATCTGTTCGTCGCGGAAACCGGCGTCGCCTTCCGGCCCTATGTACTGTGGGCCCGCGTCAAGCGCGCCGTCGAGATCGGCTTTGGCGGAACGTCGTGGACCGACGCCGCCATGGGCGCCAACTTCGCCGACCAGGCGCACCTGACGCGGACCTGCCGGCGGATGTTCGGCCTTTCGCCGTCCGCCTTGACGCCAGCCGCCCGAGATTAGCCCTTACGTTCAATTCAGTCGGCCGGCAGCGGCGTATTGATGCGCCGTCCCCCGATATTGCGGGGTGCTTTTTGAAACCCGAGGAGGTTCCCGTGACGGCTCAAACCCACGCCAACTGTAAATGTAATCCCTGCAAGTGCGGCCCGAACTGCACCTGTGGCCAGAAGCCCGCCTGCGGCTGCGGCCAGGCGGGCTGCCCTTGCGGCTGCGGCGGCAACTAAGCGACCAACGGCCGCGTTTGGGCACCACCAGCGCGGCCGAATGCCATTTGCCGGGGGCCGAAAGGTCTAACCACGAACCACACGAACAGGCACGAACGTCGCGTCTAATCGTCTAAGCCGCGGTATCCGATCAATTTGGATAAGGACAACGCCCTGCGCTGTCGCTCGATCGGTTAGCCACAATACGTCTTCAACATACAGGTGCTAAGTTCGTGTGGTTCGTGGTTAATCCTCTTTCTTCCTCTACAACAGGAAGTCGGATGTCCCCACCACCGCCAGCGGCGCGGTCAGCAGGATTTCCGCGTCAGTGCCCAGGTTATTATCGACATTCAGCTCGATCAGCACACCGCCATCGACGACGGTGAACCGTATCTGCCCCGCCGCTGAAAACGCCGCGCTGCCGATAAAGCTGAAGGCCTGGTCGCCCGCCACAGCCGTATTGGCATCCACCAGCCGCACGTCGAAAATATCCTGGCTGTCGAAGTCGGCGACGACGTCGCGGCCCACGCCCCGTCCCATATCGGCCAGGCTTTCGAACACGAATATATCCGCGCTGTGTTTACTGCCATCCCCGGTCAGCGTGTCCGCCCCCAGTCCGCCGATCAGCGTATCGCCGCCATCGCCGCCCAAAAGCACGTCATTATCCAGCCCGCCCCGAAGCGTGTCATTGCCCGCCATTCCCATGACGGTGTCGCTGCCGCCCGCACCATCCAGCAGGTTGGAGCCGGCATTGCCGCTTATGGTATTTGCGCCGGCCGATCCGGTTGCGTTGAGCGAACTCTTGCCACCGAGCTGGATCGCCTCGACGTCTTCGGGCAGGGTGAAGGCGACCTGCGAAATGACCGTGTCATATCCGCCCGCCCCGGCTTCCGAGACCGTGTCGCCCGCCTCGACATAGTAGATGTCGTCGCCATTGCCGCCGAACATCAGGTCCGCGCCTGAACCGCCCGACAGGGTGTCGCCGCCGTCGCCGCCGAGCAGGGTGTCACTGCCTGGCCCACCCGACAGGCTGTCATCCCCCGCCATGCCCGACAGGATATTGGCGCCATTGCCGCCGGTCAGCATATTCGCCAGTGCATTGCCGGTGGCGTTGATCGCCTCGACACTGTCGATGATCAGGTTCTCGACGAAGGCCGCCAATGTGTAGCTGATACGGCCATAGACGGTGTCGGTGCCACCATCCGCCGCTTCAACCACCACATCGGCGATATTGTCGACGACGTAGAGATCGTCGCCCGCCTGCCCGGAAAGGGTGTCGGCGCCGGTGCCGCCATCCAGCCGGTCACCGCCTGCCCCGCCCGTCAGCACATCACCGCCGCCGTCGCCGAAGACGTCGTCATTGCCCGCGCCGCCGTCGATCGTGTCATTATCGAGCCCGCCGGACAGGGCGTCATGCCCCTCGCCGCCCACGATCAGGTCGCCGCCGGCTTCGCCACGGACGATGTCGTCGCCGTCGCCGCCATTCAGCGTGTCGTTGCCGCCGCCGCCTTGCAGGATGTCGGTCAAGAGGCCGCCGATCAGCATGTCGATGCCTGCGCCGCCCGACTGCCTGCCGATGCCGGGCGGCGCAGTGCCCTCAGCTGCCAACACAGCGAGGGCGGCCTCGGTGCCCTGGAGAATACGGGCGGGCACGGTGAGGTGTGTTTCATCCGTGGTCTCGATGGCCGCGCTGGTCGGCACATAGAGGATGTGGCCGTCGGCCGTGGCGACGCTGGCCTGGGCTATGCGCAGCGCGTCGGCATTGCCGCGTGTAAAGGCCAGGCCGCTGATGACGATTCGGTCGGGCGCGATCTCGGCATCGAAGCGCGCGAACAGGGTCTTCATGCCGTCGGCATAGAGCAATGGATCGACGCGCGAAGCACTGTCGGCCTCACCCTGGTTCCACAGCAGCAGCGCCGCCCGGCCGTGGCTGGCCTCAAGCAACTGGTCGATCGTGTCCTGATAGAGGCTGCCATCACCCGTCTTCAGCCAGTATTCGACATTGGTCGCGGGCAAAAGCTTGGTGCCGCCGACAGCCCCAGTGACGAAGGCAACCGGCACATCTGGCGCAGCCAGCCGCAGGGTCTCGGCAAAGGCCAGGGCGCCGGCGCCGGTCGCGGGGACCCAGTGGCCGGGCACGCCCTCATGCGTCGCCACCCAAATATAGATGCCGTCCTTGGAGCTGCGCGACTGGCCCGCGGCCGTGAACCAGCCCTCCATATTCGACTGCCCGGCAGCGGCGACAACGTCGCCTATGGCCAGGGGCCGGGATGCGACGACGCCGCCGGTCATGGTTTCCAAGGTATAGCCGTCGCCCTGGGGAACACCCAGGATCACGCCACCATCCGTCCAGTCGGCAACGGTCACGCCGCCCTTCACGACGCGCGCCATGTCGGCGGCAAAATAGAAGGAGCCGCTTGCGCCATCGCGCTGGACAAAAACCGCGCCATTCCCGGCCTGGGTATCGCGCCAGGGCTCCGCGTCCTTGTCCGACGACTGGATAATGATCGACACAATCGTCTCGGTCATACCGCCGCGCCGGTCGTCGAGCACCATGCGAAAGGCGTCGCCGCCGGCATAACCGACTTCGGGCGCATAAAGATAGCTGCCGTCGGCCTCCAGCTTCAGCGTGCCGTGCGCCGGGCCCGCCGATACGCTGAAGCCGACGGCGTCGCCATCGACATCCGAGGCCGGCAGCTTGCCGGAGACAATCGCATTGGTGCGCGTCTCAATCGATATGGCCCCGGCGATCGGTGCGTGGTTGAGCGGGGCCGACGGCACCGTGAAGACATAGTCGCCGGCAGCAAGGCGGGCCGCGCCATCATAGGCGAGCTTGAGTTGGGCCGTGAAGCCGTCGTCGCGGATTTCGTAGATATGGTCGCGGCCGCTCTGGCGAACGAAGGTCAGGGTCGCGGCCGCACTGAAGCCTGTGAACTGGATGAGGTCGCCGCCGGGAAGACCGCCGTCGCCAGCGCCTTCGAAATCGGTGATGCTTTCGCTGCCGCCATTGAGGTCGGTCCTGGCGATGACAAACATGTCGGCGCCGGTGCCGCCGGTAAAGGTGTCCGCCCCGGCGCCGCCGATAAGCACATCGCTGCCGTCATTGCCCTGAAGCTTGTCGTTGCCACTGCCGCCAATGACCGTGTCGTCTCCCGCCCGCCCCTGGACCTGCTGGGCCAGGGTAGCGGTAGAGGCATCGAGCCGGTCATTGCCGCCGGTGCCGTTGACATAGGTGATGACCGGCGGCGTGGTCGGCGGCAGGACCGTCACATTGACCGTGCCGGTGACGCTGACCGTGCCGTCACTTAAAACGTAGGTAAAGGCGTCGCTGCCGGTATATCCGGCTGTCGGGACATAGGTGATGATGTCGTCATTGAGCCTGTTGGGCGTGCCGTTGGCATTGACGCTGAGTGTCCCATGCGCCGCCGTGCCGAAGCCAGTGATGCGCAAGGCGTTGCCATCGGCATCGCTGTCGTTGGCCAAAAGCGTCGCCGCGGTTATGATGACCGACCGCGCGCCAGTCGCTGCGACCGTGGCTGCGTCGCCAGCCGCGACCGGCGCGCGGTTGCCGCCCGGTGTTGCGCCTTCGAAGACGTAGTCGCCAGCGACCAGCCGGGCGCTGCTGTACTGGCGGACCAGGACCTCGCCGGACACGTCGCCGTCGCGGATCAGGTAGGTGAAGTCGTTGCCGCTCTGGCGGACAAAGGTCAGGGTGGCGGCCGCGCTGAATCCGGTCAGGCGTATGACATCGCCACCCGCCGCCCCCGCGCCTTCGAAATAGAGGAGGCTGTCCTTGCCGCTGCCGAGATCGGTGCGCTTGATGACATAGATGTCGTCGCCCGCCCCGCCTTCCAGCGTGTCGGCGCCCACCCCGCCCGCCAGCACGTCATTGCCTTCATTGCCGTAAAGCTTGTCGGCGCCCGCACCGCCACGGATCGTATCGTCACCGGCACGGCCCTGAATCTGGACGGGGCCAGTATTGCCCGTTTCGTCGAGCAGGTCGTTGCCGTTACCGCCATTCCGGTATGAAATCGCCATGGCGATGACTCCTCATTGCCGTCACAACGGCGCACAGGTTTGCTCACATTCCCGGCGGGACCGCCGCGGAAATGCAATGTCGATCAGGAATTATGGGTGATCGCGAATTCGTTTCGCGTATCTGCTTTGATTAGTCAGAAGAAATTTACTTCCAGCCTCGAAATACAAGACCAGAAACAGGCAAATTCAACGCGCGTCCGGCGCAGGACAGTATCCGCACCCGACTGTACAATAATTGTGATTTCAGGCAGAGCCTTCGCCGCAGATGCAGCCGGCACGAAGCATCGCAGGCCGTAGCGTTAATGCTGCGCTGCCGCCCGCCTTATGTCAATGGAGATTTCGCACTTGCGATATAATTTTTTAACCATAGAGGCGAGTTTGCTACGGTGACGGGATGCCGCCGCCTCACTAAAGGGTACGAAGTATAGATGCACCATCCGCTCTATCTGGCAGGCATGAATGCTTAAAAATACACCCAATCTATTGATGATAAGGCGCTTTTTTCGTCCATCCCAGCACGAAATCACCGCCTGCCGCGTCGGCAGAGGGCGCAGCAACAGGATTTCCGCCTATACGCCGGATAGGCCGGTACAAGCCGCGGGGCCTGGACAGTCGACATCGCTGCGCCATGATGGCTCTTGCGGAACAGGCCTGTACGTACGTCACTGAATTTAGATGAAAATGAGCTGCACCACCCCTTACGGGGATCAGAATCCGATCCTGATCCCCGTGTCGGGCTTGACGCGGCTTTCGGCGCGCAGGGCCTCAAGCGCTGACTCTGCGTCCTTTGACGGCGCGTGACGCAGCTGACGCGCCACGACGGCGAAGTCGCCGGGCGTCAGGTTGCGTAAGTCCGTCAGACCGGCGGGCGCGTCCATCCCGAAGAAGCGCTCGAAAGCACGCTTCAGGCGATCGTCGCCAAGCGGCCGCAGGTCCAGCTTGAACACGAAACGCCGGAGCGTCGCGGGATCGAGCTGTTGGGGATGGTTGGTCGCCGCCACCACCGGCAGGGGGTGACGATCGAGCCAGGTCAGCATCTCGTTGACCTGACCGACCTCCCACGAGGTACGGGCGCGCGTCCGGTCGAACAGCAGCGAATCCGCTTCGTCGAACAGCAACACGCCTTCCTGCCGGCGCGCATCCTCGAAGGCGTGGGCGATATTCTGCTCGGTCTCACCGACCCACTTGGACAACAGGTCCGATGCCCGGCGCACCAGCAAGGGCCGGTCAAGGACCCGCGCCAGGTGGTGCGCCAATGCCGTCTTGCCGGTGCCGGGCGGGCCGGTCAGCAGCAGGGAGACATCCAAAGCCCCAAGGGTCCGGATCCGGTCGAACAGATCGCCCAGCGGCCGGTCGGCTTCGTAAAGCCCGAAATCAAGTTCGCCGAAGCCATCGTGTGGCAGGTCGCCACCACGCAGGGCGCGGACCAGTGAGGTCGCTGCCTGCGCGCCGCAGTCGTCTTCGCCCGCCAGCCTGGCCGCTCGCACCGCGACGCGCAGCACGGAGGAAGTCTGCGGCACGGCGTCGATCAGCTTGCCGATGGCCGGACCTGTTGCCCCGCCCTCGTCCGCCACGATCCGGTCAAGGATACGATGAGCGGCACGGCGCGGCGGCAGGTCCAGCTTCAGGATGAAGCTCATCCGGCGCAGGATGGCGTCGTCGATGTTGCCGACGGCGTTGGTCACCCAGATGACCGGCGCGGCATTGGTTTCCAGCAAGCGGTTGACGAAGACCTTCGAGCCTTCGCGCTGGTTGAACCAGTCGCCGCCGGTGCGGTGCGCCGCCCCGATCAGGTCCTCCATTTCGTCGAACAGAAGGACCGCGCCCGCCCGGTCACCAAGGACGCGCTGGGCCAGTTGCAGGGCCGTGACGCGGTCGTGGCGGCTCGGCTCTTCGCCGTCGTCATCGATCTCACCTACGCCATGCAGCGGGCAGCCCGCGGCCGACGCCAGGATGCGTGCCAGCTCGGTCTTGCCGCTGCCGGGCGGGCCGTGGATCAGGATGTTAACGCCGTGGGCGCGCGCCCTGGCCGCACCCGCCAGCAGCCGCACCAGGAACCCGGCCTCGGCCACGTGGGCAAAGTCGTCGAGGCCGAGGTGCGAGGTCTGGCGCTTGCCGGCCAGGGCTTCACCCAGCGCTTCGGGCGCCGGGTCGCGATCGAGGATGCGCGACAGTGTCCAGGCGATGTCGATCGGCGCGTCGTGGCGCGACCGGATGCCGAAGCTGATCAGGTTCAGCCGCAGCACTTCGGAACGGCGCACGCGCGCACCGGCGTCAATAGCGTCGGCACCGGCCACCTCGCCCAGAACAGCGGGCAAGTCGCGGATGCCGTCGGCCGTGCCTGCCAAAAGGTCGGCCACGCGTGGCACCCGGTCGCACGCGATCATCAGGGTCAGCAGCCGCGCTTCGAAGGCTTCGAAATGCAGCAGCCGGCCCAGCGCATCGGCCAGGTCGAGCACGCGCGGACGCGGCTCTTGAGGTGCCGGCGCAACTTCCAGCGCGGCCAGAAATGCCGCCATCTCGGGGGGCTTCTTGCCGGTCTTCAGCTCGGTCCATGCCTTGCCGGTCAGCCACGCAGCGTTGGCTTCGGCCCAGGCGCGCAGGCGCTCGGCGGCAGGGGATTTCGGCGCGATGTCGCGCGCGATCCGGAGCACGAGGCTCCGGGCGATATGATGTTCGTCCATTGTCTTATTCTTCGTGTTTTCGGGAAATGGATACGTCACTGCGTATCGCATTCGCGATGGTTCATTTCTAATTTTCAGGAACCAGATTCGGCGGCGGCATCCCTGCCCCGCCCGGCGCAGTGCGCCTTAGACGAATGGCAGGATCGCAGCGGGATTCTGACCCCAACAGCTATTCGATCCAAACAATCCATACTCTCCATGGCCGCAATGTGCGGCTCAGGCGGTGGCTATAGTTAATTTTGCAACGAGTGACAACAGGCCTTGTGCACACACCGCACAACCGTGGCAGGTATGTCACAGGCCCCCTATTCAGCGTCCGCATATTGACAGACTTTCATATGTAAGATATTTCTTACGCATGGCATATTTTTATATCCCATGGCGAAGCTGGCCACAGAGCGGCACGTCCAAAGAATATCGTCACGCACAAGGAGTCACATGAACCGTCCCGTCCTACTCGCCGCCGTCCTGACCCTGGCCTGCGCACCCGTTATCCTGCCGCCCCCCCAGGCCGTTGCCGCTGCGGCCACCACCACATCGTGGTCGGTCGAGACGACAAAGATCGGGCAACTGCTCGACGATCCCGCCGCCAGGGCGATCTTCGTCAGGCACCTGCCGTACGTGGCCAACGGCAAGACCCTGTGGGTGGCGCGCGGCATGACACTGCGCCAGATCCAGAAGCACTCGCAAGGCTACATCACCAACGAAAAGCTGGCGGCCATGGACGTCGAGCTGAAAGCCCTGCCGCTACGAAAGGGCAAGTAGCCGTCCGTGCCGGTCGATAAGCAAAACACAACGGATACGGAGGGCGACCGCCTGCTGGCGGCGCTGTCAGCGCTGGCCAATCCGCACCGGCTGCGCATTGTGGCGGCGCTGGTTTCCGGCGGACGCAACTATGTCAGCCAGTTGGCGCGCGATGCCGGCATCAGCCGGCCGCTGATGCACCTCCATCTCCAGAAACTCGAAGCCGCCGGCCTGATCCGCAGTCAGCTTGAGCTGTCGGCCGACGGCAAGGCGCTGAACTATTACGAAGTGACCGATTTCGCGCTTGTCCTGACACCCGGCGCGATCGCCGAAGCGGTGCGGTCACTGTCCTCCACGCTTGAAACCTAAGGGGTTCCCATGTCCGAAAACGTCTTCTACGCCGCCTTCTTCTTTCCCGCCGCGGCGGCGGTGCTGATCTTCTTCATGAAGTACATCTCTGAAATCCTGCAGGCGCGCGTACGCCTGGCGCAGGACGAGGCCTATCGCGCGCTGGCGGCCCAGGCGATCACCGCCCAGACCGAGGCCGCAAGGACGCTGTCGGTGCAGGGCGAGACCCTGTCGGCCGTCCAGTCGCGCCTGGCCGAGGTCGAGCGCATCCTCAAGGACGTCGAATAGCCATGACCACTGTATCGACCTTTCGTCTCTACTTTTTGCGGGCAGTCTACCTGCTCATCGCCGTCGCCCAGGGGCTGAACACCTGGCCGGCCATCGTCAATCACCACGGCGCGTGGGCGTTCGACGAAGGCGTCATGATGTGCATGCTGGGGGCGCTGACGGCCCTGGCCGCCTTGGGCGTGCGCTATCCGCTGCAGATGCTGCCGCTGCTGTTCTGGGAGATCGCCTGGAAGACCATCTGGCTGGTCGTCGTCGCCCTGCCCTTGTGGCGCGAAGGCCATATGGATGCGGGCATGGCCAAGGCTGCCTTTGCCTGTGGGCTTGTGGTCATCGTCTATGCCGCCGTGCCTTGGCGCTATGTCTTCGCCAACTATGTGGCGCGCACCGGCGATCCGTGGCGCCGCGCACGCGCCTGACTTGGGGGCAAGGTTCGGCTGCAACGGTATGGCGCGGCTGGCTGAGATCACCGGTTTGAATAACTCAGCCACATCCATGCAAGCGATTGCCGGAGCCGCTTGACAGGCCCACCCGTTTGCTATCAAGTATGCAATTATACCTTGCGTAGCCTGAAATTTCCCCTTTATTTCGCGTCCGCGTTGTCCCCTTCATTGTTATTCCAGACGTCACCGCGTGCAGCCGCACGCGATACGGTTCCCTGACGTCTTTTCCGCGAAAGCATCGACATGTCAGCACCTCCTCCGGGCTTTTATGCCAAGGGCATAAAGATCACCTGCGGCTTTGAAACTTCCGGCGATCCCTATCAGGGCGTCAGCGGCAATTTCGACAAGATGGGTATTTCCTGCGGCTGCCTGCAGTGGAACATCGGCTCCAATTCGCTGCAGCCCCTCGTCAGGCAGATGCCGCCGTCGCTGGTCCGTTCGACCATGCCGACCTATGGCAATGGCCTGCTCGACGCCTGCAACGCGCCGGTCGCCAAAGGCCTTTCGATCGTCAATGGCTGGCAGCCCAATAACCGCCTGCCGAACACGGCGGTCCAGGAACTGCGCGCCATGCTGGGGACGACCGAAATGCGCGCCATCCAGGACGGCAAGATCGCCAGGGCGGCCGAACAGGCCTTCACAGCGGCAACGGCATGGGCCAAGGCGCGCGGCGATGCGGCGGCGACCGAAACGCTCTATTGCTGGTTCTTCGACATCGTCACGCAGAACGGCAGCCTGTCGCCGGTGACCTATGAGCAGGTGCGCGATTTCGTGGTGGCGAACTCACCCGGGCGCGCCGACGACATCGTCTGCGACTACCAGAAAAACGCCACGGGAACCTCCGGCTTCATCAAGGACGCCCACAAGAACGCCGAACTCTGGCGGAACAAGCCGCAGGACCTGGCGCTGGAGCTGTTGTGCGCCTCCTACCTGCGTGCCCAGACATCACGCCTGCAATACCGGCCGCTGGTCATCAACCGCAAGGGAGCGATTGCCATGGGGACGGGCTGGGTCAACGGCACGCTGTATAAATTCTAAGCCTTGAGGCGATGCCGCGCGCGGCATAAAGCCCTCATAAATATACCTTTTTGTAATGCCGGGCCGACCGTCGGGCAATCGCTTTCTTACGCCGTCTGCCATACCCATTAAGGAAACGCTTCGCTGCTTTCGCGCCCTCGGGCTGAAAGCGGGCAAGGCCAGAACCTGAGTGGCATTGCATATGACGACCGAATTGAAAACCGCTACCGGCTGGATGCCGGTCCTGCCAAAAGCACCCGCGTCCGGCCTTTTCGTCACGCCCAAGGATTGCGCGGCCATCGATGGTCCGCACTATGCCGACCCCGCCGAGCGCACCGCCGACCTGATTGTTCACGTCGTCGGGCTGTTATTTGCCGTTATCGGCGGTGGTGCAGCCGTCGCGCTATCCGTCAATCATGGCGTAATGTCGCTGTCAGCCGCCATCGCGGTCTATGCCCTGGGTTTCGTGGCCATGCTGTCCTTTTCGACGGCTTATAATTTTGCCCACCCGCGCTGGCAGCCCTTCCTGTTCCGCCTCGACCACGCCGGCATCTTCCTGATGATCGCCGCCAGCTATACGCCGTTCACGACGCAGATGCTGCACGGCGCCTGGGCCTGGGGCATGACTACTGCCGTGTGGGCGATGGCCTTCATCGGCGTCCTGATCAAGCTGTGCCTGCCGCGACTTGGGGAGACTGTATCAACGGCATTTTACCTGGCCATGGGCTGGCTGGTCGTCGTCGCCGTCAAGCCGCTGGTCGAGCAGGTGCCGCTGGTGCCGTTGCTCCTTCTGGCGGCCGGTGGTGTGGTCTATTCGGTCGGCGCCGTCCTGTTCGTGTTCAACCGCTGCCGTTTCCGCCGGGCCATCTGGCATGGCCATGTGCTGGCCGGCGCCATGACGCACTATGTTGCGATCGTCCTGGGCGTCGGCCTGATGGCCTGATTTTTATATCTCCCCGTCACGACAGGGAGAGGACGAGAGCCGGACCTTGTGACGGTGAAAGATCAACGGGCCTGTCAGTGCAGAATAGTGGTCACTACCCTTACTTTCGCTGGCGCCTTGGCCACCGCAGCCGTGACATCCAGCCGCGCCTTCCACGGATCAGGCTTGGCCACCGCCGTACCCTCTGCGGTAATATCCATAATCTGATCCGCCGCGTCATACACCGGCCACTCTGGCAAAGGCTTGCCATCCACGCCGTTGCCATTCGGATTGCCCGTCTTCGCGAAGTTCAGCCAATAGGCATGCGTGATCTTCGCCACGGCCAGGTCTTCAGCGGTCGCCTCTGCACCGTAACGGTCCGTGACCGTATCCATGACAAACGGAATCTCGGTCGCATGCGGCGCGCCGAACGGCGATGTCGCCCTGCGCGGCGTCGCCGTCCACGAAAAGCGGTAGTGGTAAGCCTTTAGTCCCTGCCCCGCCCAGTTGGCCGCGACAAACCGCGCGGGTTCGATCTGGCCGCGATCCATGCCGACCTCGGCGTTAAGTCGCCTCAGGTCCTTCGTACCGTCGGGATCGTAGGCTGTGCGCGCTGCGTCCGCACGATCGCCGAACTGCGCGAACAGCTCGTCCTTCGACTTCGCCCCCGCGTCGCCGCTGTCGGCGCTGTTGGCCCCGACCATCAGCGGCACCCTGGTCTGACGCCCGGCCAGGTAGGCCAGGCCCGGCTCTTCGGTCACCAGTTGCCCGTCGATCATCGGCCCGCCGGCGTCTTCCGACCGGTTGGCGAGGTTCAGCCCGTCGGTCACCTGGGCAGCCGGTAACGCGCGCAGGGCCGCCAGGGCGTCGGGGCCAGTAGCGGTGATGCCCATGCGCTGGGCAAAGCGCCCACCCAGGGTCTCGGAAGACGGCATGTCCGGGCGGTCTGCGCTCAGGAGACGCGGCCCCTTCGCCCCGCCACGCCCGCCGCCCGACTGAACGATGGCGCGGTGAAACAAGCCTTTGGCCTGTGGCGAATGCAGCAGGAAATGCACGGAAGACCCACCGGCCGATTCACCGAAAATCGTCACCTGGCCAGGGTCGCCGCCAAAAGCCGCGATATTGGCCTGCACCCATTTCAACGCGGCGACCTGGTCCATATAGGCGTAGTTGCCGAGCAGTCCGTGATCGGCATCGGCCTTGGTCAGCGCCGGATGGCCGAAGAAGCCGAACCGCCCGAGGCGATAGTTGAAGCTGACATAGATGACGCCGCCTTTCGCGAACGCGGAACCGTCATAGATTTTCGGCGAGCTGCCGCCATTGACGAAGCCGCCGCCATAGATCCACACCATGACGGGCAAGGGTTTCGCTACACCCGACGGACGCCAGACATTGACGTAGAGACAGTCTTCGGCAGGCGTGGTCGTCAGCGGCGCGTCGTCGCGCGGAAACGGTTCCTGCATGCAGTCGGCGCCAAAGGCCGTCGCGGGCCTGACCCCTGTCCAGGTTTTGACCGGCTGCGGCGCGCGCCAGCGCAGATCGCCCGTCGGCGGCGCTGCGAATGGAATGCCTTTGAATACCTCGACGCCATCTTTTGCGACGCCTTCGACCTTGCCCGTGTTGGTCTTGACGACCGGACCGGCCAGCGCCAGCCCCGGCAGGACACACATGGCCGCCACGAGGACAAATCCCTTCATCGCATCTCTCCCGGATCGTCGCGCGATCATTTCGCCACGCGTGTAATCGATTACCAAGGGCTAGCAGAGATCAGGGAGGAGGGAAAGGCCTACCAGATACGCACCCTCCGATCCGGCGGCAGGTACAGCGCGTCGCCCGGCTGCACGCCGAAGGCTGCGTACCAGGCATCGAGATTGCGCACCACGCCATTGACGCGGTACGGCGTCGGCGCGTGATAGCCATATTTGATGACGTGGCGGATGGCGCTTTCCGGCGCCCGGTAGCGCCAAGCCTGCGCCCAGGCCAGGAAGAAGCGCTGGTCGCCACTCAGGCCATCGCGCGACGGGTCCTTGCACGGGTGATCGGCGGCATACATCCGCCACGCCCGGTAACCCAGCGACACACCCGACAGGTCGGCGATGTTTTCGCCGATCGTCTGGCGGCCATTGACGTGCACGCCGTCATAGGGGCTGAAGGCGTCGTACTGCCCGACCAGGGCATCGGCGCGGTCGTGAAACGCCGTAAACGCCGCCTCGGACCAGCCATTGCGCAAGCGTCCCTGGCTGTCATAGATGATGCCCTGGTCGTCGAAGCCATGGCCCATCTCATGGCCGATGATCGCCCCGATGGCGCCGAAATTGACCGCCGGATCGGCCGCAGCGTCGAAGTAAGGTGGCTGGAGGTAGCCCGCCGGCAGCTCGATGGCATTCATCAGCACGCTGTAGCTGGCGTCAACCGTCTGCGGCGCTTGATACCACAGCTCGCCCCCTGCCCCCCGTTCAAGCCGCCGGCGCTGGACCTCCCAGTCCGACCGGCGCAGGCGTTGCAGATTGCCGACGGCGTCATCGCTGCGGATATCCACACCCGAATAGTCACGCCATACGGCTGGATAGCCGACCTTGACGCTGAGCGCCGCCAGCTTGGCGCGGGCCTCGGTGCGCGTGGCTTCGTCCATCCATTCCGCCTGGACCAGCCGCTCATCGAATGCCTTGCGCAGGTAGGCGACCATTTCAGTCGCCGCCGCCCGCGTTTCCGGCGTCACATAGCGTTCGGCATAGAGCCGCCCGATTTGATGCCCAAGCGCTTCATTGACCAGCCGCAACGCCACAGCATCGCGCGGCGGCGGAGCGGCGGCATTCGACAGGGTCTTGCCGTAAAACGCCCAGTTGCTGTCGCGAAAGACCTGCGGCAAGACGTCGATCTGATTTTGAAGCCAGTGAAAGGCCAGGTAGGACCGCCAGTCGTCCAGCGCTACGTCCCTGAACAGCCTTGCCTGTGCCTGGACCGCCGTATCGGTCCCGAGCACGACGTCCCGGACTCCGCCGACGCCGCGCGCCGTCAGATAGGCCCGCCACGGAAAGCCCGGTGCGTAGGTTTCGAGTTCCGCGACCGTCATCGGATGATAGTTGGCCTTGCGATCGCGCAGGCGTTCGAAGTCCCACTGGTTGGCGGCGATCCGCCCTTCCAGCGCCACCACCCTTGCCGCGCGGGCGTTCGCGTCATCGACACCCGCCGCGCCAAGGACCGTGGCGATATGAGCCGCGTAGGCGGTGCGGTTGCCGGCCGAGGCCGCGTCGGTATAGGCCTCGGCATTGGGCAGGCCCAGCATCGGCTGGCTCTGGTTCTGCTGGTCGAGATGAACGCGCCAGCGCCGCTCGGCCGGGAAGACATTGATGGCGAACAGCGTGCTCGACGACGGATCGGCCATCTGTTTGGCTACCGCTTCGGCGGTCGCAGCGGTCATGATGCGTTTGAGCCCCGCCCGGATCGCTTTCATCCCTTGCCGGTCAATGGCGGCGGTATCGGCAAAACTAGCATAGGCGTCACCGACCTGGCGGCGAGCGCTGCCGCGCGGCGCATCGCCCGGCCCTTCGGTGATCAGGCCCCGGATGCGCGTCTCGACCGTCGTCATCAACAGGTTGGTCTGGCCGTAGTCCCAATAGCCGGCCGGAATCGGTGTGCGGTCGATCCAGCCCTGATTGGTGTAGGCAAAGAAGTCGTCGCCCGGTTTTGTGGTGGGGGTTATCGACGAGAGGTCGATGCCCTGGGGTGCGAATTCGCCCGTAACACCGGCCGGGCAGACCGGAACCGCCCCAGCCGATGACGCGATCAGCGCCAGTAATGCGATGACGGCAAAAGCCTGTTTTCCAGACGGCATCCGGACCTCTCCAGTTCGACCCGGAGAGACTTACGATAACCTTCGTAGATAATCAACGAAAACTTTCGTAGATCGATGCCCCCTTCAGGCCTTCGCCTTGCGCATCGCGAACCACGACAGCACGATGAGCGCGACCGCCAGCCACGGCAGCAGGACAAGGTTCAGCATCTGCCAGCCAAGCGTCTGCAGAAGGACGCCCGAACCCAGCGAACCGGCAAATCCGACCACGAATATGGTCATGTCGTTGGTGGCCTGAGCCCGGCTTTTCTCGGCCGGGGTATAGGCCTGCGTCAGCAGGGTCGTGCCGCCGACATAGAGGAAGTTCCACCCGATGCCGAGCAGGATCAGGGCAATCGAGAAGGATCCGACGCCGACCCCGGACAGGCTGATGAAGATATCGGCCGCCAGGACCAGCACGCCGGCGATCATGACCTTAAGCACGCCGAAGCGCGCGATCAGGGCGCCCGTGAAGAAGGACGGCACGAACATGCCAAGGATATGGAGCTGGATGACCATGGCCGAAGCGTCGAGCGAATGGTGGTGATGCGCCATGGCGATCGGCGTCGCGGTCATGGCCAGCATCATGACGCCTGCGCCGGTGGCTGCGCCGAACAGGGCGACGAGATAGACCGGCTGCGTGACCATGACCAGCCACGATCGGCCTTCTTCGGCCTTTGCGCCGCCCGCGGCAGGCGCCGGTATGCGCAGGCACAGCAAGAGAGCCATCGCGGCCAGGCAGATCGCGGACAGGACGAGGAAGGAGCCGGTATAGAGCGGCCCAAGCCATGCGCTGCCGGCGCGCGCCAGCGTCGGCCCCAGAAAGGCGGCGACGATGCCGCCGGCCAGGACCAGCGAGATAGCGCGCGGCCGGAACGCGTCGTCGCTGACTTCGCTGGCGGCAAACCGGTAAAACTGGGCGAAGCCCTGATAGGCGCCGACCAGGCAGGTGCCGCCGCACAGCATCAGCAAGGAGTGAAACCAGACGCCACCTGCCGCCAGCAGACCACCGACGACGCCAAGGCCGGCGCCCAGGATAAAGCCGGACCGCCGGCCGATCCTGGCCATCACGGCCGATGCAGGAAACGTCGCGATCGCCGTGCCCAGCAGCATGGCCGCGATCGGTGCGGTCAAAAGCCCGGCCTCGCGGGTGATGTGGCTGGCGGCCAGCGAGCCGATGGTCAGGACCAGCACGGAGGTCGTCTGGAACAGCGCCTGCGCCGCCGCCAGGATCATGACCTGCAGGCGGCTGTCTATTCGGGTCATGGGCACGTCCTGGCGTTCACTGTGCGCGGGCTCCAATCGCCGCGCGGCCGGGCACCCGGCAGGGTGAGGTTTGCGCATATTCGCACCGCAACGGCAACCCCGTTGGCCTGTCGCCCCTTGCGGCCGGAAGGTCGATATCGCATGACAGGCCCACACATCACACGAGGCCACGACCATGACCGATACCACAGCCACTTATCAAACGCGCGTCGCCGGCTGGATGCAGACCTGCTTCGGCCCGGAAATTTCAGGCGACATATCTGAACGCTGCCTGCGTTTTCTCGAAGAGGCCGGTGAGCTGTGCCAGGCCCTGGGCATGACCGAAGAGGCCGCCCACGCCCTGGTCGCCTACACCTGGGGACGGCCGGCGGGCGAACCCGAACAGGAGGTCGGCGGCGTCGTGGTCACCCTGGCCGCCCTGTGCGAAGCATCGGGGCTGGACATGATGCGCGATGGCGAAATTGAACTGGCGCGGATCGAAGACCCCGAGGTGACTGTCCGCATCCGCGAAAAGCACGCTCTGAAGCCGCTCAGAAGCCGGCTTAACGATTAAACGGGAAAGCTTACGCGCGCGATAAGTTCAGCCAGGCTTGCATTGCCGATCATGGTCAGAGCCTGCGCGGGCGCCACCCAGGCAATGCTGCGCTGGCTGGCTTCAGGCCAGTAGGCCAGTTGGCGGTCGACCTTCAGCAGATAGACCTCGACCGAAAACGGCGAGACGCTGTCCTCGCCCTTGCGCGCCTTCTCATAGGCGAAATGGCCGATTATGGCTTCATCGGCGTCGCCGATGATCCCCGCCTCTTCATAGGCTTCGCGCGCGGCGGATTCGGCATTGCTCAGCCCGTCAATCGGCCAGCCCTTGGGGATGATCCATTGTCGCGTCCCGCGTGAGGTGACGAGCAGGATTTCGACCGCCCCGTCCGTCATGACGCGGTACGGCAGCGCCCCGACCTGGACGTGCGCCATGGCGCTTCCCGGCTCCACGGCGCTCAGAACAGGTGGCGGAACACGAAGTACAGCGTTCCGGAGATGAGAATGGTCGCCGGCAGGGTCAGGACCCAGGCCAGCGCAATGCCGCGGATCGTGCCCCATTGCAGCCCGGCGCGGTTGGCCGTCATAGTCCCCGCCACGCCGCTCGACAGAATGTGCGTTGTCGAGACCGGCAGGCCCAGGCGTTCGGCGGCGAAGATGGTGACCGCCGAGACCAGGCCCGCGACGGCGCCCTGGCCGTAGGTCATCTTCGAATTGCCGATCTTTTCGCCGACCGTGACGACGATGCGCCGCCAGCCGACCATGGTCCCCAGCCCGAGCGCCAGGGCCGTCGCTACCTTGACCCAGTTGGGGATGTAGCGCGTCATGTCGTTCAGCGTGCTATGAAGTCCGCCGAACGCCTTGATCTCGCTGTCGGAATAGGCGCCCTTGGCGGGCTTGAGGATGCCGAGCGCGCTCGAGATCAGGTACATGTCATTGCGCAGCTGCGGCATGTCGGCCGCCGGGACGCGCGACAGCGCACCATTCCTGCGCAACTGGCCGCCGACCTCACCGGTCATCATGGCCAGTGCGGCGAACAGGTCGGGCGTGTCGATCCGGCGGTTGCGCACGGCGGCATTGACGGCGCTGCGGGCGATGTCGAGATTGGCGACCCCAGTGCCGCCGGCATGGGCCGCAAAGGTCGCCGCACCGGTCTCGAGCGTTGCCACATAGGCCGGCTGGGCCGCATCCGGCAGCGTCCGGTTCAGCGCATAGGTCGCCGGGGCCACACCGATCAGGATGATCATGATCAAGCCCATGCCCTTCTGGCCGTCATTGCCGCCATGGGCAAAGGACACGCCGGTGCACGCCGCGATCAGGGCGGCGCGGATCCAGAACGGCGGCGGCGTTTCGCCGACGGGGGCTTCGTACAGTTTGGGATTGCGGATCAGCGCCTTCATGACCAGCAGCAGCGCGGCCGCCGCGACAAAGCCGATCAGCGGCGAAAAGACCAGCGCCTTGCCGATCTTGGCGGCCTGGCTCCAGTCGATGCCCGAGGTCGCATTGACCACAGACGTCATCAACTGGTTGGCGATGCCGACCCCCATGATCGAGCCGATCAATGCGTGCGACGACGAATTGGGGATGCCCAGCGCCCAGGTGCCGAGGTTCCAGATAATGGCCGAGATCAGCAGGGCGAAGATCATCGCATAGCCAGCCGACGTGCCGACCGCCAGGATCAGCTCGACCGGCAGCAGCAGCACCAACCCGTAGGCGACAGCGCCGGTCGAGGCCAGCACACCCAGGAAGTTGAAAACGCCCGACCAGACGACGGCGGTCAAAGGCTTCATCGAATGGGTGTAGATGACGGTCGCGACCGCATTGGCCGTGTCGTGGAAGCCGTTGACGAACTCAAAGCCGAAGGCGATCAGCAGGGCCAGGCCCAGGAAGAGAAACGCGCCGACGGTAATCGCCTGGCCGGTTGCCAGCGCATCGACGTGCACGCTCCAGCCGACATAGAGAAGCCCCGCGATGATGGGCAACAGGAAGATCAGCGCCGTCACCAAAGGCCGCGACTTGCCGCCTGTGGCGGGCGCGACGGATTGCGGCTTTGGGCTTTCAACAGACGAGTCGAACATGGAGCGTCCCTCGGATCGCGGTGGCGATCGCGGCAGATTCGGGCCTCTTTGACAGGTCAGGCCGCAAGAGTCGATCCGTTTATGACAGTTTTATGACAATCCACGCGCCGGCCGGCACCGGCGATGAAGCCACGCCGAAGTGCCCGGCTTTTATCCGGCCTGTCCGGCCGTCCGCTTCCGGACAGGGCGATCAATCTCAGCGGACACCCTGGAACGATGGTGGCGCAATTCGTTGCCGCATCACACCCTGGCAGATCCGCGCATCCTGAGGTAGATTAGGGCGGGACAGGACGCAAACCCCACAGACTCCGGGCTCCCGGCGGATCACCAGAAATGAAATTACGATACCTGCCAATTTCAAAAGTAAAAAATAATATACGTATTGCAATTTTCAAATAATTATAAATATAAAACACTGTTATGATTAACGCTTGTAAATAATGATTCCGGGTTGACGGGAATTTATACTTTGCCATAGGTTGCGCGCGCCTCCATTAAGGGAGGCTGTTGTAATATAGGGAGATCCATACATGCGTATCATTTCAGCCCTGATTGCTCTTACACTAAGCGCGACCTTCGCTAGCGCCGCGACCGCGGAAATTCGCAGCGACGCGCCGGTACTGCGCGCCGTCGAGCGGGCCGACCAGCCCGCCCAGCTGCTGCGCGTCCAGGATGTGAACCACGCGCCGGTTTGCCAGAACTGGTCGATCAAGCTCAATGCCCCGTCCTACGCGACGGCTTCGGGGACGGTCGGATTCCTGCACAAATGCACGGACGCCGATGGCGATGCGCTGACGATCACCAACCCGGGAAACACCTATAACTTCGTCATGCAGCCGGGCGTGTGGACCCTGACCATTCCGTTCACGGCGTCGGATGGCCATGGCGGCACGGGCTCGGCGGTGCTGACGATCAACCGCTAGAGCGATATGCCAAAAAGTGCGCAGCGGTTTTTTGGCTAAATATCGCGAAAAAACAAAAATCTAGAGCATGATGATGGTTCGAATTAAACGCATCATGCTCTAGCCAAAAGACCGGGCGCGGTCATCGCGCCCGGTAACCACGCGTGCCGAGCCCCCTTCCCGACTGGATGCTTTCTTGTTACACGCAACCGGACAGCGAAACCGGAGATGCAGATGCGCGCACCTATCGAGACCGTAACCGCCGATGGCGTGACCATCACCTCGTATCGTTTCCTCGAAAAGCGCCAGGTCGCGCGCATCATTCCGGCCGGTGGCACGGGACCCAACGGGACGCCCCTGACCCACGTCATCGCCGAAGCCACCCAGATCCACCAGCTCGGCGTCGAACTGAGCGGCGGCGCGCTGCTGCTGGAGCCCGGCGCGCTGCAATACCACCACGGCCGCATCCAGTCCGAAATTCAGAGGCACGAACCAGGCAAGGGCTTCCTGTCGCGCGCCGTCGCCTCGGCCGGAACGGGCGAATCCGCCTTCGCCACCCGCTTCAGCGGCACCGGCACGCTGTGGGCCGAACCAACGCGCAAGCACTTCATCCTCGGAAATATGGATGCCGGCGACGACCTGCTGCTCGACGACCGCGCCTTCTACGCCTGCACTGGCGGGATATCGCTGTCAACGCACCGCCACACCTCCGTCAGCGGCATCTTGTCGGGTAACGGCTTCCTGCAACCGAAACTGTCGGGCCGCGGCGCCTTCGTCGTCGAAAGCCCGGTGCCCGTCGAGGAGATCGACGTCATCGAATTGAGCAATGGAGAAGCGGTCGTCGATGGCGACTTCGTACTGATGTTCTCGGCAAGCCTGAGCGTATCGATCGGGCCACTGGTCTCGGGCCTGCGCAATGCCCTGCGTTCGGGCGAAGGCCTGGTCTACAAGTTCTCTGGCACCGGCAGCATCTGGGTCATGCCCACCGCACGCACGGCGTGAGGCGGGGCATGAAGTGCTACTTCTTCACCGGCGTCTTCGGGCCACCGATACGGCGGCTCAGGCCCACACAGAAGGTCGGTGCGGCGCGGTCATTGACCGAGCGGCTCTTGACCAGCGGCATGTCGGTGACCGTGATCATCCGTGTCGTCCGCAGCGGGTCCTGGACGGTGATATTCAGCGCCAGCGTCTTCGTGAGGTCCCGGCGGTAGCTGACAGAACCCTGCGCGTAGCTCTCCGAATAGCCCTGGCCGGTAAAGCGCCGGCCGATCAGGCGGTAATTGACCGACACCACACTGGTGTCCTTGAAGGTATAGCTGGCCGTAACGCTGCCGCTTGGCACCGTCGCCGTCCGCGCCTCGGCGTACTGCGGGCTTAACAGCTCGACGAGGGTCACGGTGGCCTCGGCGTTGATGTTGTACTTTTTGTCGATGCGCCTGGACCAGCTCAGCGTCACGCCGCTGTTGGTCTGGTGGCCGAAGTTCAGCCGCGAGCTTTCTGTCACCAGGTTGCCAAGGTTAAGCGGGTCGGCGACAATCCGGCTGGAGGACACGATCGTGTCGTCGTCAAAGCGGTAGAAACCGCGCAAGCCATAGTTGGTCGTCTTGCCCGTGACCTCGTAAGAGACTTCGAAGTTGTCGCTTTCTTGAGGTTGCAGATCGTCATTGCCGACCGTGATATAGCTCGCCGAGCGATAGATCAGGCCGGGATTGAGATCGGCCGCCGCCGGGCGCTGCTGCTTATGCGTATAGCTGAAGCGGACCTTCTTCGCCTTCGACAGGGCGTAGGTGGCGAACAGGCTCGGGTTCAGACGTATATAGTCGATCTTCGCGCTGCTGCCATTGCGCGCCTCTTCGGTCTCAAGCTCAAGCGCCTCTGCGCGCAGGCCCGCCAGGACCGTCCATTTCGGGCCGAACTCCTTCTGCACCGTGCCATAGACGGCGGTGACCGTCTGATGGTAGCGGAAATCGTTGCCGAGCAAGGCCTGGAGCGCCAGATTACCGGCGTCGGCGCCCGGACCGAACGACATGTTCGTGGCGTGGCTGTCTTCGACATTCAGCTGCGCACCGGTTGCGACCTGAACACGGCCAAAGCTGGTGTTGTAATCGGCCTGAAGCAGCAGGTTCTGCGTCGAGGTGCCGCCTTCGGTGCGGCTGTGACGCGTACCCAGATTGGCGGGTACGGACGACAGGCTGTAGGTCGCGGCGTTGCGCGACAGGTTTTCCGTGTCATTCGAAGACACGCTGGCGTCCAGCTTCAGCGACTGGTCGGGCTTGCTGCCGTAATGAACATAGCCGACACCCAGCGTCGCCTGGCTGTTGTCGTTGTCGTAGGCGCTGACGTTCGCGAAATTGTCGGTGGCGGCGCCCCCTGCCCCAAGCTGCGACGCCTGGCCGGTCGACGTACCCGATGACACGCCGTCGCGCAGGCTGAGATTGCCCGTCAATATGTCATTGTCGCCAAGGTCATACTGCATATTGCTCATCAGCGAGGCGGCGCTGAATCGCGAGTCCATCGCGCTTTCGAAGCGCGAGGCACGCGTTGGATTGCCCGCCGCATCGAAGGCCTGGGTATCGCTTCGGCTCGTCATGTCGTTGCGAGAGTCGAAATAGCCGCCCGAGCTGGTCATGCTGAACTTGCCGTGGGTGTACGACGCGAAACCGAAGGCCGTGCCGCCGCCTGGCGACGCCGCCTGGACATTGAGGCTGCCGAACAGGCCGGGCGGCATGTTGCGCTTGGTGACGATGTTGACGACGGGGCCCGAGCTGTCCGAGGAATATTGCGAACCCGGATTGGAGATGACCTCGACCGACGAAATATTGGCCGACGGCATCGACCGCAGTGCCATGCCACGATTGTCACCGGAAAACATCAGCGACGGCCGGCCATTGAGCAGGACCTTCGCGGCCTGGCCGCGCACGGTGACATTGCCATCATCGTCGACATTGACACCCGGCACCTTGTTGAGCGCATCGGCGGCGGTACCGGTAGCAGCGTCGGCATTCTTGGTGACGTCATAGACCTCCTTGCCGGCGGCCTCGCTCTTCTTGGCGGTGATGGTGACAGGGCCTTGCGCCTCGGCGGGCTTGTCTTTTGAAGCCTCCGCTTTCGGCTTTTCAGACGCGTCCTGCGCGGTCGCGGCCATCGGCAGCGCCGCCGCCGCGACAGCCATCAGAATCCCATATTTTGGAAGTGTTTGCGCCATGTCATCCCCCGGTATGCACTGCCCGTTTCCACCAGACACCGGTGTTCCAATTGTGGCGATTCTGGACGCGCAAGCATTAAATGTCTGACATGTTGACCTGCGCCATGCGGGCGACCACCACCTACGCGGGTTCGGGCCGGGAGAGGCTTAAAGCACCACATCGCTGAATCTTTCAGTATCGGCCAATCCCCCACTCTTCGCCTCGCCTTTCGAAGGATTGATTTGCATCTGAGAGTCAAAATTCGAGCATCGATCCATGTCCCTATTGACAGGCCATCGGCCCGGACATATGAGCGATTCAATTCCAATGCTGCACTGCAACGGAACCCTCAACGGACTAAAAAACCCATGCCCACCGACAGTAGTCGATTTAAACAGCCGTAGCGGTTAGCGCGCGTTTCCGGGTTTCGACCTGGTTTACCCGAGGTGACTGATACGGCCATCAGATACCAAGGAAAACCATGGTCTTCTTTTTCGAAGATAGCAAAGGTGCGCGCCCGTTTGCGCGCCTCACCGTCCAGAGCCTCAAACTGGCCTGGGCCGATCTCGCCGCATTCATTCTGCTGGCGGGCACAGCGATCCTCGCCTTTCACGGCGTCGAACAAATGGACCTGCCCCTGTCGCAGCTCCGCGTGACGCCGGTTACGCTGGATCCCGTCCATCTGCCGGAATACGCCCTGCGTACCACGCTGCGCATGTTCCTGGCTCTCGGCGCCTCCCTGCTCTTCACCTTCGTCGTGGCAAGCCTGGCGGCGCGCAGCCGCAAGGCCGAGATGATCATCATCCCGGCGCTTGACATCCTGCAGTCCGTACCGGTGCTCGGCTTTCTGACCTTTACCGTAACAATGTTCATGAACCTGTTCCCGGGCAGCCAGATGGGCGTGGAATGCGCAGCCATTTTCGCCATCTTCACCAGCCAGGCCTGGAACATGGCGTTCAGCTTTTACCAATCCCTACGGACGGTTCACTCGGATCTTGATGAAGTGACGCGCAATTTTGGCTTTTCTCCGTGGCGCCGGTTCGTCCGGCTGGAATTGCCGTATGCCACGCCCAGCCTCGTCTGGAACATGATGATGTCCATGTCAGGCGGCTGGTTCTTTGTCGTCGCCTCCGAAGCTATCACGGTCGGCCACACGTCAATCGCCCTGCCTGGGATCGGGTCGTGGCTGGCGCTGGCGATACAGCGCCAGGACGTCCGGGCCGTGACCTGGGGCGTTGCGGCCATGGCCGTCGTTATCCTCATCTATGACCAGTTCTTCTTCCGCCCGATTGTCGCCTGGGCCGACAAGTTTCGCTTCGAGCAAACGGCATCTCAGGAAAGGCCCCGGTCGTGGCTTTACGATCTCGTTCGTCGCACGCGCGCCCTGCGCAAGGCCTTCGGCCTGCTCACCCTTCCGATGAAAAAGCTGGCGGCGATCAAGTGGACGAAGCTGCCGACGGCGCCCCCGGCCATGATTTCGCCACGGGCCAACAAGGCACTGGGTCTCCTGTGGATCGTCGTCGTTACCTGGGCGTGTCTTGCGTCATTGTGGAGGCTTCTCACCTATCTCTCGGCCAGCCTGACCTGGGACGACTTCGGCCTTATCATCGCAATGGCATGCGCGACGCTTCTGCGTGTTGTCGCGTTGATCGGGATCGCCAGTCTGATCTGGGTGCCTGTCGGTGTGTGGATCGGCCTGCGGCCGGCCTGGTCGGATCGCCTTCAACCGATCGCGCAGTTTCTGGCGGCGTTTCCGGCCAATGTGCTGTTTCCCGTCGTGGCCATGCTTGTCGTCGGATTCCGCCTGAACCCCGACGTCTGGTTGTCACCGCTGATGATCCTGGGCACGCAATGGTACATCCTGTTCAACGTCATTGCCGGCGCCAGCGCCATACCGGGCGACATGAAGGAAGTGTCGCGCATGTTCGGCATCACCGGATGGCAATGGTGGCGCCGCGTGGCCCTGCCTGCCGTGTTTCCCTACTACGTCACCGGGGCGCTGACGGCGTCCGGCGGTTCATGGAATGCTTCGATCGTCGCCGAGGCGATCGACTGGGGAAAGACACACCTCGAAGCCTTTGGTCTCGGCGCCTACATCGCCAAAGCAACCGCTCAGGGCAACTATCCGCGCGTCGCGCTTGGCATCGCGGTGATGAGCCTCTTCGTTATCGGTTTTAACCGCGCTGTCTGGCGGCCGATGTATCGGTTCGCCGAACGCCGCCTGCGTATCAACTAAGGGAGATTGCCACCATGCTTCTCGATATTTCCCCCCCTCGCGCCCTAGTCAACGTCGATAAGGTACGCCATATCTATGGCAAATCAGGCGGCAAAGACCTGCTCGTTCTGGACAACGTCAATCTGACACTTCATGATAACGAAATTGTCGGGCTGCTCGGCCGGTCGGGTTCGGGAAAGTCGACCCTCCTGCGTTCGATCGCCGGATTGATCCAGCCCAGCGAAGGCGTGATCACCTTCCCTCACCCTGCCGACGAAAAGCCGGCAAGCGTGTCGATGGTCTTCCAGACCTTCGCGCTGTTTCCGTGGTTGACCGTACTCGAGAATGTCGAAGTCGGTCTGGAAGCGCGCAGGGTCGAGCCCGAAACCCGCCGTAAAAGAGCCTTGGCAGCCATCGACCTGATCGGGCTCGATGGCTTTGAGAACGCCTATCCAAAGGAATTGTCCGGCGGTATGCGGCAGCGCGTCGGCCTGGCACGCGCCCTGGTCGTCGATCCGTCCATTCTGCTCATGGACGAGCCGTTTTCAGCACTCGATGTGTTGACGGCTGAAACCCTGCGTACCGACCTTCTCGACCTGTGGTACGAAGGCCGGATGCCGATCAGGTCGGTCTTGATCGTCACTCACAACATCGAGGAAGCGGTCCTGATGTGCGACCGCATCCTGGTCTTCTCCTCCAATCCCGGCCGGATCGTCGCCGAGATCGGGGTCGATATGCCTCAACCGCGTAACCGTCAGTCGCCGGCTTTCCGCGCGATGGTCGATGATATCTACACACGTATGACGCAAAAGCAGACAGATGGTCAGCCAAAGGAGGGCCTGTTCCCAGGCATGGGAACAGGCATGGCCTTACCGCGGGTATCGACCAATACCCTGGCTGGCCTGATGGAGGCCGTCGCCGGCGCGCCATATAACGGCAAGGCGGACCTGGCCGGACTGGCACATGAAACCCGGTACGCGGCCGACGAACTTTTTCCGATCGCGGAAGTCCTGCAACTCTTCCGGTTCGCCGAACTGGAAGGCGGCTCCCTGACTTTGAGTCCCGAAGCGAGGCGCTTTGTCGACGCGACCGTCGATGACCGCAAGCGCTTGTTCGCCGAGCATCTTTTGAACTATGTCCCTTTGGCCGCCCATATCCGCCACATCCTCGATGACCGCCCCGCAAGGTCAGCGCCCGCGCGGTGCTTTCGCGACGAACTCAAAGATCTCATGTCGGAGGATTATGCGGAACAGACACTTAAGGTGGTCATTCAATGGGGCCGTTACGGTGAGGTCTTCGCCTACGATGAGGCGGCCGATCAGTTCAGTTTGGAAAACCCGGAATAATGACCGGCAAGTAACCGGCCTGGAGCGATATGGTGAAAGGCGTGAGGACGCGTTTCTAGTGTTTTCACCAACAATATCGTGACAAAGCAAAAGTATAGATTGGAATGATGTTTCCATTTAAAATCATTCCAATCTAACGCCTGGACCACGGCCCGATGTAGGTGCGGCGGACATAGACTTCCGACGCCTCGTGCAAGGCGTTCAGCAGGCTTTGAAAGATGCGCAGGATCGAAGTGAACATGGGGAGTATCCTTCTGGTTTTGGACAGTCCCTCACCTTACCTCATATTCGCATTGGCATGATTGACATAGTTCGTAAATATAACGCCAAACGTGTCTACCCTGCCAGTTCCTTGCAAACGGCGGCGGTGTGGTCATCGACCGGATAGGTGCAGTCGATGCGCAGCTCATCCAGCGACGTCGTAAGCGGCGCGGCAAAGGTCGTGATCGTCTCGAAGAAGCGCAACGTGCCCCTGGGCGACAGGAAATCGATGGTCAGGACGGGCTGGGCTTCCAAGCCGATCACCGGCTTGCGCCATTCGGTCGGCACGTCGGGATACGCCATGATCTCGTCCAGCAGCGCCCGCGCCGTGGGACTGCCGACCGTCACAGTCATTTCGTCACGCAGGCGCCGCAAGAACCAGGCGGCGACGTCCCGCCAGTTGGCGATAAAAGGGCGCAGGTCGTCCGGGTCGAAGACCTGGCGCAGCAGGTTTGTGTGTTTGGGCGGCTTCCCGCCGGAGATCAGCCCGCCTATGGCAACGGCGGCTGCGTTCATATCCAGGATATCGAAATTGCGGTTGAGCACGAAGGCCGGATACGGGTTCTGATGCCGCAGGATCAGGGCGACCACGTCGCGCATCCGTTCCAGGGCGGGCGACGCCAGGTCGCCATCTGCGTGCTGGGGCGCGAACCCTGCTGCCAGCAGAAGCGCATTGCGTTCGCGCAGACTCACCCGAAGCGCGTCGGCCAGCCGCCCGACCGTGTCGCGCGACGCACTGGCCTTGCCGATCTCGATAAAGCCCAGGTGCCGCGCCGAAATCCCGCACTCGAGCGCCAGGTCGAGCTGGCTCATGCGCCGGGCAGCGCGCCAGTCGCGCAACAACAGGCCGATGGGCGGGTAGGACAGGGTCATGGCGTCGGCTTAGCACATAAACGACCTGTCAGGTAGTTGAAGCAACGACCTGAGGATGGGACATCTCCCAGCCTTGACAGGAGAACTGAGCATGAAACGCATGATATGGCTGGCACTGACGGTCCTTTTACCGGCAGCAGCGGCGGCGGAGACGCCTGATCCGCAGCACGCCTGGCTGTCCGGGCTGGCCGGGACGTGGCGCGTCGAACAGTCGCTGTGGCTGGATGGTGCGAAAACGCCGAAGGTCGATGCGGGAACCGCCGACTTCGCCATGGTGCTCAGGGGCCGCCACTTGAAACAAAGCCTGCGCATTGATGACGGCACCGGCTTCGAAGGCCTTGGTTATATTGGCTATGACGGCGGCGACGGCCGGTTTTTCAGCACCTGGATGGATGTAAACTTCCCCGGCATGGTGCTGGCCAAAGGCAGTTGCGACCTGACGGCGGGAGTCTGCACCTTTACCGGTGAAATGGCCGCCTCTCCGGGTCACCCGGCCGTGCCGGTGCGCGAGATCCTGACCGTCACCGGCCGCGACCATATGCGCTATGAGTTCCATGAGACGCGCGGCGGCGTCGAGGCCCTGGCCGTGCGGCTGGATTACACGCGAGGGCATTAGCGGCGCTACGCCGGGACAACGCAGCCCGCAGAGGTATTACACTGGACTTGCAGAGGTCTGAAATTGGCGCTATCTGTTTGACGGCCTTACGGGACCAGCGACAATCAACGACCACTGCAGGGACACACCTTATGAGTGCGCGCACAGCCTTCCTTTCCGCCCTGGTCCTTACAGCCGCCGCGGCGTTTCCGGCCTGCGCCGAACCTGTTGTCGCCGCCTATTACTTCCCCAATGGCAGCGGTCACGAAGCGCTTGAGCGGCCATCGACAACCAGGCTGACCCACCTTGTCTACGCCTTCGTGCCGGTATGCGGCGACAGCCCCGCTTTCGACGCAGCCGAAAAGAAAGAGCGCGCGCCGCTGTGCACGGGCAAGGCCGATTACGCCATCACCCTCCCCGCCACCGACAAGACGCGCGCCGACCTCAAGGCGATCGCCGCGCTCAAACAGCGCGATCCGGGGCTGAAGGTCATAGCCTCGGTCGGCGGCTGGGGCATGCCGATGTTCCCCGAAGTCGTGGTAAGTGCCGAACGCCGCAAGGTGTTCACCCAGTCCGCCGTCGCCCTGCTCAAGGAAAATCCGGTCTTCGACGGCGTCGATATCGACTGGGAATATCCGGGCGGCGGCGACGAAGCCCGCGCGCCGCTCAGCGAGACTGGCCGCGTCCAGGAAGCCGCCGACCATCGCGCCCTGGTCGAGGCCCTGCGCACGGCCTTCGATGCCATGAAAGCGAAGGACGGCCACGCCCGTCTCCTGACCACCGCCGTCGCCGGTTATCCGCGTTCTGTCGCCGGTATAGACTGGAAAGGCGTGCAGGACGATTTCGACCTGGTCTTCGTCATGACCTACGACTTCACGCCGGAAAAGGCCTTCCAGAGGAACGGCGACTATTCGGGCGGCGGTGGGCTTCCCGGCCACCACAGCAACCTGGTCGCGGGACCTTCGACTGACGGCTATGGCTCCGACGCCATGATCCGCAACCTGGAAGCCGCCGGTGTTCCCGCCGCCAAGATGGTTCTGGGCGCGGGCTTTTACGGCCGCGAATGGACCAAGGCCAGTTTCGCCGCAGACCGCTTCCCGGCCAGCGGTTCAGGCGGCGAATTCGTCGGCATGGCATCGTGGACCCAGATCAAGGCACGTGGTCTGGAGGCCAAGGGCTGGACGAGCGGCTACGACGAGACGGCGCAGGCGGCCTATTGGCACGACGCCAAGTCCGGCGGCTTCATCTCGCTCGACACGCCACAAAGCCTGGACGCCAAGGGCCGCTATGCCCGCAATGAAGGCTTGGCCGGGCTGTTCGCTTGGGAACTGAGCCAGGACGACGGCACACTGGTCGATGCCATGGCGACGGCGGCCGAGGGGCAGTAGCCGCCTCTGCACGCGTGTAGCAGGCCTTCCCGGTCCGGCGCCATTTCTGGCCCTGTTCAACGCCTCCACTAAAAAAAGCACCCTGGGCGCAACTATTGTATGACATTTGCACTCTGTTTGATAGGTTGCCGGCACAATACTGACCTGCAGGGAACCGGACATGAAACAGGGTATGAAAATCGGCCTTCTGGCACTCGCCATGGCGATGCCCATGAGCGCCCCCGTCATGGCCTTTGCGGCAGAAGCCTCCCAGGCCGTCCCCGCAGCCCAGCGTGAGCGGATCAATATCGACAAGGACTGGCGCTTTGCCTACGGCCACGCCGACGACGCCGAGCAGGATTTCCGCTACGGCCTGAGACCCTTCTTCTTCGCCAAGGCGGGATATGGCGACGGACCGGCCAATGCCGATTTCAGCGACACCGCCTGGCGCCAGGTGGACCTGCCGCACGACTGGGCGGTCGAGCTTCCGTTCGATGCCAGGGGCAACACCAATCACGGCTCAAAGGCCATTGGCCAGAACTTCCCGGCGAACAGCGTCGGCTGGTACCGCAAGGCAATCGACATTCCCGCATCCGACCAGGGGCGCCGCATAGCGCTTGAGTTCGACGGCGTTTATCGCGACAGCGTCGTATGGGTGAACGGCCACTATATCGGCCGTGAGCCAAGTGGATATTCCGGGTTTCGCTACGACATCACGGACTATATCAACTTTGGCGGCCGCAACGTGATCGCCGTTCGCGCCGACGCCACGCAGGAAGAGGGCTGGTTCTACGAAGGCGCGGGGATCTACCGCCATGTCTGGCTGACCAAGACCGACCCACTTCACGTCGCGCAATGGGGCACATTCGTCAAAACCACGGTCGAGGGCGGCCAGGCCCGCGTCGACGTCGATGTGACGGTGGCAAACGACGCCAAGTCTGACCAGGCCTTCTCAATCCGCCAGGAGGTTTTCGACGCTAGCGGCAAGATGGTCGCCAGCGGCGAAGCCGGCAATCTGAACGCCCGGGCCGTCTCCTCAGGCGATTTCGCGACGGCGCTGACGATAACTGAACCGCACCTGTGGTCGCTTGAAGACCCTTATCTCTACCGCCTGCGCACGACGATCCGGCGCGGGAGTGAGACCGCCGATACCTATGACACGTCCTTTGGCGTCCGCACGGTCACCTGGGACGCGGACAAGGGCTTCTTCCTGAACGGCAAGAGCATCAAGCTGCAAGGCACCAACAATCACCAGGACCACGCCGGTGTCGGCGTGGCAATGCCGGACGGCCTGCAAACCTGGCGGCTGAAGCAACTGAAGTCATTTGGCGCGAATGCCTACCGGGCGTCGCACAATCCACCGACGCCCGAGTTTCTGGATGAGGCCGACCGTCTCGGCATGCTGGTCATAGACGAGCACCGGATGATGGGCACGACGCCTGAGATTCGTGGCCAGCTGGAGCGCATGGTCAGGCGCGATCGCAACCACCCCAGCGTCGTCATCTGGTCTGTCGGCAATGAGGAATGGGCGCTGGAATGGGCGCCGCTGGGGACGCACCTGGCGATAGAGATGCAGGATATCGTCAAGCGTCTGGACCCGACGCGGCGCACCACGCTGGCGGCCAGTGGCTCCGGCAAAGGCACCTCGATCGGGGCGGATGTCATCGGCTTCAACTATGGCGCCCAGCACGATGTCGACGCCTTCCACAAGGCGCATCCCGAAAAACCGGCGCTGATGTCCGAAGAAGGCTCGACCCTGACGACGCGCGGGGTCTATTTCGACGACCCCAGCGCATCCCATCTGAACGCCTATGATCGCCAGGGCCGGCCGGGAAGCTCCCTGAGCATCGAGGAAGGCTGGCGCCGTGTCCAGGAACGGCCGTGGATGTCGGGCATGTTTATCTGGACGGGCTTCGATTACCGCGGTGAGACCACGCCATTTGGCTGGCCCGCCATCTCGTCGCAGTTCGGGATGGTCGACACGACCGGCGCCTGGAAAGATACCGCCTATTATCTGAAGTCGGTGTGGACGAAGGAACCAAGCGTTCACATCCTGCCGCACTGGAACTGGCAAGGCAAAGAGGGCCAGCCGATCGACGTGCGGGTCTACAGCAACGGCGACGCCGTTGAGCTGTTCCAGGATGGAAAGTCCCTCGGCCGCCAGTCGATGGTCAAGGATTCGCACCTGAAGTGGAGCGTGCCCTATAAGTCCGGGAGATTGTCGGCGAAGGCGTATCTGAATGGCAAGCTGGTGGCTTCGAGTGAAGTCGTCACGACGGGTGATCCGGAAAATATAGCCCTTACTCCCGACAAGACCGTTCTGAAGGCGGACGGGACGGATATCTCCGTCGTCTGGGTCAATGCCACGGACAAGGCCGGGCGGATCGTTCCGACGGCTGGCGATAATATTGCTTTTGCGACGACGGGCCCCATCCGGATCATCGGGGTCGGCAACGGAGACCCGGGCTCGCATGAGGCCGACCGTCCGGCGGAACGCCACGCCTTTCATGCGGTGGCGAACTGGCGGTCGCTGGCCATCGACAGCCTCGATGGCGGTGTGGCCGTCGCTGAAAACGTAGATACCTCGACCTGGCGGGATCCGACCCAATGGCTGCCGCCGGAAGCCCAGCCGCCTCTGACCGCCGGGCTTGTCCTGCGCGGACAGTTCGCGCGGCCGGCCATGGCGCCGGGCGACGTGGCAACCCTGTTTGTCGGCAAGCTGGATGCCGGGCAGAAGGTCTATGTGAATGGACGCCTGGTTGCGCCCGCCGAGATCGATGGCGCCCTCACCGTCGCCCTTGATCCCGCCGACCTGAAGGACATGAACAGCCTGACCTACGTCATCGCGACTCCTGAAGGCGGCACCCAGGGCATGTTCGACCGTTCGGTCGGGACAACCAAATGGGGCAATCTGCGCACGACGACACCGGCCGCATCCTGGCAACGCCGCGTCTTCAATGGCTGGGCGCAAGTCATCGTCCAGTCCACAGGCGAGCCGGGGGCCGCGACGCTCAAGGCCACCGCGCAGGGCCTCAAGCCGGTCGTCGTGAAGTTTCAGGCGAACGGCAAATAGCCGCCTTGTAGGCTCGGAAGGACTTCCTGCTCTATACGAAGAACAGGTCGTCCTTCGTCACGGTCGCGCCGGTGTCGATCAGGGCCAGCTCGAAAGCCGCGCCGGCGCCATTGCCGTCCGCATCCCACCACAGCTTGTGCGCCGCTGCGTCCCAGACGAACTGCGCGCCCGAACCCACGGCCGCCGCGCCTTCGGTGAACTCGGCCGCCGTCAGCCCATGGCCCGATGCGAAGCCATAGTCTGCGCCTGAGAAGACCAGGCGGTCGACGGCATGGACGAAGTCAACGATGTGGTCGTGGCCGTTGGTGGCCACCGAGCCGAAGATGAAGTCGTCGGCGCCCGTACCACCGCCCAGCACGTCATTGCCCGAGCCGCCGATGAGCGTATCCGAACCATTGCCGCCCGACAGGCGGTCGTGGTCGGCTCCGCCCGACAGGCTGTCATTGCCTTCCCAGCCGTAGAGGCTGTCATTGCCAAGGCCACCCGACAGGATGTTGTTGCCGCTGGTGCCTTCGATGGAATTGTTGAGACCGTTACCGGTGCCAGAAATCGCGCCATGCGTCAAAAGCAGGTTTTCAACGTCGGGCGTCAAGGCGTACGAGATGGACGACTTCACCGTGTCGATGCCCTGGCCGAACAGCTCGTTGACCCGGTCACCGTCATGGTCGACGTAGTACAGGTCATTGCCCGCGCCGCCAGTCATCTGGTCGTTTTCGGTGCCACCGTCCAGCGTATCATTACCTTCGCCGCCCTGCAGCGTGTCCCAGCGCGAGCCGCCCAGCAGCAGATCGTCGCCGCCACGGCCGTACAGCACGTCCGAACCATCCAGGCCCGTGAGGGCGTTGTTACCTTCATTGCCGATGATCTCATTGTTGAGCGCATTGCCCGTACCGTTCAGGTTCGGAGCGGGCGAGCCGTCCGAAGGCGCCAGCAGCACGAGATCTTCGACGTTGGCGCCCAGCGTGTAGCTGACATAGGACTTGACTTGGTCGCGATCGAGCACCGAGGTTTCGACAACGACTTCGGCGCCGGTGTAGACGATGTAGATATCCTTGCCCGAGCCGCCTTCCATATAAGCGCCGCCGTCGAGACGGTCGTGGCCGTTGCCGCCATACAGCGCCGCGCCGCCGTACAGCGAGTCATTGCCGTCCATGCCCCAGATCGTGCCGGTGCCGGAATTGTCCCAGATCGAATTGTCAGTCGCTGTACCATGGCTGGAGCCGTTGACGTGGGCATTTTCGATATTGGCGCCCAGGTCGTAGCTGCCGGTCGCCCAGACGGTGTCATTGCCGCCACCGGCCAGTTCGCTGAGCGTGTCATCGCTGGAAATGCCGAAATATTCGTCATTGCCCGCGCCGCCCGCCAGCGTATCCGTGCCCGACCCGGCGTAGAGGGCGTCGTCGCCAGCGCCGCCGGCCAGGCTGTCATTGCCTTCATTGCCTTCGATATAGTCGTTGCCGTCGCCGCCCAGGATGGTGTCATTGCCTTCGCGGCCGCGCAGGGTGTCGTCACCGTCCATGCCGCTGATGTAATTGTCTCCGACATTGCCCTTGATGGTGTTAGCCTCGGCATTACCGTTGCTGTTGACGTCAGCGGTGCCGATGAAGTCGAGGACTTCGACATTGGTGACCGCGTCATAGGACACCGTGGCGTAGATCACGTCGGACTTCTTGTTGTGGACATTGTCGACCGGGGCAGAGCCGGTGTCGACAACGACGTCGCCGATATTGTCGACATAGTAGGTCGTCACGCCTTCGCCGCCCTGCATGGTGTCGGCGCCCTCGCCACCATCCATGACGTCGCGGCCATCGCCGCTCGTCAGGCTGTCGTCACCTGTGCCGCCATACAGCGTGTCCTGCGTACCGTCGTGGCCGATCAGGGTGTCGTTGCCGCCATTGCCGATCAGCACCGCTTCTGAAAAGCGCGTCGGCGCGACGATATAGTCGTTGGTGGCCTTGCCGTACTGCTTGGAGGCCTGGACCAGGTCATCGACATTGTAGACGACGCCGTTGAATGAGACCTTTTCGACGCCGATCAGGCGGTCGGTGCCTTCGCCGACGTTCGGGTTCAGACCGGTGCCGACGATCAGGCCGGGATCACCCGTAGAGACATAGTAGTTGCCGAGCCAGTCCTGGATGACGGTATAGTCCCAGACATTGCCGGAATAGACGGCGGTATCAATGCCGTCGCCGCCGTTGATGACATCATTGCCCTGCCCGCCGGTAATGGTGTCGTTACCCGCGCCGGCCAGGATCTCATCCTTGCCGTCCAGGCCGAAGATTTCGTCGGCGCCGGCCGTGCCGGCTAGCTTTTCGGGCGAATTGGTTCCGCTAATGACAGCCATGAGGAATTCCCCTGCGAGTTATGAATTCAAAAAGAAAGAAATGAATGCACTGAAAGGCGTAAGCGACGCACGCGCCTGAAGCCGGTAATAGGTGCCCGGATTCGCGCGGTATGACTTAGGCAACGCAATTAAGCTTTTGGCAACCGTGTTCAACTGTCAGACGAGCGGGCGACATGTCAAGTGACAAGCCGGTCATGGTGCGCCTGTGACGACGGGCATGGTAATTTGAGCCTTTTCGCAATCTTTCGCCGGATCACCGCCTCTGCTAACCTGCCTTGACTGTCGAGGGGAACCATCCATGCGCCTTTTTCTGGCTACCGTCGCGTTGGCCGTCTTCGGGCTTCCGGCGCATGCCGCCACGCCTGCACAGCAGGCGGAGCTGAAGCGGCTTGAACGGCGCGCGCAAAGCCTGGCGATAGCGTTTTCGGCGGCAACGACCAAAGACAATGTGCTGCACACGCTTGGCGCGCGGTACTGGGCGGTGAGCCAGCCGTGCTCCAGCGACTGTACCCAGAGCTTTTTCATCGACGGTGGCAAGACAACGCCATACGTGGCCCACCTCTACCGTTATTCCAGCCGCATGAACTCGGACAACTACCATTACGACAGGCCATTCGAAGCCGAGAGCGGCTTTGTAGAGGTATGGCTTGTCGACAAGAATCCGCCCGACATGTGCTTCTCGGTCGATGGCTGGAACACCGTGCTGAAGGCTGCGGGCTGGCCGCCCCTGACCCGCGGCACGCGGACCCGCATCGTGCGTGTTTCCGCGGACCCGCGGGCGGTGGAGGACGGTGACTTCGAGGCCGCCGAAAAGCGCGAGGTGACGGTGACGGTGTGGGAAAGCCGTCTCGGCAACAAACAGATTGGCCTGTCGACTGCGCCGGATATCTACGACAGGTCGTTTATCACGACCAAAACGCTTGAAGCCGCGCAAGCCTTGGGCGACTGCGCGCGGCTTGTGACGACGGAGGTGGAATAGTTGTGCTGACGATAGACCCAAAAGCCTTTGCCGAAAGCTGGTGTGCGGCCTGGAACGCGCGCGATATCGAGGCCGTCCTGGCGCACTTTCATGACGACGCGACCTTTACCTCGCCGTTCGCGAAGCGCGTCTGGCCGAACAGTTCCGGTGTCTTCGTGGGCAAGACCGCCATCCGCGCATACTGGAGCGAAGGATTGAATCTTGTACCGGACCTGCATTTCCGCATCGAAACGGTGTTTGCCGGCATCGACACGATCGTCATCCACTATGTCAACCAGTCGGGCCGTCAGGTCGCAGAGGTCCTGACCTTCCGGGGAGACAAGGTGATCTCCGGCCACGGAACCTACGCGGGATAGGGTTCATGCGTCATCGCATTGCTAAGCAAAGTTAGCCACAAACTGCTGCAGTGGAGGCTAGCCTTTCACGACAGCGTCGCGCTGACCGCCATGTTGCGCGCCACGGCGCCAGCCGCCGGCAGTTCCATCATGCCCAGCCAGCAACTGGTGAAACAGCAGGCCAGGCGTTCATAGCCCTCCCCGCTCAGCGGTTTGGCGATATAGCCGCTGGCGAAGGCGTCGTAACAGCGCGCCACTTCATTCTCGTCGCGGGAACTCGACAGCATCAGCACCGGCAGGCTGCGCGTGCCGGCGTCAGAGCGGATGCGCCGCAAAAGGTCGATACCGGAAATGCCGGGCAGGTTGATGTCGCACACAGCCATGCTGAACCCTGCGCCACTGCCCTCGCCCAGCATCTTCCATGCGGCTTCGGCGGTCGGCGCCACCGTGACCGCAACCTCTTCATTTGCGCGTTTCAGGGCGCGTTTGAACAGGATGGCGTCGCCGGTATTGTCTTCAATCAGCAGGATATGGTGCGCGTCAGACATTTTGCTTCCTCGTTTAATAAACTTAGGAACGCCTCATTCAACCTTCGATGTGGAGACGGGTCTTCAAAAATAACCACGTCATAAGTATACCCTATTCATGATTACCACCGCAACGGGTTGTGGTAAAATCACGGCATCGCGACCGAAGGCGGAATCACGGGACAAGCCTTGAAGAACCGGAGGCAAGTCCATGACCCTGAAGCTCCTCGGCCGGATCAGCTCGATCAATGTCCGCAAGGTCGCGTGGGCCTGCGATGAACTGGGCCTGCCCTATTCGCGCGAAGACTGGGGCACGGGATTTGCCGACGTCCATGCCCCGGCCTTCCTGACGCTCAATCCCAATGCCCAGGTCCCGGTCCTGATCGACACAGATGTGACGCTGTGGGAATCCCACACTATCCTGCGCTACCTTGCCAACCGCTACCATGGTGAAACCCTCTATCCGAGCGATCCGGTGGCACGCGCCCGCGTCGACCAGTGGCTCGACTGGCAGGCCTCGGACCTCAACCCGGCCTGGAGCTACGCCTTCCTGGCCCTGGCGCGCGGCTCCGAAGCCCACAAAATCCCGTTGATGGTCGAACGCTCGATCGCGCGCTGGACGCAGATGATGAAGGTGCTGGACGGGCACCTGGCCACGCGGCCCTACGTGGCGGGTGAGGTCTTTTCGCTGGCCGATATCGTCATCGGCCTGTCGGTCAATCGCTGGCTGGCGACGCCGTTCGACAAGCCGGAACTGCTGGCGGTCAGCGCCTATTACAGCCGCCTCGGCCAGCGTCCGGCCTTTGCCGCATATTCGGCTGTCGCATAGGCGAGCCGGCGTCCTCCGTCTTACTCAGGTTAGCGGTAATTTATGCCGCAGACTTGCGGGAGAGACCACCCCACGGTGTCAGTCCATTGAAATCGCCAAGGTATGGGCGACGGACAGCACCTTGTTGAAAGGATTGCAAATTTTGGCGCCTCGCCTTATAGAGTCGCTTTTGCACACGCATTTAAAGTCACGATTGCATAATTTGCATAGTTTTCTGGTAACGATTCCGGGGGGAAGATGAGTACGGTATTGGTTGCAGGCGGCGCGGGTTTTATCGGCGCCCAGGTCTGCAAGGCGCTTGCGGGTGCGGGCTACCTGCCTGTGACACTCGACAATTTGTCAACGGGGTACGCGGAAGCGGTCAAATGGGGCCCGCTGATCGAAGCCGACCTGCGCGATCGCGACGCCATACTCGACGCCATCAAGGGCTACGGCATCAGCTCGGCCATCCACCTGGCCGCCTCGAATCTGGTCGGCGAGAGCATGCGCGACCCGGCGGGCTATTATGACAACAATGTCGGTGCGGCGACGGCCTTTGCCTCGGCACTGGTCGAGGGCGGCGTCCAAGCCATCGTCTTTTCGTCGACAGCCGCGGCCTATGGCGTGCCCGAAACCCCGCTGATCCCCGAAGACCACCCGCTTAATCCGATCAACCCCTATGGCGGCAGTAAGGTCGCTTTCGAGCAGGTCCTGCACTGGATGAGCCAGGCGCACCCGCTGCGCTATACCATCCTGCGCTATTTCAACGCCGCCGGCGCGGACCTGGACGGCGAGATCGGCGAAAGCCACGAGCCCGAAACTCACCTCATCCCGCTGATCTGCCAGGCCGCCCTGGCCGGCGACCGGCCGCTGACCGTCTTCGGCACCGACTATGCGACACCCGACGGCACGGCGGTGCGCGACTATGTCCACGTCACCGACCTGGCCGAAGCCCATGTCGCCGCCCTGGCCCGGCTGCTGGACGGCGGTGACAGCCGCGTCTTCAATGTCGGCACCGGCGAAGGCGTGACTGTGCTGGAAACGCTGAAGGCCGCCGAACGCGTCACGGGGCGCCCGGTCCCGCACAGCTTCGGGCCGCGTCGCGACGGCGACCCCGAAACCCTTGTCGCCGACGTCAGCCGCATCCAGCGCGAACTGGGCTGGTCGGCGCGCCACAGCGATATCGACACCATGATCCGGACGGCCATGGCGTGGCAGTCGAACCGTCTCTACTGAAACATGGCCATCGACTATAGGCGTCCTGAACGAAGACACGCTTTGTAAATTCGCCACACCCGGTTTGAATATCCGCGCGCTGCGGTAACGGGATAGGGGTTTAATATTGCGAGTCACCGAAGTGTCGTGATACGGCGGGCGCTTCCGGTGATCACTATACTTGCCGGTTACCGGGCTGGGGCGCCCGATATGTAATGATTATAAGGGCTGGGACAATTTTTACAGTGAGTTTGGCATGAGGGTGGCAGTCCTGGGGCTGCGCGCCCTGTTCGGTGCGCAAGGCGGCATCGAGACTCATGTGCGCGACATCGTCTGTCACGCCGCGCGGACACCACACACGAAGATCGCCTTCGAAATCATCGAACGCGCACCCTATGCCTCGCCCGATGGCGCCATGCCGTCCGACATGCGTGGCGTGACCCTGACGCCGCTGTGGGCGCCGCGCTCAAGCCATTTCGAAGCCATCATGCACTCCACCCTGGCGGTCGTGTGGTGCGCTTTGCGCCGTCCAGACGTCGTCCATATCCACGCCATAGGCCCGTCGCTGGTCGCGCCCCTGGCCAGGCTGTTCGGCTTACGTGTCGTCACCACCCACCACGGCACCGACTATGACCGCGCCAAATGGAGCACGTTCGCCAAGCGCATGCTCAGGCTCGGCGAATGGAGCGGCGCGCGCTTTTCCGATGCGCGTATCGTGATCGCTCCCGGGCTGGATGAACGGCTGAAAAAGGCGTACGGCGTCGACTACACCTACATCCCCAATGCCGTTCCGCCAGCCCCGAGCCCCGAGGGCGATCTCCTGGCGCGTTACGGGCTGACGAAAGGACGCTATATCGTCAATGTGGCGCGCATCGTGCCCGAAAAGCGCCAGCTCGACCTGATCGACGCCTTTATCGCCGCAGGCAACGCCGGTGCAAAGCTGGTCCTGGTCGGCGGCGCCGACCACGGCAGCGCCTACGCCCAGACGGTCACCGACCGTGCGGCGACCGATCCGCGTATCGTCATGACCGGCGCCCTGCCCAAGGCAGAGGTCAATGCCCTTTATGCCGGGGCCTCCGCCTTTGTCCTGCCTTCGAGCCACGAAGGCCTGCCGATCTCGCTACTGGAAGCCATGTCGTTCGGCCTGCCCGTAGCGGTCAGCCGCCTGCCGACCCTCGCCGAACTGAAGCTGCCGGGGGACTGCTATGTCGACGACGCCCAAAGCCTTGAGCGCACGGTGGCCCGGCTGTCGCGCGGCGTGGCAAAGATCAACTGGACACCGTTCCTTGAGCGTTATTCAATCGACAGCGTGACCCGCCGGACGCTTGAGGTCTACCACGCGGTGGCCGGCAAAAGCGTCGCACCTGTCGAGACGACGGACACCGCCGACACCGAAGCGGTATTGCAGTAGGCAAAAGCCCTGTAATCCCCGTCAGTTCCGGCATTTAAGTGTCAGGCCGCAGTTCTGCCAGTATGCGCTCCAGCACCTTGATCGCCTCAGTCTGTTTCAACCTGTGATCAGCCGACGCAGCCGCTTTGATTTCCGCCCGGCGCAACAGTTCGGCGACAAGGCCGTCCAGTTTGTTCCGGATGCTGCTGCCGAGATGCAGATCGGCACGCAATTCGGCATTGCGTGCGTCAAGTTGCTTAACCCGCTCGGCATAGTCCTGAATGTCATAGGCCCTGTGGACGGCAGTCAATCGCGTGCCGCTTATAGTCCGTGAGAGCAAGCCCTCACATACCTCTTCGATTACGACGAAGCGTGAAAAAACCGAGACTTCGATGTCCCCGGACATGAAGACTTGCAACTCAGCCTCTGTGACGTCAGCCCCCTCGATGACGACTTCAAGTACGGGATCCAACCGATCTTCCTCGCGTTCAAAAACGAACGGATAGAATCTCAATGTCGCCACGCCCTCCGCGATCTGTACTCGGCCAAGGCATCCATAATATTCCGCTATGGGCATTTCATCGGTCATAGCATTATCTGACATCGGCTAGCAGTAACTGCAAGACATGGTGTAGCCGTCAGGCGTCCGGGCATCGCCAACGCGCTGACAAAACCTCAGGCGTGCCGACCCATCATGCGCAGGTGGAGCATCTTGTTGCGCGCGGAGATTTCAGCATCGGCAACCAGTGAATGGAGCAGCAGATTTCCCTGCTCGGCGGAGACGCGGCCCTGGGCGATTTGCTGGAGGATCGCCGTGACGTTTTCAGATCGCTTGGTGAACATCATTTCCTCTTTTTCACGACTATGCGCACAGAGGCGTTAAGGTTCAATTATGCGCGCTACGGCCGGCATGCGCCAAAGTCTTCATGACGGTTTACGGCGCGGCACAACCGGCGTTATATATCCGGGACTCGGGGGGAATATGAAAACCGGACATCTGCGCGCAGCCATCATCGCCCTCGCCCTGGCGTTCGCGCCCGTCACGGCGGCCGCAGAGCCGGTGAAGCCCATTGCCTTCCCGCACGAGCAGTCGGACCGCAAGCCCGATCCGGACGCCCGTTATGGCCGCCTGCCCAATGGCTTAACCTATGTCGTCCAGGCCAACGCCACCCCCAAGGGCACGGCCGCCATCTATATGCGCGTCGCCGCCGGCTCACTGGTCGAAACCGAAACGCAGAAGGGCCTGGCGCACTTCGTTGAGCACATGGCGTTCAACGGTACCACCAATATCCCCGAAGGCGAACTGCGCCGCCGCCTTGAGCGGCACGGCTTTACCTTTGGCGCCGACAGCAACGCCTTCACCTTCGACGCCAAGACGCTCTACATGCTGAACGCGCCCAAGAGCGATGATGAGACGGTGAAGGAGGCCTTGTTCATCCTGCGCGAAATGGCCGGCAATGTCCGCTTCGAAGCCGCCGCCGTCGACCGCGAACGCGGCGTCGTCCTGGCCGAGGAACGTCTGCGCAGCGACCCCATGAGCCGCCGCACCGAGGCCTGGAACCGCCGGGTTCACGCCGGGGCGCGCTATGCCGAATTCTACAACCCCATCGGATTGACCGGCATCATCCGCACCGCCCCACCGGCTGAACTCAAGGCCTTCTACGATGCCTGGTATCGGCCGGAATTGACGACGATCATCGCCGTCGGCGATTTCGACGCTTTCGAAGTCGAGGCGATGATCAAGGAAAGGTTTTCCGACTGGCAGGGTCGCGGTCCAGTGCCACAGGAACCGGACTGGGGCGCGCGTACGCCGTCGGGCGTTCAGACCTTCGCTTACGAGGACAAGGGGCTGGTCGAGGAGATGAGCCTCAATTGGATCGCGCCCGAAGACCGGCGGGACGACACGCCCGCGCGCATGGACGACACCTTCCTGGACAACTACCTGTTCCAGATCGTCAACACCCGCCTTTCGGAGCGCGCCCTGGCGGCAGATTCGGCCTTTTTCCAGGCCAGCATGGGGGCCTACCCGGTGCCGCACACGGCGCGTGTCACCTTCCTGTCGGTGCTGCCCAAGCCTGGCCGGGCGCGCGACGCCCTGGCCCAGGCCTATGGCATCATCCATACCCTGCGGGCGGAAGGCCTGACCAAAGCCGAGGTTCAGAAGGCGCAGCAGACAGTCGACTCCAACTTCCGCTTCCTGCAGGGCGCAAGTGCGACACGCGACTCCGCCGGCCTGGCCGCAACCATCGTCGCCGGCCTGGACCAGAACGCCGTCGCCGAAGGTCCGGAAGATTCGGTGAAGCTGTACAAGTCCTACAAGAGCAAGGTCGGCCGGAAGGATCTTATGGACGGACGCCTGCGCGCCTGGTTCTCTGGCGACGGTCCCATTCTGTCGCACTCAGGCGAGAGCATAGGCGGTTATGACGAAGCGGCCATGCGCGCCGACTACGAGGCCTTGTCCGGCAGCGAAGCGGCGGCCTATGCCGCAGCCAAGACCAAGGCGTGGCCATACGGCCGCCTCTTCACCCCTAAGGTCGCGCCCGCCAGCCAGACGGTCGACCCGGACTACGGTTTCAGCCGCTATGTCTGGCCGAATGGCGTCACCCTGCACATCAAGCCGACGCAACTGGTCGCCAGCCAGATCCGCGTCCAGGTGGATTTCGGTGGTGGCCAGCTCCTGTTCGACCCGAAAACCCACCCGCCCCTGTTCCTGGCCTCCGGTGACTTTCTCTACTGGGGCGGCCTGAACAAGCTGACCATGCCGCAGCTCAGCGACGCCCTGCGCAATTACCAGGTCAGTGTCGGTTATCTGCTTGGGGCCGATCAGGCGACGCTCAGCGGCACGACCAATCCGTCCAGCCTGAGCCACCAAGTCGAGACGCTCTTCGCCTATGCCACCGACGCCGCCTATCGCCCCGATCCCTATGACCGTTACTTGGCCTGGCTGCCGGAATATCTGCGCACGCTCAAGGCCGCGCCGGAAAGCGTCCGCGTCCACCACTGGGGCCGGATCATGCACAGTGGCGATCCGCGCTTCGACGAGACGCGGCTGGACCGGATGGACGATATCGCCTTTGGCGATATCCGCGACATCCTGCGCCGCAGCCTGAGCGACACGCCGGTCCACATCACCATTGTCGGCGATGTCGATGAGCGCAAGGCGGTGACCGAGATCGGCAAGACCTTCGGCACCCTGGCCCCGCGCCCGGCCAAACCCGCCGAAGCCGATGGCGCCCGCCGGATTTCGTTCCCGCCTAAGGCGCGCGACGTCACCCTGTACCACGAAGGCCGCAATGACCAGGCGATGAGCATCGCGCTGTGGCCGACCGACGACTTCGTTTCGGACCCCAGGACGGCACGCGTGACGACCATGCTGGCCGCCGTCCTCTCCAGCCGGCTGCAGGATGAACTGCGTGAATCTCAGGGCGCGGACTACGCCCCCCAGGCCTACGCCTATAATGACGAAACCTATCCGCACCTCGGCTCGATCGGCGTCGTGTCCGCCGTCAAGGCCGGCGCCGACGGCGATTTCCGCAAGGCGCTTACCGCCATCGTCGCGGACCTGAAGACCAAACCCATCAGCGACGACGAACTGGACCGCGCGCGCAAGCCGGTGCTGGCGGGCATGGACAATGACGTCAATGACATCAGCTACTGGACGTTCGTGCTGGCGCGCCTGGGCACGCACCCGGAGCTGCGCGCCGACTGGCTGGCCCGCCGCAAGCAGTATGAAGAGATGACGCCGATGGATCTGATGACGGTGGCGCAGCGCTACCTGAAGGACGACACGGTCGTCGCCGTCCGCGTCGTGCCGAAGTCCTAGACCGTGCCGCGTTTTAAAGGAAACGTAGCACGGTCTAGCTTCCTTAGCGGTCACATACTCGTACGGAAAACGGGTTTCCACTTTTTCGGAGCATGCTCTAAGGTTTTAAAGCGTCGTTGAGAAAGGCATCTATTTCAGACGCCCTGACCTTGACCGGGATGTCGTGACCATAGTCCGAATAGATGTGCGCGCTGGCGTGGCCACCATGGGCGTTGATCGCCGCCGCGAGCTGCCGGGCCTGGTCTGGATCGGTGCGATCATCCTTTGCGCCGTTGATGATCAAGGTATGCGCCCGGATTGTCACGGCAGTGCTGAGTACGGAGCGGGTTCGCAGCGCCTCAGCGGTTCTGCCGCCGGTCTGTGCTTCAAAGGCCGACCTGACCTTCCTGGCTGCGTCCGATCTTGCGCGCGCAAAAAAGGGTTGGAGGTCGTAAAGGCCCGAGATGAGAACAAGGCCGCGCACTTTCGGGTCGTGCTCGGCGACGAGCGCCCCCGTTACGGCGCCAAGACTTACCCCTTCGATCGCGATCCGGTCGGGCGCCACACGCGGATCACTGCGTACCTTCGCAAGGACAGCTTCCACGGCGTCCTGGGTAAAAGGTCCGGCAAAGTCCTCAGGCCCGCTGGATCCGCCGTATCCTGGCAGGGAGATCGAGACGGCCAGAACGCCGCGCCTGGCATAGTCATGGAGGACGCCCCAATCGACATAGGTCTTGCCGCCGGGGCGAAAAAGGCCGTCCTGATGACCGTGGAGAAAGACGACCACCGGCCATGGGCCTGTTGTCTCAGGCGCTTCTGAAAAATACTCCACGACCTTATCCGGGGCGTCCGGGTGCGGAATCGTCGCGGCATTTCCTTTTGTCTGGCTCGTGCAGCTCAGCATCAGCAGACACGCGACAAGTGAAATCCACCCTGGCCACTTCATGATTTTATCCCGTCATCAGCCACTGCGTCTTAACGTACCGAAAATAGGCCTGGCTATGTGATAGCCAGGTTCATCTAACAACGGTATGGCATTGTTGCGGCAAGACCTTGCACCTTGAGTACCGGACCATTGGGTCATGGCCCGCCGCTCAATCTATCTAGACGAAGTAGAGGTCGTCCTTGGTGACGGTCCCGACGATCAGCGCCAGGTCGATGGCCGCGCCCGAGCCCGTGCCGTCGGCATCCCAGTAGAGTTGACCTGTCGTGTCGTCCCAGACGAACTGGGCATCCGTCCCAACCGCTGACGTCCCGACCGTGAACTCCGATGCCGACAGGTTATGGCTGGCCGCGAAGCCGTAGTCCGCCCCCGTGAAAACCAACCGGTCCACGCCCTGTTCGAAGTCACTGATCGTGTCGGTGCCGTTCGACGCCGCGTCGGCGAAGACGAAGTCGTCGCTGTCTGCGCCGCCGGTTAGGCTATCGTCGCCCGCTGCGCCGGTCAGGACGTTGGCATCGGCCGTTCCGGTGATGGCGTTGCTGAGCGCATTGCCCGTGCCGATCGCTGCTGAACCGGTCAGGATCAGGTTTTCGACCTCAGCCGTCAGGGTGTAGTCCACCGCAGCGGAGACGGTGTCCGTCCCTTCGCCCGAGGCTTCGACCACCACGTCACCCGCGTCATCGACAACATAGCTGTCGTCGCCGTCGCCGCCCGTGAGCGTATCCGCGCCCAAGCCGCCATCGAGCGCATTATTGCCGCTGGTGCCGGTAATGGCGTTGTCGAGGCCGTTGCCGGTGCCGTTTGTCGCCGCGCCCGTCAGAACCAAGGTTTCGACATTGGCCGTCAGGGCGTAGCTGATCGCAGCCGTGACCGTATCCGAGCCTTCGCCCGACGCTTCGGTGACGACATCGCCCGCGTCATCGACAACGTAACCGTCGTCGCCATTGCCGCCTGTCAGCGTGTCCGCCCCTGCCCCACCATCGAGCACATTGTTGCCACTGGTGCCGGTGAGGACGTTATTGAGGCCATTGCCGGTGCCGGTCAAAGCCGCACCGATGAGGACCAGGTTTTCCACTTCGGCCGACAGGGCATAGCTCACCGAAGCGGTGATTGTGTCGGTCCCTTCGCTGGCGGCTTCGGTCACGACATCGCCGGCAGTATCGACGACGTAGCTGTCACTGCCCACCCCACCGGTCAGGCTGTCCGCGCCTGTGCCACCATCGAGCGTGTCGTTACCATCGCCGCCCGACAGGCTGTTGCCGCTTGCATTGCCGGTGATGGCATTGGCCAGGCTGTTGCCCGTGCCCGCCGTCGCCGAACCCGTCAGGATGAGGTGTTCGACCTCGGCCGTCAGCGCATAGTCGATGCCTGCCGAGACCGTATCCGTGCCTTGTCCAGCCGTTTCCACGACCACGTCACCGGCATCGTCAACGACGTAAGCATCGTTGCCGGCGCCGCCGGTCAGGCTGTCCGCACCCAGCCCGCCGTCGAGACTGTCCTGGCCGTTACCGCCCGACAGGGTGTCCGCGCCGTCGCCGCCCGACAGGCTGTTATTGCCACTGTTGCCGGTCACCGTGTTGTCGAGGTTGTTGCCGGTCGCCGAAATATTGCCCGATCCTGACAGGACGATGGCTTCGACATTGCCCGCCGCGGTATAGCTGATCGACGACGACACCGTGTCATTACCCTCGGCCGCCGCTTCGACAACGGCGTCCGAAGCGCTGTCAACGTAGTAGAGGTCGTCGCCAAGCCCGCCGGTCATGCTGTCGCTGCTTCCGCCGCCGTTCAGCGTGTCATTGCCGTCACCGCCGATCAGCGTGTCGTTGCCGCCTGCACCCGACAGGCTGTTGTCGCCGATGTTGCCGGTCAGCGTGTTGGCCTGGCTGTTGCCGCTCGAAGACGTATTGCCCGACCCCGTCAGCACGACGTTTTCGACGTTCGCCGCCGCATTGAAGCTGATGGAGGCCTGGATCGTGTCGGTGCCTTCGCCCGAGTTCTCGATCACGACATCGCCCGCATCATCGACGACATAGACGTCGTTGCCCGCGCCGCCAGTGAGCGTATCCGCGCCTGCCGCGCCATCCAGCGTATTGGCGCTGGCATTGCCGGTGACGGCATTGGCGCCCGCATTGCCGGTACCGTTGCTAGCCGTTCCCAGCAGGGTCAGGTGCTCGAAATCGGCCGCCAGCGTGTGGCTGAGGTACGAACGGACCGTGTCGGTGCCGGCCCCCGAGGCTTCGATCAGGACGTCGCCTGCATTGTCGATGACATAGGTGTCGTTGCCAATCCCGCCGGTCAGGCTGTCCGCGCCAGTTCCGCCGTCGAGCGTATCATTGCCGTCGCCGCCGCTGAGCGTATTGTCGCCGGTATTGCCGGTAATAGCATTGTCGGCGCTGTTGCCCGTGCCGGTCAGCGCCGCTGTTCCCGTCAGGGTCAGGTTCTCGAAATTCGCCGACAGGGTATGCGAGGCGTTGATGACGACCGTGTCGGTACCCGCATTGGCGGCTTCTGTGAAGACATCGCCGGCGTCGTCGATGATATAGGTGTCGTCGCCGAGTCCGCCGGTAAGCGTATCCGCCCCCGCGCCACCGTCCAGGATATTGTTGCCGCTGTTGCCATTGAGCACATTGCCGTTGGCATTGCCGGTGACATTGATATTGCCGGAGCCCACCAGGGTCAGGGCTTCGATATTGTCGACGCCGACCAGCGAATAGGAGGCGGTCGCTTCGATGGTGTCCACGCCTTCGCCCGACAGTTCGGTGACGATATCGGCCGAATTGTCGACGCGGTAAAGATCGTTGCCCAGGCCGCCGACCAGGGTGTCTACGCCACCGCCGCCATCGACGGTGTCGTTGCCGTCATAGCTGGTCAACAGGTTGGCAGCGACATTGCCGACCATGTCATTGGCGACGCTGTTGCCCGTGCCGTTTATGGTATCGGTGCCGGTCAGGGTCAGATTCTCGAACTCCGCCGCCAGCGTCCAGGTGACATAGGACCGCACCCGGTCAGTACCTTCGCCGGCCAACTCGCCGATCACGTCGGAGAGGTTGTCGACCACATAGGTATCGTTGCCCTTCATACCGCCCAGGCTGTCGACCCCACTGCCGCCATCCAGCCAGTCATTGCCGTCGTACCCGTACAGCGAGCTGCTGCCGGAATTGCCGATCATGATGTTGTCGAGTGCATTGCCGTTCGCCCACATGGCGGCGGTGCCCGTCTGGGTCAGGTTCTCGACATTGGCGGTCATACCATAGTTCAGCGTGACATAGACCAGGTCGGTACCTTCGTTCAGGTTCTCGATGACGATATCGACGCCGCTGCCACCGGTGCCGACATAGTAGATGTCGTCCCCCGTGGAACCGTACATGGTGTCCGTCTGGAGGCCGCCGTCCAGTGTGTCGTTGCCGGCCCCGCCGCGCAGGGTATCCTTGCCGTCGTCACCGAACAGGTAGTTATTGCCGTTATTGCCGGTGATATCGTTCAGTACGCCGTTGCCGATACCGGTCAGATCGCCATAATCATTGGCCAGGATCAGGTGGTCATTGCCGTTGATCAGGGTGTAGTCGATGTAGGAATAGATCGTGTCACTGCCGTCGATCAGGTTTTCCCAGACATGGTCGCCCGGATTGTCGACAATATAGTAATCACCACCCGTGCCGCCATACATGGTATCGGCGCCTGCGCCACCGTCGATGGTGTCGTTGCCCCCATTGCCGTAGATGCCGTTATTGCCAGAATTGCCGCGCATGAGGTTGTTGCCCTCGTTGGCATGGCCGTCAATATTGGCCGTCCCGGTCAGGTTCAGCTCCTCGATATAGTCACCCAGGTCGAAAGTCGCCGATGCGTAGACGATGTCATAACCATGCGCCGCAAGGGTCTCCTGGGCGACGTCGCCGGTCGAGTCGACGTAATAGACATCGTCCTGTGACAGGCCGATCATGGTGTCGTCACCACCTTCGCCATACAGGGTGTCCGCGCCGATATAGCCATGCAGCACGTCGTTGCCGTCGCCGCCATACATGACATTGGCGCCCGAATTGGCAACGATCGTATTGCCGCCATCATTGCCCCAGAAAGTGTCGTTGCTCGTGTCGGTCGGCGTTACCGTCAGGTTTTCGAAATGGACCAGCGATCTCAGGTCGAGTGCGAACGTCGCGTAAATGGTATCGATGCCTTCGCCCGCCGCCTCCACCAGAACATCGCCAAGGTCATCCACGTAGTAGGCATCATTGCCTGTGCCGCCAGTGAGCGTGTCCGCGCCGCCGCCGCCGTCTAGCGTGTCATTGCCGGTGTTGCCGGCCAGCGTATCCAGGCCGGCGCCGCCATACAGCGCATCCGCGCCCCAGCCGCCGGTCAGGCTGTCGTCGCCGTTGACGCCATATAGCGTGTCGTTGTCTCCTCCGCCGTCGACAATATCGTCACCGTTGTCTCCGCTCATGGAATCGTGGCCGGCCGAGCCCCACAGAGTATCGTTGCCGCCGCCGCCAAGGACGGTGTCCTCGCCTATGCCGCCGTCAATCGTTTCCGCGCTGGCTGTACCGTAATAACTCTCGAAGCCGGCGGTGTTGGCGAACACCTGCTGGTAAACATCGACGCTAGTCGACTGGATGTGTACCCAGGTCGTCACGATATTGCCGTTGTCCAGCTCGGCGACAACGGGATGAACCTGACTTTCGGCCGTGGTCTGGTTGATCCGGGTCTCGCCACCGACCGCATTGCCGCTGGCGTCGTAGCGCTGCATGTAGGCGCCGTGCGGGTAGGTGCCGCCGGCGTCCTGGTTCTTGCTGGTCCAGGCGATGATAAAGCCGCCGTCAGCGAGCGCGGTGATGCGCGGGTAATTCTGATCGTTGGTGGTGAAGGTATTGACGCGGAACTCCGAGCCCAGCGCCGTTCCCGACGCGTCGTAACGCTGGGCATAGACGCCAAGACCCGACCCATCCTGGCCGGTGCTGTACCAGCTGATAACGTAGCTGTCGTCGGCCAGCACCGCCACGGACGGCATGACCTGGTCGCTTGTGGTGTAGGTATTGACGCGCGTCTCGGAGCCGACAGCCGCGCCGCTGGCATCGAAACGCTGGGCGTATATGCCAAGCCCAGAGCCGTCTTGGGCCGCGCTGGTCCAGGAGATGACATAGCTGCCATCGCTGAAGCCATCGACAGCCGGAACCGTCTGGTCACCGGTGGTGGTGGTGTTGACACGGACCTCGCCGCCGACGGCAGCGCCCGACATATCATAACGCTGGGCGAAGATGCCTATGGTATCGGCCTGGCCAGACTGCGTACCTACACCCTGCCAGGTGACGATAAAGCCGTTCGTGCCCAGGTCGGCAATCGCCACACCACTCAACGGCTCGGCCGTCGCCCATCCCTGATTGCTGGTTGTCGTCGTATTGACACGGAATTCTGCGCCATTCATCGTGCCGTCAGCGTTGAAGCGCTGGGCATAGATGCCTGCGCCCGAACCGTCCTGGCCATTGCTGACCCAGGTGACGACATAACCGTCGTCGCTGAGGCGGGTCACGGCCGGTGCATTCTGGTCGCCGGTCGTATATGTGTTGACGCGGGTTTCGCCGCCAAGTTTTGTACCGCTGGCGTCGTAGCGTTGGGACGCAATTGCGATACCCGAGCCATCCTGGCCGTTGCTTTGCCAGATGACGCTGTATTCGCCATCGGGATGAGTGACGATCTTGGCGTCCAGCTGGGAATTGTTCGTATAGCTGTTGACACGGGTAACCGCACCCGCGCCCAATACGGCATTGCCGCCATAGCCGGCCGTATGATGCTCATACACCTGCTGATGGATATCACCGTAACTCGACGCATAATTCACCCAGGCCGTAACAACATTGCCGTCGTCAAGCTCAGCGGTGATCGGATGCACCTGGCTGCCGACAACCGTCTCATTCACAAGCGTCTCGAACCCTACGGTATTGCCGCCGGAATCGTAGCGCTGCGAATAGGCGCCGTGCGGCAAGGTGGCGTTGGCGAAATCCTGGTTCTTGCTGGTCCAGCCGATAACAAACCCGCCGTCCGACATGGCCGTGACACGCGGATAGTTCTGGTCGCTGGTGGTGTAGGTGTTAACCCGGAATTCCGCCCCGATCGCTGTCCCCGACGAATCGTAGCGTTGGGCGTAGACGCCGAGGCCGTCGCCGTCCTGGCCATTGCTGTACCAGGCAATGACATAGCTGTCGTCGGCCAGCACCGCCACGGAGGGCATCAACTGGTCGCCGGTCGCATAGGTATTGACGCGGGTTTCGGAGCCGACCGCCACACCGCTCGAATTAAAGCGCTGGGCATAGACACCATAGCCCGAACCGTCCTGCGCCAGGCTGGTCCATGAGACGACATAGCTGCCATCGCTGAAGGCATCCACGGCCGGCACGGTCTGGTCGTTGGTGGTCGTGGTATTGACCCGGACCTCGCCGCCGACGGCTGCACCTGACAGGTCGTAGCGCTGGGCGAAGATACCCATTGTATCCACCTGGCCGGTCTGGGCGCCGTTGCCCTGCCAGGTCACAACAAAGCCATTCGCGCCCAGGTCGGTGACCGCCAGACCGCTCAGCGGCTCCAGCGTGGTCCAGCCCTGGTTGCCGGCGGTGGTCGTATTGACGCGGAACTCTGATCCTTGTGTCGTACCGTCCGGATTAAAGCGCTGGGCGTATATCCCAGCTCCCGCCCCGTCCTGGCCGTTGCTGGCCCAGGCGACGACATAGTCGCCATCGCTGAGGCGCGTGACGACCGGCGCGTTCTGGTCGCTCGTCGTATAGGTGTTGACCCGGATCTCGGAGCCGACCTTGGCGCCTGTGCTGTCGAAACGCTGGGAATAGATGCCGAAGCCCGAACCGTCCTGGCCATTGCTTTGCCAGACGATTGTATAGCCTCCGCCCGGATGCGTGACGATCTTGGCGTCAAGCTGCGTACCTGTGGTATAGGTATTGGCGACTGTGACCGCACCGGCGGTATAAATGCTGACCATCTGGACTTCCCCCATAAGAGTAGGCGAGAGATTCATTTTCTCGCGCAATTGGGGAAGACGGTAACACCGGTTTGCGACGCTTACTTGCTGAAAATCGCGTTAAGGACGAAGTTTCCACAAGTAAGTCATTAAAATTGATAACGTGCGTTACGCGGAAAATGGGACGGCTCTACTTTACCCGCAGCTGCGTGTCCGGCGTGACGCGCCAGACCGTATTTCCGGCGTCGTCGGCCACAAGCAGCGCGCCATCAATATCCTCGGCGACGCCGACGGGGCGGCCACGCGCCTTGCCGTCTTCGCCCAGGAATCCCGTCAGCACGTCCTGCGGCATGCCCGACGGCTGGCCGCCCTTGAATGGCACGAAGACGACCTTATAGCCCGACGGCGGGTTGCGGTTCCACGAGCCATGCTGGCCGACAAACGCGCCATTCTTGTAGCCTTCCGACAAGAGCCCGCCGGTATAGAAGGTCAGGCCCAGCGACGCCGTATGCGGCCCCAGCGCAAAGTCGGGCTTGATGGCGGACGCGACCTTGGCCGGGTCCTGCGGCTTGACGCGTTCATCGACGGTCTGGCCGTAATAGCTGTAGGGCCAGCCGTAAAATGCGCCAGGCTTCACGGACGTCATATAGTCGGGCACCAGGTCCGAACCGATCTCGTCGCGCTCATTGACGACGGTCCACAGCGCGCCCGTCTCCGGGTTCCACGCCATGCCGACCGGATTGCGCAGCCCTGAGGCAAACAGCCGTGTCGCGCCCGTCGCGGCATCGATTTCCAGGATCGCCGCACGGTTGGTTTCGGCCGCCATGCCGTTTTCCGCGACGTTGGAGTTGGAGCCCACCGAGACATAGAGCTTGCTGCCGTCCTTCGACGCGATCAGGTTCTTGGTCCAGTGGTGGTTGATCGGCCCGCCCGGCAGGTCGGCGACCTTGGTGGCCGGGCCGGTAATCGCCGTGTCGCCTTCATGATAGGTATAACGGACCACCGCGTCGGTATTGGCGACGTAAAGCTGGTCGCCGATCAGCGCCATGCCGATCGGCGAGTTGAGGTTCTGCAGGAAGACGACCTGAAGCTCGGCGGCGCCATCGTGATTGGCATCGCGCAACAGCATGAGCCGGTTGGGGCTGCCCCGGTTGGAGCCCGCCTTCTTCATCAGCATCTTCATGAAGAAGCCACGAATGCCCTTTCCGTCGTCAGGCTTGGGCGGCGCATCGCTTTCGGCGACCAGGACATCGCCATTGGGCAGGACATAGAGCCAGCGCGGATGGGTCAGGTTACGCGCAAACGCTTCGACCTGAAGGCCGGGCGCAGGCGTCGGCGCCTGGTCGACCGTCCAGCCGGCGACCTCGGCGATCTTGACAGTCGGCACCAGGGTTTTGACGGGGCTAGGCAGTTTTGGATTGACGCCCATGCCGTCTTCCGGGCGCAGTCGGGCGGTTTCGCCGCAGCCCGTCAGAGCCAATGCAACACCGAGCAGCAGGGCCTTTTTCATGGTGTGATCTTTCAGGCGTGCGCGGCTGTGTGCGCGTGGCTCATCTCACGGCATACGTGGCCGCAGCGCTGGCAGATCTCCGCGCAGGCCAGCATTTCCGGACCGCCGACGGTTTCGCAGGAGATGGCGCAGGCGTCGCAGACATCGGCGCAGGCCAGGCACGTCGCCATATGCAGCTCAGAGCCGCGCGTCATGAAGTCGGCGCAGGTCTGGCACATCTCGATGCAGTCGGCCATGATGCGGACGTGGGCCGGTGCTGTGTGCCGCCCGCCCATCGGAAGGCAATGATTATAAAGGGTTGCCTGGCAGGTATCGCGGCATTGCCAGCACAGTTCGATACAGGCCCTGAAGCTGTTGGCGTCGTGGTGCATGGCGGGCCCTCTCACCGGCGGTGTTACCACCGCGTAACGCGATCCGCCATGAGGATACAGTCACGATTGCGCGTTGGGGTGTAAGAAGCGCGTAAGGACTTTTTTCTGCCGCACCAAATCCAATAGATTTGGGGAGGCAGAATATCACGCCACCCTGAGCAACCGCGCCGCCGGGCCCTGGTCGTGCCAGCGCAAGGCCGGCACCGCATCCAGCATCGGCCTGAGTTGCGCCAGCGACGCCGGCTTGACCATATAGCCCACGGCCCCAAGCTTGCGCGCCTGTTCCTGGTCGGTGTCCTGGGTCGAGCCAGTGCACATCACCACCGTCATATCGGCGAAGTCGCCCTCACGGCGCAGCGCCTCAAGCGTCTCGAAACCGTCCATGCCGGGCATGTTGATATCGAGCAGGATCAGGTCGAAGCGCTCACCGCTCACCCGCGCCTTGCGCAGGGTCTCCAGCGCCTCGCGGCCCGACCGCGCCACGGTCAGGTCGAACTCGGCCTTGTCGCGGTCGCGCAGCAGGATGCGCGTCAGTTCGATATCGGCTTCGCGGTCGTCGACCAGCAGCACATGCGCCAGGCCGAGGGGCTTGCCGACAGGGACATCCTTAGCGCCACGCGCCTCTACGACACGCGCCGCTTCGGTCGCCTTGGGCAGGGTAAAGTGGAACTCCGCCCCCTGCCCTTCGCGGCTTTCGCACCAGATGCGGCCGCCGTGCATGGCGACGATCTTGGCGCAGATGGCCAGTCCCAGCCCCGCGCCCTCCTCATTGAGCCTCAGGCGCTTGAACGGCTGGAAAATGCGTTGCAGGTCGCTCTCGGCGATCCCAGGACCATTGTCGGCGACGGTGAAATGCCAGTGCGCGCCGTCGTCCTGGGCGTCGATGCGGATATGCGCCGGGCCGCCTGCATGCTTGATGGCGTTGGCGATCAGGTTCTGGAAGACCTGGAGCAGTTGCGCCGCATTGGCGTCGACCGTCGGCAGCCTGGTGGCCTTGATCGTCGCACCCGACGCCTGGATCAGCTGGCGCAGGCTGTCCTCGGCGCCGCTTAGGGAATCACCGGCGTCGATGGCTGATTTGACGGCGCGCGACGGGTCGTGCAGCCGCGTATAGGAATAGACGGTCTCGACCAGCATCCCCATCCGGTCGGCGGCCTTGCGGATAAAGTCGAAATAGAGCGGCCCGCTCTCGCCGACATCGCCCTCGGCGATCAGTTGGGAAAAAGCGCGCACCGTGCGCACCGGCTCCTTCAGGTCGTGGGCCAGGGCGTGGGTGAAGACCTCAAGCGATTCATGCTGCTGCTGGATGCGCGCGCTCTGCGTCTCCAGCATCCCGACCTTCTGGCGCAGCTCCTCGATCAACCGGACATTTTCCAGCGCCACCGAGGTCGTATTGGCCAGGGCCTGGAGCACACGCAACTGCTCATCGGTCGGGCGGTAGTTGGTCGCCCAGTAATTGCCGATGGCGCCGACGGGCGCTTCGGTGCGGATCGGCACCATGGCCAGCGATTTGACAAAGGTCGGGCGATAGGCCTCGGCCGGCACGCGCGGGTCGTCATAGATGTCTTCGATGACGGCGGCCTGGGCGTTGTTCATCACCCAGCCCGAGACGCACATCTCCATCGGGAAGCGCTTGCCCTTCCACAGCGGCGCGATCGCATTCTCGTCGGCATAATAGCACTGGTCGCCGTCCCTGAGCACGAAGGTCGCCCCGTCGGCGCCGGTCAGCTCACGCGCGGCATCGCGGGTGATTCGCGTTATGGTGGCAACGTCGCGCGCCTGGGACAGCGCCTGAACGACGCTGACAAGACGCTCCATGGCCTCCATATGCGTGGGAAAGCGTTGTTTTTCCTTGGTCACGTCGTCGATCTGGCCCGTATTCGGCTTGGTCATGCGTGGAATCCCTGACTGGCCGCAGAAAAACGCCAGCGGCCCGTTGCAAACGTACTATGGATTGAGTGAACGAAAATCTAATAACATTTGTGTGCCTTAAAGCTTTGGTCACACGGCCTTCCTACACTTCCGGAAAACAGGGTTCCGGGGGCGCGGCATGATCACGGTCTTCCATACAACAGGCGCCGGCAATATCGCCGAAATCCAGCTCGACCCGACGCATAACGTACCGGACGAGCCGGTGTGGATCGACCTGCTCAGCCCGACCGACGACGAATTGCGCCTCCTGCCCCAGACGCTCAACCTGGCCCTGCCCAGCCGTGAGGAGATCTGGCGCAACCACGCGCTTAACCGCATGTATACGCGCGACGGCACCTCCTACATGACCGCGGCGCTGACCGTCGGCGCCGAAAGCGAAAAAGCCGGCGGCCAGCCGCAGACATCGACCATCACCTTCATCCTGACGCCGGACTTCCTGATCACCATCCGCGACATCGATCCGGAACCCTTCCTCAGCTTCCAGCAGGACCTGCTGCTCAACGGCAAGCGGTTCCGCACCAGCGCCGATGTCCTGGAAGGCCTGCTTGAAGAAGTCATCCTGCGCGTCGCCGCCGACCATGCCCACGTCATGCAGACGCTGGACGGCCTGTCGCGGCGCATCTTCGCCGACCACGCGTTCGACGGCCGCAAAGGCAATCCGTCGCTGATCATGGGCGGTGTGCTGAAGGAACTTGGCTTCGTCGCCGACCTCAATTCCAAGATCAACGAAAGCACGCACAGCCTGATAAGGCTGCTGACCTATTTCCGCGAAGACCACAGCCCGGACAATGCCGCCATCTGCCACGATGCGGGCCGGCTGATCAAGGACGCCAGGTCGCTGGCCGACCAGTCGGCGTTCCTGAACGACAAGATCAATTTCCAGCTGGAGAGCACGCTGGGCATGATCAATGTCGAACAGAACCTGATCGCGAAAATCTTCTCGGTGGTAGCGCTGATCTTCCTGCCGCCGACGCTTGTGGCGGGGTTCTACGGCATGAACTTCGCCCATATGCCCGAACTGACTTGGCAGTACGGCTATCCGATGGCGATTGTGCTGATGCTTTTGTTCGCCGTCCTGCCCTACGTCTATTTCCGGCATAAGCGCTGGCTGTGACATCCACACAGACGAACTCCCGCAGGCGAACCTGCGGGAGCCAAAGCTATCAACGATAGCGCGCGGTGTCAGATCGTCGCGGCCGGGATAGCCGTGTCGCCGCCCGTCGCGGCGCTTTCGTCCTCATCCTCTTCGAGGTCGTCATCCTCGGCTATGCCGTCTTCTGCCGGAATATCGAGATCGTCGTCGGTCTCGTCTATCGTCTGTTCGTTGGTGGGGACCTGTCCATTTTCATCGGACAGCGCGCCGTCCTGCTGCTGGTTGTCCTGGCCGGTCTGCGCGAACAGACCCTCGTCGTCCTGGGGTTCCATGATGTATCTCCTTGGGGGAAGACCGATCATAACCCGGACGGCTGAAAGGTTGCGCCGCCTGACCGGCCTTGCAATGTAAGGATGTCGTGCCGGCAGGGTGCTCAGGCCCCGGCGGACTTCGCCCACAGGCTCAGGGCCAGGATGGCAATCGCGACGAACTGGGTCTTGACGCGCCACGCCATTGCCCGGTTCAGCGCCTTGCCGGCGGCTTCGCCATTGCGCGAAAACGCGACCATGCCCACCACGAAGGTGGCAACCACCGCCAGCAGCGACAGGCCAATCAGGATATTGAGAAACATATCAGGGCTCCTTGAAGAGCCCTGATATGGTGCCAGCACCCGCGACCGGAAACGGCTTGCGGCGCTCTGCCACACCTTGTGACCCGCTTGGCTTCTGACACCGTTTTGCCCTTAGCGCCGAGCGCCCCGTGCCCTGCAAAGCGGCGCAGGCGCCGTCCTCATTCCCCTGCCCCTTCATCATCGCGCGCCGGAGATATCGCTGAGCATTTCAGTTTTACGCCCGTCGAAATTTGCGAGATTTTTTCGAAACTTCTTACATACGACGCACATTAAACTCTTCCTTCCAACCGTGCCGTCAAATCCTCAAACGACGCAACAAACCAGATATTCGCGCCCTGATTGGCTTCGCGGATATAGTCCTGCAAAGCCTGGCTCAGGAGCAACGCCTCCGGGATATCGCCGACAATCGCCAGGCCCAGCCGGTAGTTGACGAACTTCTGGGTGATCTCCCCCAGGATACGGGTCTTCAGTTGGAAGACCTCAGGCGCGAAGCCGTCCACAGGCACAGCCACCCACGACGCGTCATGAGCCCACGCTTCGCCGATAAGATCGTTGGCTTGCGCCGCCGTTTCGATCCTGGGGCCGGAGACCGGCCATTGCACAATGCGCGTATCTCCCGCAACGACGGTCAGAGTGTCCATGGTCTAGCTCCTTCGAGTGCGGGTTTAGTCCATCACCGCCCGCCTCACAACTCACCCTTCCGCATCGCCTCCAAATGCCGCGCCGCCTGGCCGCGTAAGCCCGTCTGCTTGTCGTCGTCCATCCGGTCCCAGTTGGCATAGACATAGCCCATGCGCGGATTGCGGCCAAAGCGGTCGCGGTGGCGCGCCACAAAATCCCAGTAGAGCGCATTGAACGGACAGGCGCCCTCGCCCACGCTGATCTCCGGATCGTAGGCGCAGCCCTGGCAGAAATTACTCATGCGTTTGATATATTTGCCGCTGGCCGCATAGGGCTTGGAGCCGAGCAGGCCGCCGTCGGCGTGCAGCGCCATGCCGAGCGTATTGGGCGCTTCGACCCATTCATAGGCGTCGGCATAAACGGCCAGGTACCATTCGTGCACTGCCTTGGGATCGATGCCGGCCAGCAGCGCGAAATTGCCCGTCACCATCAGGCGCTGGATATGGTGCGAGTAGGCGTGGTCGATCGTGTGCTTGATCGCCTGTGTCATGCAGGTCATGCGCGTCTCGCCCGACCAGTAGAACCACGGCAGCCTCTCATGAGCGTCCAGGGCATTGCGTTCGATATAGTCCGGCATGAAGCGCCAGTAGACGCCGCGGATATATTCGCGCCAGCCAAGGATCTGGCGGATAAAGCCCTCAACAGCGTTGAGCGGCGCAGTCCCTTTACGAAAGGCGGCTTCGGCGGCCTGGCAGACCTCAAGCGGATAGAGCAGCCCGGCATTGATATAGGCCGACAGCAGCGAGTGGTTGAGATAGGGCTCATCCGTCATCATGGCGTCCTGATGGTCGCCAAAGCGCGGCAGGATGTGGGCGATGAAGTGGTCAAGCTCGCGCCGCGCCTGTTTGCGCGTCACGGCGAAATGGAAGGGCTCAAGCCGGCCGAACCCATCGGGAAAGCGTCTCGCCACAAGGTCGAGCACTTCGCGCGTAATGGCGTCCTTGCGAAAGCTGATCCGTGCGGGGGCGTGCATGTCCTTGGGCGGCGGCTTGCGGTTTTCCGTATCGAAATTCCAGCGGCCGCCGGTCGGTTTGCCGTCTTGCTCCATGAGGATGGCGTGGTGGCGGCGCATCTCGCGGTAGAAAAACTCCATGCGCAGTTCGCGGCGGCCTTCCGCCCAGGCGTTGAAGTCGGCGTGGTCGCATAGGAAGCGCGTATCGGGCAGGATGTCGAACGGCACCGCCAGCGCCAGTTTCAGCGCTTCGAACCCCTCAAGAAGCCGCCATTCGCCGGGCTCGGTCACCACCACGCGGGCGGGCGAAAGATCGGCGACCGCGCGCAGGATTTCGCCCTCCAGGCTGTGGCTGTTGTCGGGATCGTCGAGCGTGACATAGCGGACGCGAAACCCCGCCTGGCGCAGGGCCTCGGCGTAGTGGCGCATGGCCGAAAACAGGAAGGCGATCTTTTTGACGTGGTGGCGGACGTAGCTGGCCTCCGTCATCACCTCGGCCATCAGGATGGTGTCGGCGGCCTTGTCGGCCTCGGCGATGACCGCCAGCCGGGTCGACAACTGGTCGCCTAGCACCACGCGCAGAACACCCTTGGTCATTGCTCCGCCTTATGCCGCTTCATGGCTTCGGTATACGGCGGGCGTCGTGCGGTGGATTAGCGATCCATAAACAGCGTGCTCAGCCCGATCATTTCCGGTTCGGCGGCGGCTACCAGGAAGACCGGCACGGCCGACAGCATGTCGCTCAGGCGGCCCTTGTCGGTAAAGCGCGCGGCAAAGGCGTCCACGTCGAACAGGTCGCCCATCAGGGTAAAGAACGACCCCGCCAGGTACACCCCGCCCCGTGCGCCGACCGCCAGCACCGTGTCAGACGCCGTCGCCGCCAGCCAGCCCAGCACCAGCGCGACCGTTTCCCGGGCGCGCGCCTCGCCGTCACGCGCGCGGGCGACGACGTCCTGCGGCTTGGGCGACGATACGGCCTCGCCCGCCAGGTCGGTCAGGGCGTCATAGACATTGACCAGCCCCTGGCTCGACAGGGCGCGGACGCGCGACGCCCGACCAAACTGGCGCAACAGATAGCGCACCACCGCGAATTCGCGCTCGGTCGTCGCCGCCAGGTCGCAGTGCCCGCCGGCCGACGGCGTCGCCATGGCCGCGCCGAATTCATCGGCCGTCAGGGTCGTGGTGCCTAAGCTACGGCCCAGCCCCACCATGGCCCTGGGGTGGTTGGGATCACCTTCGGCGGCGTAGATGGGAACCCGTTCGGACGCCTTCAGCAGGTCGATGGACAGGGCGGCCGCGACGATGTCGTTGACCAGATGGACGCGGCTAACGTTCAGGCGGGCGCGTATCCAGTCGCGGTCGATGCTGTAGGAATGGTTCGGCATTTCGAACACCCCGTCCTTTTCCCAGCCGCACACCGACAGCGCCGCGCCCATCAGTTGGGGATTACCGCTGGCGGCCAGGAAGGTCCCGATTTCCCCGTCCAGTTCCTCGCGGTTTTTGCAGATGCATACATAGGGGGCCGGCGGACGTTGCCGGGGGGCGGCGATGGTCATGCGAACGCTGTTGTCGGCACTGAAATCGACATAAAAAACCTGGGACACACGAACTCCGCCTACTGGTTACATATGTTCCCATCGGCAGGTGATTCTTCCGGCTTTGGTAGACCGGGCGTGCACCAAACTTAGAAAAAATAAGGGATCACAGTGCATCTGACGCTAACGACCGCAGTGCAACCGTTTGCGAGCTGTTTGGTCGCCGGATGTGGTTCAGCCGCTGGCCTGCAAGGTCACCACGCCCGCCACCACGGCGGCGACGCCAAGCCAGCCTTTCCAGCCGGGCTTGTCCTTCAGGAAGGCGAAGGCGAGGACGACCGTAATCGCGGTGGCGGCCGAGCTGAGCGCCGTCGCAACCGCCACGTCGCCGCCGCTCTGGGCCACCATCATGGCGGCAAAGCCCCCGCCGCTTAAAGCTGCCGTGGCGAGCAGCTGGCCGATATCCTTCGGACCATCAAAGGTCAGCAGCGGCGTGCGCCGGACCAGGGCGGCAGCGCCGAACAGCATCGTTGACGTGACGTAGAAGAGCCACAGGGTCGCCATTGGCCCGAAGGCGGGAATGACGTGGTTGCCCTGCAGCCAGTAGCCGACGCCGAAACAGAGCGCCGAGCCGAGGGCGAACGCTATGCCGGATGTCCTGGCCTTGGCGCCGGACTGGGACGATTTGGACGGCAGGGCCGACAGGATGGCGCCGCCTATCGTCAGGGCCAGTCCCGCCATCATCATCACTGAGGCACGTTCACCGGTCGCCAGCGACAGGACCGCCGTGACGGCGCCATAGCTGGCCATGACCGGCGCGACGACCGACAACCGCCCCTTGGCCAGGCCGCCATAGAGACAGGCCGTGCCCAGCACGATCATCAGGTTAGACCCGGCCAGCACCGCCCATTCCGACACCTGCGCGTCCGGCAGCCGGCCGATGACGGCAAAGACCACCGAGGCGCAGACCAGCAGGAAAAGCTGGCTCCACAGCAGGGTCGCCAGAACGCCCAGCGACTTGCCGGAAAAGCGGGCAACGCAGTTCGCCGTGCCGTAGGCTATGGCGGCGACGATGCCGAAAACGATGGCGGATGACACGGAGGGCTTACGTACAGGAGGAGAGGGAAGCGGCGGAGAACCGGCACAACCTTACCAGCGGCGCGATAAGTTCATCGCGCGGGCGGCGGCATCAAAAATAAAACCTGCGCAAATCAGTATTTTCCGCCCGATTATCCCGGCGGCTGACCGCACGTCGCACGCACCTGGGTGCTGACGTGCGGCCCTCCAACCTCGGGTGGTTTTTGCTTTGTCGCGATATTATGCCAAAAACCGCTGCACACTTTTTGGCAGATCGCTCCAGCCCTCTACCTACCAGGACTTGCCGATCTGGACGATCACCCGGCGCTGGGCCAGGAGCCCGCTGGCGGCCTTGGCCTGCATCTGACGGTCTTCGAGCAGGTTCTGGCCGTTGAGCGACAGTTCAAGCCCCTTGTCGTTCTTCCACGCCACACGCCCGCCGAAGCTGGTATAGGCGGGCACGGGCTCAAGACCCGTCGTGATGTACGAATTGAAGCGGCTGACGCTGTGGAGATAGCCGTCGGCCGACCAGATGCCGTCGCTCCAGCCCAGGGACAGGTTGCTGCGCCATTGCGGGGCTGTCTTGCCATAGGCGACCAGGCGCACGACCGGATCGTAACCGGGCAGCGGCGTGTCCTCGATGTCGACATGGGTGGTGTCGGCGCTCCAGCGGAAGCCTTCGCCGAAGCGGCCCGACGCCGAGACCTCGGCGCCGACCATGTCGGACTCGCCCATATTGACGTAGGAGAAGACGCCCCAGGTGGTGGACGTGGCCGGGATGTCGATCTGCCTGCGCGACGTGCCGCTCTTGACGTCGTCGGTGTGCTGCAGGAACAGCTTGATCGCCGCGCGCGCCCGCCATTGCGGTAGGGCGCGGTCGTAGGTCGCTTCGTAGTTGGTGACGATGGCCGGCTTCAGGTTCGGATTGCCGAGATTGGCCAGGCCCGTGGGCGCCGGCGTCGTCGGCAGGACCTGGCGCGATCCCAGCTCGACCAGGGTCGGCGCCTGAAGGCCGCGCGCCGCGGTCAGCCTGAGCGTGTCCTTGTCGGTGACGGCATAGACCGCGCCCAGATTGAAGCTGAAGTCCTTGATCGTCTTGTCCCACAGGGCGTTATTCGCATTGGGCACGCCCGCCGGGAAAACGCCTGTGCGGTGCAGGTCCAGGCTGTCGTAACGCACGGCCGTCGTCAGGCTGAGGTTCGAGGCCGCCGCCCAGTTCCACATGAATGAGGGCGCATAGACGATATAACCGATCTCACCGCCGCCGGTGGAGGTGGTGTTGACCTTGTTGGCGCGGTATTCCAGGGCGACGCGGACCGTGTGGTTGGCGCCGATCTTGAACAGGTCCTGGACACTGCCGACCGTGATCGTGTTGTAGTAGTGCAGCGGCAGGGCCGACGAATCGAGCTTGTTGATATAGCCCTGGGCCTGGATATTGCCGTATGGCGTGTCCGAGTTCAGCGTGGCCTTGATCGACTTCGACTTCACGCGGCTGGCCACATAAGAATAGCCCGACAGCATCTCCGTCAGGCTCGAATTGGTGTAAGAGCCTTCGACGCGCAGGTCGGTCTTCTCCCCCAGAGCCACAGAGGTATCGATGCCGGCGCGCACCGACTGCGGGTCGCGCAGTTGCGCCGCCGTGATGGCCGAATTGGTGTTCAGCCACTCGTCCTGGCTTTCGGAGGCCAGCGACAGGCGCGTGCTGACCGGGCCGATGCGGAAGGTGCTGATGATATTGGCTGCGCCATAGCTCAGCGAGCCCCCCGATACCGAGGCCGCGTCAACGTCGTCGAACTTGGGGTTATAGGTGATAATGTTGATCACGCCCGACACGGCGTTGAAGCCGAACAGCGCGCTGTTGGGGCCGCGCACCAGCTCGATCTGGCGGATTTCACCCAATGCGACCGGCAGGGTATACCAATCCGTATAGCCGAAGTGGTCGAGATAGACCTGGCGGCCATTGATCAGCACCAGCATGCGCGGGGAGCGCGACTGGTTATAGCCGCGCACGCTGACTTCGGAGGCGCCGGCCGAGAACGGCAGGATGTCGACACCGGCGACGCGCGACAAAAGCGTCGGCATGTCGGTAGCGCCCGATCGCTTGATGTCCTCGGCCGAGATGATCGTCATGTCGACCGGCACTTCGGTCGAACGTTGCGGCGATCCGGTCGCCGAGGTAGTGACGGGCTCGCCAAACAGCTGCTCCAGCGAGCCGTAGTCGATCGATTGGGCGTGGGCGGCAGACGCGGCCAGGGTTGCCAGCAGAGCTGCGCCGGCGACCGTTGATAATGTCCGGGCTTTCATGCTCAGATTTCCTTGATCATCATTTTGAAGGCGGCCTTGAACTTGGCGCCGATAGCGGCGGCCGTGGCCGAGTTGACGACGATTTCGACCTTGGGCGTGGCGGCCACGCCCATGACGCAGGCGCCGGATTTGACGCACGCCATGTCCGAGCTGATGCTCAGGGTCTTCTTGCTCTTGGCGACAGCGCCGGCCGCCGCGTAGTTGACGCCGCGCGTCAGGTAAAATGCCCCGACATCGCCGGCTGAGCCGATGGCCCCGGCTTCGACGGGCTTGCCGGCCACGGTCGCACCGCCTGCCGCCATACCTGAGCCGAGCGCGGCCATGATCTCATCCTTTTCGGCGACCGAGGCCGGTTTGGACGCGTCATAGACGATGGCAAAGACGACCTTGCCGGTGGGGCCGCCGTCGAGGAAGGTCAGGGTTCGCCCCGCAACCTGGATTTCCCGTGCACCGTCTGCCTGGACCGGACTGGCTATCGCCAATACCGCTGCCATCACGATGCCCGCCCCCCGAACGCTACGCCACCTGTCCATGATTTGTCCTCCCAGTCCCAGATTTGGGAGAACACGGTGATCCTTGCTGGTTAACGCTGAATGAACGCCGCAAACGATTGCGTGATTGCACGCCAGGGTAGCGGTAACAGTAGGCCGCTAAACACGTAATTGTGTTCAGAAAGCTTCAGTTTGTCGGCGGTCTCGGTATCTCTTCCCGATATTCACACGTAGGCAATCGACCATTGGCCCGCTCAGACGCCGTGACGGACCAGCATCCACGCCGCCATGGCGACCATCATAAGGTTCTCGGTCAGCGATACGAAGCCCAGCGGGACATTGCTGTCGCCACCGACGCAGGCGCACTTCAGGTCACGCCTGTCGATATAGACAGCCTTATAGACGGAAACCGCGCCGATCCCGCCGATCACCAGCGCCACCGGTATGGACACGATGTTCAGCACACCCGCGATCATCAGCACACCCGCACCCAGTTCCGCGAACGGATAAATGTAGCCGTAGGGTACCCAGCGTTTGGCCAGCAGGTCGTAATTCAGGAACATGGTCGAGAACTTTTCGACGTTCTGCAGCTTCAGGACGGCCAGAACCACCATGCTGAAGGCGATGAATAGCTCTGCGGCATGGAGCGTTAGAGGGGCTCCGCTCAGCGGGTAGCTGACGGCCATGGCCATCAGCGCCGTGCCGGCGAAGACCGCCAGCACCGGCGTATAGCTGGGCGCCTTCGGGTCAGCCACGCCTTGGCCGAAATGGCGACGCAAGTCATCAAATCCGCCGATGCGCTGGTCATCTATAAAAACCTGTGGAGTGGTTTTTACGTCGTGTTTGGCCTTGAATGCGTCGGTCTCTTCGCGCGTCGTCAGCCAGTGGTCCTGGACGGTAAAGCCTTTGGATTTCAGCAGATGCAGGGCCTTGAGGCCATAGGGACAGGTGTGGGTGGCCATCACCATGCGATAGATTTCAGCGGTTTTTGCGGGGTTGGTCATGGGTGCAATCCTTCGGTTGCTCCCTATATGGGGTCCGTACCATGGTACGGAGTCAAGCCTGTGGATCACAATATGACGATCGGCGCCCTGGCCCGCGAAGGCGGCGTGGGGGTCGAGACCGTGCGCTACTATCAGCGGCGCGGCTTGCTTGCGACGCCCGAACGCCACGGCGGCAACGACCTGTCGGGCGGAATGCGGCGATATGGGCCGGACGACCTGCGTCGCCTGCGCTTTATCCGCCAGGCGCAAGCCTCTGGTTTTACGCTTGAGGAAATCGGCGAATTGATGGCGCTGGACGCCAGCCATGACCGGCCGCGCGCACAGGCCCTGGCAGGTGCGCGTATCAAGGCGCTGGATACGAAGATCGCGGAGTTGCAGGCGGCCAGGGCAGCGCTGCAAAGGCTGGCTCACGACTGCGCGCATTCCGATGGCCCCTGCCCGATCATTTCAGCGTTCGACTCGTGAGCCTGTTGCCGTTTCCAGGCAACGGGGGCTCAGCAGACCGACGCCCAGTCCACGACGTAGCGTTCCGCAAACTCGGTAAAGGACGCGGCGACGAACCGATCGGGAAGACCGCCGACAAGCGCGACCTTGCCCCGGTTGTGATCGTCGGTGCAGGCGATGGCCCAGGCCCAGGACCAGAAACTAAAGTCCATGAAGAGCAGATATTGCGGCGCCCGGCCGTTCACCCCCGCGAGGATAACCTGGTGCTCATACCCTTCGGAAATATTGGTAATCGAATTCAGCCCCCACCAAGTGCCGAGGTCATCATCCAACTGGTCTTCGACGGGACACAATGTCAGCAGGTAATTGCGGAAATCATCAGGCAAAATCACATCATATCGCTCTTCCAGCCGCGCCACATCGGCCTCGCGGTCCTCTCCAACGAGTGCCGGCCAGCCTTGCTTCGCCATATATCCAGGTAGGATGAGATTGCTCACACGGCCGTCCTTTGCTTGCCTATGACAATATAGCACCTGCTGCCGCTTTCCGGCGACTCAGGGCACAGACTATCTGCATGGACCTCTATTACGCCCATATCGATACGCCCTTGGGCCAGGCCGCCCTCACCGCCGACCGTGACGGCGCGCTGGTCGAGTTCTACTTCCTGAACGAAGATAGCCTGAAGCCCAAGCTGGGCCTGCCGGGCGTAGCAACGCTGGCGCCCGAACGGTTGCGCGAGGCCGAAACTCAGATCGGCGAGTACTTTGCCGGGGCGCGCAAGACCTTTGATGTGCCGGTGAGACCGGCGGGCACGCCGTTCCAGCAGAAGGTCTGGCGAGCCCTGCTCGATATCCCTTATGGCGAAACGATTTCCTATCAGCAATTGGCGATCACCGTTGGCGATATCAACGCCATGCGCGCGGTCGGTGCGGCCAATGGCAAGAACCCGGTCTCGCTGGTCATTCCGTGCCACCGCGTCATCGGCAAGAACGGCAGCCTGACCGGCTATGGTGGTGGATTGCCGCTCAAGAAATGGCTGCTGGAATTTGAATCGCCTCAACCATCCTTGCTGTAGCTGCGGCAATTTAGCCGTCGTCAAACATCTTCGCCTGGCCTAAACATGGCACATTCACATCAGGGGCCTATCATGCTGAAACTCTGGAAAGCCACTTGTTTCCTGCCGGTTCTGGTACTCGCCGCCTGCGGGCCGCGCGGCGCCGACAACGACGGCGGCACCGACATCGCCCTGGCCGAACCCATCGTCTACACCGATGCCGAAAAAGCCGAGATCCAGAAGACGTTTCCGGCGCCGTACAACACCGCCGATCTCGCGGCCGGTGAAAAGCAGTTCAACAAGTGCCGCGCCTGCCACACCATCACGCCCGACGGCATGAACCTGACCGGTCCACACCTGTTCGGCGTGATTGGCCGCAAGGCCGGGACCTCGGCGGGCTATCCCTATTCGGAAGCCATGCAAAAGCACGGCGTTATGTGGGATTATGAGGCTTTGGACACCTTCATCAAGGCGCCGCAAGCCACCGTCAAGGGTACCAAGATGGGCTATCCGGGTGTGCAGGACGACACCGACCGCCGCAACCTGATCGCCTATATCGAGTTAATGTCGAGGCCGAAGGCGAGTGTTGCGGCGGGAAATGAGAGTACGTCGGCGGCGCAATAGGGTTTCACAGGTTGTCCATGGATCTGATAACCGCGAGAGCTTCATCACAGGTTTGCGCGGTTGGCAGCCCACACCAATCTGACAAGAAGATGCCATAGTCTTCGGCGGCACGGGTTTGAGCGTCGGCTGCGCTGTCGTGCCAGCTATCGCCATTGAACACATTATCTGCGTAAACCACCAGATGTACGCCATCATGCTCGGGCTGGATAATCAGATACGTCTGCTCTGCACCATCCGGCATGAGGAAAGCCGAGCGGGCGACTGCTGCCATATAGTCCGCCATGTGAAACTCCATGCTGCAAGGTGTCGGCGCTGAAAAGCGATCTCCTCGCCGAGCCCGTGCACCCCTAAACCGCGTAGCCAGGCATTTCGCGGTCCAGCCGCCGCACTAGCCCCGGCCAGACCAGCACGCCGACAAAGCCGACACCCGCGGCCAATGGCGCGACCTTGTCCTGCACCTCTTGCCCGACCTCAAGCACCAAATCGCGTCCGGCACTCAAGGCGGCAATTTGCTGGCGGCAGGCCTGTTCCAGGAAATAGATGGCGGTGAACGCCTCACCCGCCGTGCCGCCCCAGGCCAGCGCCCCGTGGTTGCGCAGCATCAGGAAGCGATTCGTGCCGATATCCGCCACCAGCCGTTCGCGCTCATCCAGTTCCAGCGCCACGCCTTCATAGTCGTGATAGGCCAGTTGCGGCCGGATCAGCAGCGCATTCTGCGTCAGCGGCAACAAGCCTTCGCGCTGTGCCGACACGCCCGTCATGGCGTCGGTATGCAGGTGGATGACGCAGTGCGCGTCTTTGATTGCACCGTGAATGGCGCTGTGGATCGTGAAGCCCGCCGGATTGACCATGCCGCCCGAGCCATCGACCACGCGGCCGTCGACATCGATCTTGACCAGGCTTGAGGCCGTGATCTCGGCGAAGAAGACACCATACGGATTGATCAGGAAATGGTCGGTTTCGGACGGTGCAAACCCGCCGTCTGCCTGCTTGATCAAAGAGTCCTTCGCCGGCACACGCGACGAAATATGGGTGAAGATCAGGTCGTCCCAGCCATAGAGCGCCACCGCCCGGTAAAGCGCCGCCAGGTCGCAACGCAGCTTCCATTCGGCTTCGGACATGCCGGGGCGCAGGGTGGTTTGGCTATCGGGCATGGCAGGCTTCCTCTTGTTTTGAGGACATATGGCGCGCGATTCACCCCCTTCGCAAATGAAATCTGCGCGCGGAAACCGTGCTTACGTAACGGAAATTGCGCCCCTTCTCCTCCCTGGCGCGAAGCGGTGGGGAGGCGGCGCGGCGTAGTCCGCGACGGAGGGGTATATCTCAGGCAAAATCGCACACACCAGTGCCAGTCAAACTTCCGGCGCTTTACCCCTCCACCGCTGCACCGCCGCTTCGCGCCCCTCCTTGCGCTTGCCGGGACTATATCCCGGCTACGCTCACCCGACCTCCCCATGCTACGCATAGGGAGGAGAAAAGCGCTCTCACACCACCGGCGTCACAAACAACCGGCCTTCGTGGGCGTGGGAAATCACGACCTTGTCGGTCGCGCCAATCTTGGTGCCCGCCGGATCGTTGGTCAGAACAGCCGGCCATTCGACACCCTCAAAGCTGACGCGGCCCGTGCGTTCCCCGCCCGCGACGAACTCAAAACCGCTCAGGACCTCGGCCTGCTTGCCGATCAGCCGCGCGTTCGGCTCATTAACATCGGGGCCGCCATCGGGAACCTTCAGGAACTTGCGCGTCAGCAGCGACATGGCGAGGCTCAGGCTCGCGAAGGTAATGACCTGGGCGACGATGCCGAATGGCAGGCCGGTCAAGCAGACCACCGCCACGACACCCGCCGACGCCGCCGACCACAAAAGCCATTGCGTCCCCAAAAAGACCTCGACGCCCAGCAGCAGGATGCCCAGGGTCAGCCAGATCCAGAAAGCCTGGGTGCCCATCGGCCCCATCAGGAAGATCGAGACCATATCCATCGTATATTCTCCGGTCAGGTCGTGGGCACGCTGGTCTTGCGTGGCGGAGACGCCGGCGGCGGTGATTTCGGCACATCCCTGCCCGCCGACTGGATCAGCTCGGTAACGCCGGTGATGGCGCCGGCCAGCGACGACAGGTCGGCCGGAACGATCAGCGTCTTGGTGTTGTTCGACTCGGCGAATTTGCCAAACGCCTCGACATATTTCTGCGCCACGAAGTAGTTGATGGCGTTGACGTCGCCCTTGGCGATGGCCTGCGAGACCAGGTCGGTCGCGGTCGCTTCGGCCTGGGCGGAGCGTTCGCGCGCCTCGGCGTCGCGGAATGCGGCCTCGCGGCGGCCTTCGGCTTCCAGCACGGCAGCCTGCTTCATGCCTTCGGCGCGGGCGATCGCCGCCTGCTTTTCTCCGTCCGCTTCAATGATCAGGGCGCGGCGCTCGCGCTCGGCCTTCATCTGGCGCGCCATCGAGTCGGTGATATCCGCCGGCGGCTTGAGGTCCTTGATCTCGATGCGGTTGACCTTGATGCCCCACGGCGAGGTCGCGTGGTCGATGACGGTCAGCAGGCGCGTATTGATCGAGTCGCGCTGCGACAGCACTTCGTCCAGTTCCATCGAACCTACGACGGTGCGCAGGTTGGTCATGGCCAGCTGGGTGATGGCGTTGTCGAGATTGTCGACGCGATAGGCGGCTTCGGCGGCGTTCATGACCTGGACGAAGACGATGCCGTCGACGCGGACATTGACGTTGTCCTTGGTGATCACGTCCTGCTGCGGCACGTCGAAGACGCGCTCCATCATGTTGACGCGGCGGCCGATGGTTTCGATGAAGGGCGTGAGAAAGCTGATGCCGGGCTTGAGCGTACGCATGTAGCGCCCGAACTGCTCGACGGTGAACTCATAACCCTGGGGCACGATCTTGACGATCGAAAAGACGATAAAGATCGCCAGGATGAAAAGGATACCGATGAATACGCTGACAATCATTGTTTAGCCCCCGTATGCGGATACGGGTCTTATGTCCACCCGTATCCGGATTATAACGGGAATCAGCGAAGGCCGCTAACGGAAAAGGCCAAGCGTCGCGTGCATCATCTCCAGGACGGAACACCTTTGCGAAACAACAAAATTGCCCTGGCCTCGCACACTGACTTATAACCGCAAGGCTTACTCATCAACCGTCCAGATCCGCAGTCAGAGATGCATAACTCTTATCCAGACAGGCAGGGTTGGGTGACCGGCCCATTGACGGATTTGCCTGCCGAAGGCCCGTTTCCTGGACTTACGGATCTTGAGGCACAGGTCCTGCACGAGATTGCCCTCCTTTTCGGAGCGAGCGAGGCCCTGTTCCGCCAGCAGGTCAAAAACTGCCAGGTCACCGACCGCATCAATACCGGTGCCGGGTTTTATACGCGCCTGAATCTGGATCGCTTATCGTGCCAACCCGTGCCCTATAGTCGTCAGGGTGGCCATTTTCACGTCGGCTCCATCGCACACGGGCTTGGGATAGTCCTTTGGGATAAGGATGGTTATCTCGAAACTATCGAAGGCTACACGATTGGTAACGAGTCTCTGACGGACAGAGCGCTATCCAGCTTGCATTACATGGGGATAGACCAACTGGGCTGACTTAAGCCTGTCAAGTCTTACGCCGTCTTGGCCATCGGAGCCGCCGCAGTCCCCTGATCGGTATTGATGTGCAGCAACGACGTCACTGTGTCGATCAGCCTGTCCATGATGATCGGCTTGGAGATATGCGCGTCCATGCCGGCCGCCAGACACGCCTCGATCTGTTCCGGCATGGCGTCGGCCGTCAGCGCGACGATCGGCACGTGATGGCCGGCGGCTTCGGTTTCGCGGAACAGGCGCGTCGCGTCGATCCCGCCCAGGCGCGGCATGTTGATGTCCATCAGCACCAGGTCGAAGGTTTCCATGTGGGCGTCCAGCGCCTCCTGGCCATCGACCGCCTCCGTGATCTCGAAGCCGAACGGTTCCAGGAACAGGCGCGCGACCTTGCGGTTGACTGGATGGTCGTCGACCAGCAGGATGCGGTAGCCGCGGGCATGCGCGGTATCGGCTTCTTCCTCGGGCTCAGGGACCCGTCCCTGGGCCTGGACGACCTCACCGGCATGGAAGGTCATGACGAAGACTGAGCCCACGCCCTCCTCGCTGGTGACGCTGAGCGTGCCCTGCATCAGCTCGGTCAGGCGGCGGCTGATGCTCAGGCCAAGACCCGAACCGCCATATTTGCGCGCCGTGCCCGCATCCGCCTGGGCGTAGGCTTCGAACAGCTTGTCGACCGTGGCGCGGCTCATGCCGATGCCGGTGTCGCGGACCTCGACGCGGACCAGATGTCCCGGACGATCCTCATAAGGTGTAGCCGAAGCGACGACGCGGATCGTGCCGCGTTCGGTGAATTTCGTGGCGTTGGACACCAGGTTCGACAGACACTGATAGACGCGCAGCACGTCGAACATCATCGGGCCCTGGACGCTGTCGTCGATATCATAACGCAGCGCCACCGGCTTATCCTCGATCGTCGGGACATAGGTGTTGATGACGCGTTCAATCATGTCCTTCATCGAGGCCGCTGTCGGCGCCAGTTCGACCTTGCCGGCTTCGATGCGCGACATGTCGAGAACGTCGTTGAGCAGGACCATCAGGGTCTCGCCGGACTCGATCAGGATATCGACCTGGTCGTGCTGCTGCTCGCTGAGCTTGCCCTTGCGCAAGGCCTGGGCCATGCCCAGCACGCCGTTGAGCGGCGTCCGCAGTTCGTGGCTCATCACCGCCAGGAAGCGCGACTTGGCGGCATTGGCGGCCTGGGCGTGTTCGTGGGCGTCCTTGAGCTGCCACTGCATGCGGCGCATGCGCAGGACCCAGACGACGCTGATCGCGGCCAGCGACATCAGCAGCAGGCCGATGGCGACCGCCAGGCCCAGCATGATGTTCTGCATCTCGACCTGCTTGTTGAGCAGGCGGCTTTCAGCGGTCTTGCTGTCGAGCTGCTTGCGCAGCGTGCGGTACATGTCCTGAATGGCGGCGATGCGGCGCTGATCGGCCCGGACATTCATTGGCGTAATCAGATCGCCAAGGTCCTGGAAGGCTGCGTCGGACTGCCCTTCGGCGGCCTTCAGATAGGCTTCGACATACCTGGTGAACAAGGGATCGGCCGGACGCACGGTGGGCGGCAAGGCGTTGAGGCGCGCCAGCGCCTGACGGGCCTGTGCAACGCGCCCTTCACGGGCGTAGGCATTGGTCAGAAGTCTCAGTTGCGCGGCGTCATGGCCGGTGACGACCTGGCCACGTGCGACGGCAGTGCCACTCAGGCAATCGATGACGGCACGATAGTGCCCCGCCGTGTCCTCGACGACGGCGCATAACTGCTGGCTCCACGGTTTCAGATCGCTGATATCGTGTTTCGCCACCTCGGCGGCATAGAGTTTTTGCAGCGACGATGCCAGGACGGCATTATTGTCCCGCGCGGCAAAGTAGGACAGATCGTAAACCAGGTCCATCTTCTGGCGGTAGAAGGCATTACGCTGGGCCAGCCGCACCGCCGTCAGCATATGGGAGGCGTAGGCGGTATTGTCCCCGACCTTCAGCATGTTGTAGGCCAGCGCCTGGTGCGCCGCCATCATCAGCCCCTGGGCCTTGTCGCCCTCGCCCTGGAGCCGCACAACCAGCGCATCACCGACGTCGATGGCCTCAGCCCAGTTCCCCTGGTACTGAAACATCCGCTCGCGCTCGAGCATGACAATGTTCTGCAGGGCGACACTGGACGCCGACTGATAAGCCCGCCAGTCGGCATTGCTCAGCAGCGTGTAGCCACCAACCTCATCCTGATAGGCCTGGTACATGAACCGCGCCAGCAAATCCAGGCGGCTGTCACGCTCGCTTTGCGCCAGGGTCAGGATGCGGTTGTGCCAAGCCTGCATCCGGGCTTCGTTCTGGTCGCTCTTATAGGCATGAAGAATGCGCCAAAGGGCGTAGACGCGTTCGTCGCCCGACAGCCGGATGGCTTGGTCGCCATAACTTTCGATTTCGTTTTCGCTGTAGACCAGGGGCAGGGCCCCAACCTGCGTACGGATGTCGTTCAGGCTGCGTGCATAGTCAGGATCAACGGCGGCCTTCACTGGCGGGACGGTGCCTGCCATAGCCGGCGCGGCCTGTACCGCGCACAATGCCACTGCCAACGGCAGTATAAAACCGCGCAAGCCCGTCACCCAACCACCGTCTTTACATGAGCGACTCATGTCGCCTCCTGACACCATCAGGGGCGTTTTTAATCACAAAGACATTAGGATTGGCTTAAACCGCGTCGGGATTTCCGGATTTCCGGAGATAAAAGACGGGTAAGAGCGGATGCGTCTTACCCGTTTCCACCTTGGTAGCTTAGCAACCACCAATTTGGCATTCAGCCGGCGGCTTGGCGAGGGCCTGGCTGGTGGCAGTGGCCATGCCCATGACGGAAAGCAGAGCGGCGACCGTGATAACGAACTTCTTCATGACTGTACTCCTGAAAACTAATGACTCACTAAAACCCGGAGGTACAACTTGCTGTTGCCCTCCTTCTCTCTTTTGCGGACGCCAATTCCGAAACGCCGGCCGAGGCCATTAGTCGCAAAATTAACCCCGAACGGTAAGGTTACGCAAAGGTTTGCATATATAGTTACCGTTAACGAAACTTTAACCACAAAATAAAAAATCCATCAAGACGAGAATCTAAATTGTTGTAAAAATTTGCGTGACACGAGGCAGGACACGAATTCTGTTGCAGAATGAACCACTCGTCCGGCCGAAAATTGCCGTCACGGAATATCGCGTGTTCGGCGAATTATGGTCTGCGATTTGCGCAAAACATCAATGATATCATCGCGTGTTACCTGTACCAGGGCGTCGTCGATGGGGACGAAGCAAGCGTCGTCAGCATCGTCGCCGGCGCGTGGCTCGCCCGAAACCCAATGCGCGGCATAGTCGATCAACACATAATGGTATTTGGGCTCAATGATTTCGTAGACTTCGACAAGTCCGGCCATTTCCGCCGTCACACCGGTCTCTTCCAGAAGCTCACGCATGGCTGCCGTCTCCAGCGATTCACCCAGTTCGACCTTGCCGCCGGGAATCGACCATTCGCCCAGGCGCGGCGCCCTGCCCCGCTTGATCAGCAGCACTTCGTCGCCGCGCCAGCACACGACACCGACGCAGGGTATGGGATACCGGCGCTGAGCGCCTTCATTAGGTTTTGTGGCTTGCAAAGGACGACTCGCTGATTTAACGCGACGTCACTGTTAATGGAGAGCCCCCGGATGTCCACCGTCACCGCCTTTGCCGAAACGCCTGCCGTCGCCGAAGACGTCATTGCGCAGATCAAGGCCGTCGTGGGCGATGCCGGCTGGAGCCAGGACGCTGGACGCCTCGATCCCAAGCTGACCGAATGGCGCGGCAAATGGAAAGGCCACACCCCTCTCCTCGTCCTGCCGAAGTCGACGGAAGAAGTCTCCAAGGTCGTCAAGATCTGTTACGAAAACAATGTCGCCGTCACGCCCCAGGGCGGCAATACCGGCCTGGTCGGCGGCCAGATTCCGTTCGGCGAAATCCTGATCTCGCTTGAGCGCATGAAGGCTATCCGTGACGTGGCCCCGACCGACGACACCATGGTGCTGGAAAGCGGCCTGACCCTGCTGGAAGCGCAACAGATTGCCGAGGGCGCCAACCGCTACTTCCCGCTGTCGCTCGCGGCCGAAGGCACGGCCACGGTCGGTGGCGTCATCTCGACCAATGCCGGCGGCACGGCCGTGCTGCGCTATGGCGTGACGCGCGACCTGGTCTCGGGCCTCGAAGTCGTCCTGCCCACCGGGGAAATCTTCAATGGTCTGAAGCGCCTGCGCAAGGACAATACCGGCTATGACCTCAAGCAGATGTTCATCGGCGCCGAAGGCACGCTGGGCATCATCACCGCGGCGTCGCTGAAGCTGTTCCCGATCATGAATTCGCGCAGCGTGGCGATCGTCGGTTTTGAGTCCTCGCAAAAGGCGATCGACCTGCTGGTCCGCGCCAAGCAGGAAACCGGCGGCACGGTCGAGGCGTTCGAGCTGATGGGCCGCTACGGCCTGTCGCTGGTCCTCAAGCACATCCCCGATACGCGTGAACCCTTGAGCGCCGAATATCCGTGGTACGCCCTGATCGAAGTCGCATCGGGCGATCCGGAAGGCGCGTCCGCGTCGATGGAACGCCTGCTGGAAGCCGCCTTCGAGGAAGAGCTGGTTCTCGACGCCGCCATCGCTCAGAACGAAACCCAGGCCGCCGAATTCTGGCGCCTGCGCGAAGACCACTCCGCCGCCGAAAAAGCCGAAGGCGCGGCGTGGAAGCACGACGTGTCGGTGCCTTTGTCGCGCATGGCTGAGTACATGGAAGAAGGCGACAAGGCGATCCAGGCATTCCTGCCGGGCGCCCGCCTGGTGGCGTTCGGCCACGTCGGCGACGGCAATGTCCACTTCAATGTCATTCTGCCGGAAGGCATGGACCCCGCCGAATTCAACGCCATGCGCGATGCCGGCTCAAAGGTCGTCCACGACCTGGCGCACGCCTATGAAGGCTCGATCTCGGCGGAACACGGCCTTGGCCGCATGAAGACGCAGGAAGCCTTGCAGTACAAGGACCCGGTCGCGGTCGCCGCCATGCAGGCGGTCCGCCAGGCGCTCGATCCGAAGCGCATCATGAACCCGCACGTGTTGTTCTGAGACCAGTGACCGCCCTCCCCGAAGACAGGCTTTGGGACCATATCAATGACGGTCGCGACCGCATGAACGGCTCTCTGCGCCGGTTCTGGGACGCGATCTGCGTGCCGCCAGAGGAATGGCGGCTGGATGGTTACGGCACGATGTGGGTTGTGGCGCTGATCGGCCGCAGGGTGGTTTATTACAACCACTTTGAGCACGGCTTCAATGCGTCGCCGTGGACGGCCTACGGTGTGATCGATCACTATCAGTCGCTGCAATCCGAGTTGGATGAAGCTATTCAACGCCAATACGAAATCATCCGCACCGGTTACGACATCGGCCCATCGAGCAGCCCGCCGATAGCGGGGAAGTTCTCAGACGCGTGAAGCGACACGATACCGATTACGTAATCGAGAAAACGGCTTCCGTCACTTCGCCGACTATAGCGCAGTAGATCGCCTGTCACTGACCGTTAACCGCGCCTCTCAGCACCCCGTTAAGCAGACTGGCGCATTATCCACAGGTCGGGGGCGCAAATACCGACCAGTACAGGTGCTTACCATGAACGCTTTAAGTTCCGCCACCGCAGGCGTTACAAACGCCATGCAGATGTTCGACCGCTCAGCCGTAAAGGTCGCCCAAAGCGCCACGACTGACGTTGGCGACGTGGCCGAGGCCATGGTTGCACAGAAGCAGGCCGAAGTCGCGGTGGCCGCCAATGTCGCCGTCATGAAAAGCGTCAAGGAAACGACCGGCCAACTGCTCGACCTGTTGGTATAACTGGCTGCGCGACAGCCCTCAGGCCGTCGCGCGAACGCCAGCGGTTTAGTTGGTAAACGGGTCGATTTGCTTGATTGTGCCGTCAGGATTGAAGGTCAACGGGGTCACCTTGACGCTGCGCAGGTGGTTCTTGTCCGACAGTTGGGTGTCGGCATAGAACAGCCACCACTTGTCGTCGGCCTTGACGATCGAATGGTGGGTCGTCCAGCCCTGAACCGGGAGCAGGATATGTCCCTTGTAGGTGAATGGGCCATAGGGGGTGTTGCCGATGGCGTAGGCGAGGAAGTGCGTGTCGCCGGTCGAATAGGTGAAGTAGTACTTGCCATCGCGCTTGAACATCCACGACGCCTCGAAGAAGCGGCGGTCATGGTCGCCGGCCAGGATCGGCTTGCCGGCGTCATCGACGATTACCACGTCACGCGGCGCTTCAGCGAATGCCTTCATATCGGCGGACATCTTGGCGACCTTGGCACTGAGGGCCGGCTGGTCATCCTTTTTCAGGTCGGTGTCGGAGCCGTTTGGATCGAAGCTTCCCGTCGCCCAGCGCTGCAGCTGGCCGCCCCAGATGCCGCCGAAGTACATGTAGCTTTCACCGTCGTCATCGCTGAAAACGGCCGGATCGATGCTGTACGCGCCCTTGATTGGCTGCGGCTCGGCCTTGAACGGGCCGGTCGGCGACTTCGACGTCGCAACGCCGATGCGGAAGACGTTCTGCGGATCGCGGGCCGGGAAATAGAGATAATAGGTGCCGTTCTTGTAGGCGGCGTCGGGCGCCCACATCTGCTTGCTGGCCCACGGCACGTCCTTGACGTCCAGGGCGACGGGACCGATGGTCACCGGCCCGCCGACCTTGTCCATCGACAGGACGCGGTAGTCGCGCATGGCGTACTGGCTGCCCAGGTCATCGTCGGGGATTTCGGTCGGGATGTCATGGCTGGGATAGACGTAGATCTTGCCATTGAAGACGTGCGCCGACGGGTCAGCGGTGTAGATCTCCTTGACAAGAGGCTGCGACAGGTATTGGCGTCCGTTGGGTGCGACCGGCGCCTTGTCCTTGGTCTCGGCGGAGACAGACAGAGGGGCAATAGCGGCGACAAGGCTCAAGGCCACGGCGCAGGCGAGTGTGTGTTTCGGCATTTGGCATTCCTGGGGCTGGCGCCTCGCCACGAAGGGCGGGACATTCTCGTTAAGTTCTTCAGGTAATCACGTCTTTTACGCGTGCGCAAGTTAAAATGGTAGCGCTATCAATCCTTACATTTTCAGTGTGTCGGCCTTAGGGACAGGCGCCGTCAGGGCGACGCCGCCCAGCGCCTTCAGGCGTTGGCTCAGCATGTCCAACGCCCCAGGCCTGAATGGGATCAGGGTGTCCGGAAACGCCAGCGCCCGGTGTCGCTTTTCGGATCGAACTTGACTAGGGCGGGCGTGCTGGCGCCGATAGCCACCAGCGCCACAGGCGCGTTTGCGCCCGGCGCTGCCCTAGGGATGATGCGGTAGGTGCCGTCGGTCAGCTGATCGATCATCCACAACTGCTCCGGCGCGCCGGTAAAGGCGGGCACAGCCTCGACCTTGCCATTTGCCGCTGCAGCCAGGGTGCGTTCGGTACCGGCCAGGACGATCTTGTAATACGGCGTTCCCATGAAACCGCCCGCCTCCGGCACAGGCGTGACCGTCCACTGCTGATGGGCGCGGATCATGTAGGCGCCCAGATCGACATCGACACGGCCCGCCGGCCAAGCCGCCGAGTCCTGCGCCAGGGTCTGGTTGGGGATGGGAGCGACCGGATCGGTGGACTTGGCCATGAAGCTGCCCCGGCGATCGAAGTCCATTCGCACGAAGTCGGTGGCCAGTTGCAAGGCGAAGCCGCTGCGCTCAGATTCGATCTCATAGGTGCCGGCCTTGATATTCTCGCCCTCGATCGGCCAGCCGTCCTTCCACAGCAGGGGCGCGATGGCCAGTACGCTGCGGCCGCTGCGGTCGAGATCGGCCTCAAAGTGCATTGAGAATTTCTCGACGCCGTCACCCAGTTCGATCAGGCCAAAATGTCCCGGTCCATATTGCCGCCCACGGCCGTTCGAGACCAGCTTGCCGCCGCCGCGAAGCAGTGGCATGCCCATATTGTCCAGGTAAGGCCCCTGAACGCTTTTCGACCGGCCGACCCGGATATTGTAGGACGAGTTGGGTCCATCGCAGCAGGTGCCTTGTGTCCCCAGCAGATAATACCACCCGTCGCGGTGCATCATCGCGGTCGCTTCCAAGTCGATGGCGATCGCGACTGGCTCATTGCCTGGAATTCTCTGCCCGGTCTTCGGATCCAGTTCGACGAGCTGGATATAGCCGAAATAGGTGCCGTAGCTCAGCCACAGCCGGCCGTCGGTATAGAGAAAGGCAGGGTCGATGGCGTCGGTGGCTTCGACGCCATCGCTGGTCGCGACGGTGCCAACCTCCTCGAAGCCGTAAGCCGGCGACTTTGGATCGAGCGACTTCGTCCGCAACATCTTGATCGCACCGGCGTGACCGCCGTTCATCCCCCCGCCGCCAGCGGCATAGGCCACATAGTACCAATCGCCAATCTTGATGGTGTCGGGCGCCAGGCCGCGGCCGGGCCGTTCGGCGCCGGCTTGCCACGTCCAGCCGTCCTCGGACACCAGGCTGCCGGTACCGGTGCCGTAGGTGTAATACTTGCCGTCCGAAGCTGTAATCGTTGCTGGATCGTGGATAAAGGGCGCGCCGGCAAGCTGCGCAGAAGCCGGCAGGGATGTCAGGCATGACAGGACAGTGAGGGCGGCCACCGCCCGGGCTGTTGGTTTCATTGAGCGTCTCCTGTTATTTATAAGCAGGACCTCGGCGGGCTACGCCGCCGGACAGGCCTGCATTCTGAACTCGTGAGGATCGAAGACCACCTGGGCGGCCTTCCGGTTTAATCCAGGCGGGTCGTGATATCGCGGACCGGCTGACCGTTTTCGTCGATGAAGCGAACGCAGAAATCGCTCAGCCCCGGGCCGTTGATGACAGCGCCACGGATGACATTGCGCCCTTTGCGCAGGGTAATCGGCGCGGACACTACGTCGTCCATCACCATGCGGCGGTCACCGAACAGGCCCGCGGCCTCCTCGCCATTCACCCACCACATCGAGGCCGAGTTCGAACCGGCAGCCAGGCGGACGTTTTTCATCTCGCGCGGGCTGTCGACGATGGTCTCTGCCCAGAAAATCACGCCATAGACCGGCTTTTTCAGGCCTTGGGCAAAATAGAACAGCTTGACGTCGAACAGCTTGGCGTCAAGCGCATGCCATTGCAGCATCTCGGCGCCGACCTTGACCGTGCTGCCCGCCTTGGGCTTCGCTGCCACGCCGCCGGGAAAGGTCTTGAGTGCCAGCGCATCGCGCACATAGGTGCCGGTAAAGCCGGTATTGCTGGTATTGGGCTTGGTGATCGGTTCCAGAAGCAGCCAGCGCTGCAGGAAGCCCTGATCGTCCACAGCCTTGGGGCCGGCCGTTGCCGGTTCGAAAAAGGGTGTCATGCCGCGTGTGTCGACGGGTGGCGCGTCCCGGGATTCGGCGCCCCATGCCAGGCCGGCGCCCCCAAGCTGCCAGGCGAGTAGCGCCAGGGCCAGCTTTGAAATCGTCCTCATATCCTGCTCCTATTGTCCTTGTTAAACGTCAATCCTTGATGCGGTCGTAAACGGCGGAACGCTGCCGGCTTTCGGTCACCGATTGATGGTGTTTTGTGTCGTAAGCCTGCAGTTGTGCGTCGCGAAGCTGCCCTCCCGGAAGGCCGCAAAAACGCTCAGCAGTATTCGTAACTGGAACAGACGGCGTGGCGCATCTGTGCCCACGCTTTCGTTCCATTACGAAAGCTCGCCAATACCTTCTCCCTGATCCCAATTCTCTTTTTGGGCTTTTTTGTTAGCGCTACCATTTAGAGGCATTTCGATTAGTCTGTCAATTGATTGCGCTGAGGAGACATGCAGTTTTGGTTTTATCGATGATCGACGACCAAAGCCTGCCCGAAAATGTCATACAATTGACTTGACCTGTGCCGCTGCCCCTCCGATAACTGCCGAAAAGCCCGGACAACAGGGCCACGCAGGGATAGCCACATGGTTCACTCTTTCCGTTTTTCGGCCTCGGTGCTGGCGATCGCCCTCGCCTGTCCCGCACTGTCCGGCACCGTCACGCTCGACGCCAGCAAGGCCCCGCCTGCGCCGCGCGACGGCCTGCTGAAAATGGGCACGGCCAATGGGCCAAACGGCACGCTGCTGGCCAATGACCAGTACCTGACCATCGACGGCAAGCCCGTCATGCCGATCATGGGCGAGTTCCACTATACGCGCTTTCCCAATGCCTACTGGGAAGAACAGCTGCTCAAGATGAAGGCCGCCGGCGTCACCGTCGTCGCCACCTACGTCATCTGGCAGCACCATGAAGAACACCCCGGCCAGTTCGACTGGAGCGGCGACCGCGACCTCAGGCGCTTTATCCAGCTGGCGCACAAGCACGGTCTCAAGGTCTATCTGCGCCCCGGCCCGTGGGCCCACGCCGAGGTCCGGTTCGGCGGCATCCCCGACTGGGTGGTCGACAGCACACCGACCCGCAGCAACGACCCGGTCTATCTGGCTTATGTCGACGCCTTTTACAAACAGGTCTTCGCCCAGGCGCGCGGGCTGTTGTGGAAGGATGGCGGCCCGGTCATCGGCTTCCAGCTCGAGAACGAATATAACCGCACGGGCCCAATGCAAGGCCGCGATCACATCGCCAGACTGAAAGAGATGGCGATTGCGACCGGCTTCGACGTGCCGCTCTATTCGGCGACGGGCTGGGACAATGCCGTCTTCCCGCGCGGCGAGGTCATCCCTGTCTTCGGCTCCTACGTCGATGAGCCGTGGTCGGCGTCCGACAAAATCCTGCCGCCCAAGACCAGCTATCTCTTCCAGTTCGGCGTCCGCAACGAACAGGGGCTGGGCGCGCAAGGCCGGACCTCGACCCAGGACGACGGCGCGCGCGACACAGACATCACGCCCTTCTTCGGCGCCGAATATGGCAGCGGCGTCCCGCCCATGTACCGCCGCCGGCCGCTGATACAGCCCGAAGACATTTCCGACATGGTGATCACCAAGATCGGTTCGGGTGTCAACCTGCTCGGCTACTACATGTTCCAGGGCGGCCAAAACCCGGCCGGCCAGCCGTCGCGCGACGAAAGCATGGCGATCGGCGGCTATAACGACGTGCCGAAGTTCGGCTACGATTTCCAGGCGCCGCTCGGGCAATACGGCTACGCCCAGCCGGTGCTGAACAAGCTCAAGCCGCTGCACAGCTTTGTCGACGGGTTCGGTGATCGCCTGGCGCCGATGGCGGTCTATGCCCCTGCCGTCCAACCGGCCGACGCCAAGGATCTCAAGACCCTGCGCTGGGCGTTTCGTGGCGACGGCAAGTCGGGCTTTGTCTTCGTTAACAACCACGTTCGCCAATATGAAACGCCCGCCCATTCGGACACGCGGTTCCAGGTGCAGTTGGGGACGGAAAAAGTCACCTTCCCGGCGGTCACGGTGGCCCAAGGCGACGCCTTCATCTGGCCGGTACGCATGGACCTGTCGGGTGTGTCCCTGGCCTACGCGACCGCGCAACCGGTGACGACGATCGATGACGGCCAGGGCGCGCTCTACGTCTTTGCCACGACGGCCAGGATCGCACCGGTATTCGTTTTCGATGACGTCAAATCGGTGAAGGGCGCGACGCGTAAAGCCGTAGATGGCAAGGTTAGCATCACGCCGCACCCCGGCCAGATCGCCACTGTCACCGATGCGTCCGGCAAGACCGCGCGCATCCTTTTGATCAGCATGGCGCAAGCCGAGCATTTGAGCGTCTTCGATATTCAGAGTCGCAAGCATCTGGTCATCAGCGACGCGGACGTGTTTTCAGGCAAGGACGGCGGCATCGAACTGCGCCAGACCCGGCCGGATTTCACCCTCTCCATCTATCCTAAACTCACCATGCCCGAGGCTAACCTGAAGCTTGGCGCAGCCAAAATGAATGGCATCTTCCAGACCCTGACTGCCTCAGCGCCTGCCGTCAGCCTGCAGGCGAAGCTCAACGTGTTACGCCCGGCCGGCAAGGCGCCAAAACTGAACCTGACGGGTCCGCGCAATACACCGCTGATCCCCGCGCCGGAAAGATTCGGGGCATCGGCGGGCTGGACGATCGACGTGCCGAAAAACGCGCTCGAGGGTGTGGCCGACGTCTACATGGACATCGCCTACGAAGGCGACGTGGCGCGGCTGTTTTCGGGCCCGCAGATGCTCGACGACACCTATTACGACGGCCGCGTCTGGCGCGTCGGCCTGAAGCGCTATGCGCAGAAGCTAGACACGCCATTGACGGTGCAGGTCATGCCGCTGCGCGAGGATTCGCCCGTCTATTTCGATGCTTCGGTCAAGCCGCGCTTCGAGGACGGCCAGGTGGCGCGCATCGATAGCGTGAAGCTGATTCCGGAATACCGGCTGACCGTCAGGTAACTCAGCCTTTTACGGCGGCTTCGATCTTTGCGACGTCGATCTTGTGCATCGTCATCATGGCCTCGAAGGCACGCTTGGCGACGTCGCCGCCCTGGGCCATCGCTTCGGTCAGGACGCGCGGCGTGATCTGCCACGACAGGCCCCATTTGTCCTTGCACCAGCCGCAGGCGCTTTCCCTGCCGCCATTGCCGACGATAGCGTTCCAGTAGCGGTCGGTCTCTTCCTGGTCTTCGGTGGAGATCATGAAGGAAAAGGCTTCGCTGTGGTGGAAGGTGTCGCCGCCATTAAGCCCGAAACACGGTATGCCGCAAACTGTGAAGTCGACCGTCAGCACCTGGCCGGCCTTGCCCCCCGGAAAATCGGCCGGGGCGCGATACACAGACGTGACCTGGCTGTCCGGAAAGGTCTGCGCATAGAAGTTGGCAGCCTCTTCGGCATCATGATCGTACCACAGGCAGATCGTGTTCTTGTTCATGGGGTTCATGGCGGCGCTCCTGTGGTTTTGCTTTGTCGCGATATTTTAGTCGAAAGCCGCTGGGCACTTTTCGACATATCGCGCCTCTGTAGGGTTTCGGCGGGATAGACCAGGCTGGCATAAAAACCCAATGCGTGCCACTGCGTGTCAGCAACTTTGCCCCGGACGTACTGACGTGAGGCGTTCAATGATCGTTCCCAATGGCCTGTCCGCCTTTCCCATTACGCCCTGTACGCCCGACGGCCAGGTCATCGAGAGGGATCTGCGCCGCATCATCGCCCGGCTGACGACGGCGAAGGTGCATTCGATCGGCCTGCTCGGGAGTACTGGCACCTACATGTACCTGACGCCGCAGAAACGCAGGCGCGTACTCGATATCGGCCTGGACGCGGCGGGCAGTACACCGGTCGTGGTTGGCATCGGCGCGCTCAGGACCGACAACGTCGTCGGCTATGCCAGGGACGCGAAGGCAGCGGGCGCAAAAGCCGGTTTGCTGGCGGCCGTCTCCTATGCGCCTTTGACCGAAGATGAAGTGTTCGAACACTTTGCGACGGTGGCGCGCGACAGCCAACTGCCCATCGTTATCTATGACAACCCGGCCGCCAGCCATTTTCGCTTTTCGCCGGAACTGATCGCGCGGCTCGCGGCGGTGCCGGGGATCATCGCCATCAAGAACCCTGGCAGCGATGCGATCGCGCCGCACCTGGCCGCGCAGCGCGCCAGCCTGCCCAGGGACTTTTCCATTGGTTATAGCGGCGACTGGTTCTGCGCCGAAGCGATGATTGCAGGCGCGGATACCTGGTTCAGCGTCCTCGGCGGGATTTTGCCGGAGCTGTGCCTGAATATCGCCGCCGCCAAGACCGATCCGGCCGAAGCGCGCCGGCTGAATACGGCGCTGGAGCCTTTGTGGATGCTGTTCCGCAAACACGGTGGATTGCGGGTGGTTTACGCCATCGCAAATCAGCTTGGCCTCACGAATGCCGCACCGCCTCGCCCGATCCTGCCGATATCAGGACCTGACCGCGAAACACTCGCGGCAGTCCTCAAAGGGCTTGCATAAAAATACGCCGGCGGATGGGGCGTCCGCCGGCGCTTGAGTTGGGTTTTAGTGGTCCTGAGTGCATCCCGAAACGGACAAAGCGGTTTCGATAAGATGCGCATCAAGTTAGTTCGTCTTGCCGGCCTTGGCATTGCCTTGGGCATTGCCGCTGGCCGAGCCCGACGCAGTCGCCGTCACGGGTGAAGTCGGGACGGAAACACTGTTGCGGGCGCTGTCGGCCAGGCCACGAGCGCGGCCGGCGGCGTTGCGCGCTGCGCCCTTCGCCGAACCCACCACGTTTTCCGTACCCGTCACGCCCAGATTGCCGCTGCCCTGGCCGGAGCCACTAAGCCCCTTGTCGACCGAAGCCGAGCCATTGCCCGAAAGATCGCCCGCCGCCTCGACGCCCTTGGCAGCACCGGCGATGCCGCGCGCATCCGAACCCGTTGCGTCAAGCACGCCACGCGCCTGACCGGCCGTATTGCCTACATTGGCAGCGGTGGATTTCAGCGCACCCGTCGTGCCCGAGCTGTCGAGCGTGGCATTCCCGGCGGCATTCCCTGCCGCGTTGCCGGCGACGTCCTGCCCCAGCAGGCCGCCCGTCAGACCGCCATTGGCACCGGCCTGGCCACCGGCACTGACCGGTTGCTGGGCCTTGCGGGCGGTGTCGCGTACCGTGTCCTTGGCGCGGTCAGCGTGCTGGCGGGCTTCGCGGGTGGTGCGATCGACCGTGCCGGTAACGTCGCCGCCGACATTGCCCTGGCCAGCGATCGAGCCACCGAGGCTGCCTGCACCGCCGCCGAGACCGCCAGTCAAACCGCCACCGAGTCCACCGGAACCGCCCAACAGTTGGGCATGCGCCGAAACGGCCATCAGCGAAGCCACAGCAGCCGTCGTAAAGAGTGTCTTGAGGTTCATCTTCGTATCTCCTGTTGTTCTGGCCGTCTCTCACCGGCTCCACATCAGGATCAACGCCTGGCCACCGGAGTTTTCTCCATGCTGGGCGAAATTTTTTGAAGAAAAATTATTACTTCTTCTTTTTCAACAACTTGATGTCCGGACGAATATCGCCACCGACCAGTCCCGCACCGTAAATCGTGTCGCGTCCCTTGGCTCCGAGGTCGATTGCGTGCGCCGCCAAGTCCGCCGTTACGGAGGCGGCGCGCGCCGGATCGGGACTGCCAAAGCTCTTGGCCAGCAGCCCTGCGGCGATTGGTGCCGCGAACGACGTCCCGCGCACGCCGGCAAAACCGCCACCGGGAGCGGCGGCCGCAATGTCCGAACCCGGCGCCGACAGATCGACCTGCGCGCCCCTGCCCGCCTCCAGCAGCACCTTGTTGCGGCGATCGACGCCGGTGACGCCGATAACGCCATCGAATGACGCCGGATAGAGCGGTTTCGCCGCCGGTCCTTCATTGCCGACGGCGGCGACAATCAGGTGGCCGCGTTTGACCATCGCGCCGACCGCCGCCTTCAAAGGCGCGTTCGACGGCCCGGTCAGGCTGATATTGATAACGCCCACGCGTTCCTTCGACAGCCAGTCGAGCGCCTGGATGATGGCCGAGGTCGAGCCGCCCGTAGGCTGATTGCAATAGACGTCGGCGACGATCAGCTCCGCGCCTGGGGCGGCGCCCGCAAAGCCGTCCGAGCGCCCGACCAGCAGCGATCCCGTCGCCGTGCCGTGCGGGCTTGGGGCCGCCGTCCCGGCAAAGCCCTTCTGGATCACCTTCGCACCGCGAAAAGCCGGATGACTGGAATCGACACCGCCATCGATCAGTCCGACCCGGCCGCCGCCTGCGCCTGAGGGCTGATCGCCCCCGCCACTCCCAGATTGCGAGCCTAGATAGATGTCATTGAAATCGTAGGTGCCGTCGGCATCGAGCTTCTGCAGCGCCTGCAAGGCCTTCTTCGTCGACATCCCGCGCGGCGCAGTCAACACCACCATGCGCGTGTCGAGCCCTTCCAGCACCTGTTCGCCGCTGACTGTGAACCCGGCTTTTTCCGCTGCCGCCAGGGCTTCAGCTGTCGGCGCATAGGCCACAACCTGGTTGCGGACGATCAGGTCGCCATCAGGATCGAGTTCCAGCACGTCACGGTGGCGGCGTAACAGGTCCTGGACCTGCTGGGCGCGCGGCAGGATCGCGCCGTCCAACACGCCTCGCGTCGTATCAGTCACACCGTCCAGCGTCCGGTCCACCGTACCCGGCAGATTGCGTACGACCGGCAGCGAGGGCGACGGCAAGCCGCCGCCAAGAAGCTGCGCTGAGGCAGATGTGGCGGCGAACAAGGGCAATAAGATCAGGGCAACGCGCATGGAAATCTCCATTCCTTGCCAGTGTAACGCCTGAAGCCGCGATCTTGCTGCAAAAAAATTTCGGGCGTACGGAGAAAAATCACCCTAGGCTGCGTTGAACCCACAGGGAGCCAGATCATAGGCGTCAATGACACCCGCTCTGAGATCGTCGCGCTGCTGCCGCGCCTGCGGCGGTTCGCGCGTGCCTTGACCGGCAATGTCAGCGACGCCGACGATGTGGTGCAGATCGCCATCGAGCGCAGCCTGCGCAATCTTTCACAGTACCAGCCGGGCACCCGGCTCGACAGCTGGCTGTTCAAGGTGGTGAAGAATGCCTGGATCGACGAGGTCCGCTCCCGCCAGCGCCGCGACCGGATATTCGCCCCGGCCGAGGACGGCGACCACGTGGGCGATGACGCGGCCGGCGCCATGGATCAGCGCCGCCAACTGGCAGAAGTGGAGGCCGCCATGCTTGAACTACCCGAAGACCAGAGGCTGGCCATCGCGCTGATCTGCGTCGAAGGCCTGTCCTACACGGAGGCGTCCGAAGTGCTGGATGTGCCGGTGGGCACCCTGTCGAGCCGGCTAACGCGCGGCCGCGAGACGCTTATGGCCAGACTCGGAGGCCGCGCATGATCAGTCAGGAGCAGATTGTCGCCTATGTCGATGGCGAACTGGATGACGCAGATCGTGCTGAGGTCGAAGCCGCCGCTAAGGCCGATCCCGTCGTGGCCGCTGACATCGCCGCGCACCGGTCTTTGCGGGCGCAGCTGGCCGCGGCGTTCGGGCCGATTGCCGATGAGCCAGTGCCCGAAGCCCTGCTTCGAGCCGCCGATCCCTCCCTCCTCCCTACATCGTGGGGAGGAGGCAGCGCCGCGCGCGGCGCTGACGGAGGGGTACGCCGCTTGCGCCTTACCCGTCCGCTCATTACCCAGATCGCGGCCATGGCGGCGTGCCTGGCCGCAGGTGTTCTGCTGACCTTTGCCGTTACCGCGCCGCGCGGCGACTTTACCACGGGATCAAGCGGGCTGGTTGCGCGCGGCGCCCTCAAGCAGGCGCTGAACACGCAATTGGCCGCTGATACAAGCACAGGCCCGCATATCGGTATGACCTTCCACGATGGCGCAGGCGCAGTCTGCCGGACCTTTACGACAAGCGCCAATGAAGGCCTGGCCTGCCGCGATGGTGCAGACTGGCGCATCGATGTCGCGGCCCGCGCAGAGAAAAGGCCTGAGTTCTCCCAGGCCTCGTCTTCTCTGATTACCCAGGCCGTCGAAGCGCGCATCAACGGCGATGTCTTCGATGCCGATGCCGAGCAGAAAGCCCGCAGTGGCGGTTGGGGTTCCAGTCGGCGATAGGTCTCGCCCACCGAGGTGCTTGCGCGCCTTCCGGGACCGGCGCGCAAGGAAACCGCTACTTTTCGACATATCGAAAAAAAGGACTGCCCGGGCGAACCCAGGCAGTCCAGTTGCGAGCTCATCCACGGGGAGCGGAGGCGCTTAGGGAGTGTCAGATCAGCGCCAACCGGCGAAGAAGGTTTTGCGCACGGCGTCGATACCCGTACCGCCGGCCCAGGCGATGCCGATATCGTTGTGACGTGCGCCCGGCCCGGACGAGGCTGCCTCATAGAACCGCGAGTCCTGCGGCTTGAAGACGGCGGTCTTGGTGCCATCGCGCGCCGTGCCGTTCATCGTCGTCCAGTGGTCGGGATGGATGTGTTTATCCATGAAACAGTCGATGAAGCTCACCTGCCCCACGGCGTTCGGATCGGCGTAGCGGCCATCGGCAAAGGTCGTCGTCGGGTGCCACGGCCGCCCCAGCGCCACCGAAGCATCGGGCACGCCCGCCTCGCGCGTCAGCTTTGAGCGATAGATGACGATACCGACCGGCTGCGAGAGCTGCGTCGACGGTGCGGTGATAAACGAATGGAACTCGCCGGGCGCCAAAGGGGCAGCGCGATTGCGCGTGATGATTTCGCTGTCTTCGATCAGCACCTGGCCGTTGCCGAAGATGAAGTCGATATTGCCCGAAATGGTGCTGTCGGCGATGAAGACGCGCTTGCAGTTGGCAAACAGGGTGTCCTGATTGCCGGCCAGCACGGACTTCAGCACCTTGACGCGGTCGCTGTGGATATCGAGCAAAAGCGTTACGCCCTGGCTGTTGCCGATCTTCTTCGGGTCGCCATCAGGCAGTGCGTCGTTGGCCAAATAGTCGAAGGTGTTTTCAACCGTCAGCCCTTCGACCGTGACGTCTTCGGCATCGATGGTCAGAGTGGCTGAACCGGGCGTGCCCCAGTTATTGCGATGGTACTTGCCGGCGGTCTGTGCCACGGCATCGAAATGCAGCCGCGTCCTTGCCGCGCCCTGGCCGCGCAAGGTCAGTTTGGGGCGGGTGACTGTGACCTTTTCATAGTAGTTGCCTGCCGCGACATCGATGGTGAGCCATTGACCCGACATATCTTTACCTGCGGCGTTGACGGCCTGCTGGATGGTGGCGAAGCAACGGGTCTGGCCCCCACAGTCGCTTTTGACGGCGTAGTGCGTGCCTGAGTCCGGCAACGACGCGCAGCCGGTCATGGCCAGCAGGGCAAGGAGATAAAGCTTCATTTTACGGCCTTAAGAAAGCTGTCCATCTTGTCGACGATCTGCGTCTGCCAGGGATCGAACAGCCAAACATCGTGCGGCGCATTAGCAAATTCGAGATAGTCATGGGCGATGCCGAAGCGATCGAGCGCGGCTTCGACCTTCTTGCGCCCGACCGTAAAGCGCATCAGGCCGCTGGAGATGACCAGGGTCGGCGGGGATTTCGCGCTGACGTGGCTGGCAGCGCTGGCTTCATGCCAGGTGTCGCCGGCTTTTTCGAAGGATCCGCCCAGCCACAGCCCGGCCGCCGAGGCGTCGCCCTTGGCATTTTCGAATTTCAATGCCTCGGGGTCGGTGAAATCGAGCACGCCGTCGAGGTCGATCACGGCATTGACGCTTGTGTCGCTTCCGGGTTGCTTGAACAGGCCGGTGTCGGCCGTATAGGCCAGCAGTACCGCCATCTGTCCGCCCGACGACGCGCCACCGAGCGCCAGTTTGCCGATGCCGAAGTCTTTGGCGTGGCCCTTGGCCCACGCGATGGCGTCGTTGACGTCGATCAGGCCTTTTGGATAGGCGCCTTCAGCCGACAAACGGAATTCCGGCAGGATGACGGTGTAACCGCGCTGGGTCAGGCGGTTGGCTAAGGCGTAGAAGTGCGACTTGTCACCGGAGCGCCAGCCGCCGCCGTGGACGAGGACAATCCCCTGGCCGTTGGGCTTTGCCGGCAGGAAGACATCGGCGTGCAGTTCGCGCTCCGCGTCCTTCTTGTAGCGCTGGTCGAAGAGGATTTTCTGGCCGGTTTGCGGTTCGACTGCGGGCCATGCAATGCCGGGGTATTTGTCCTTATAGCCGTCGAAGCGCTGGGAGATGGTGTAGCCGTCGTCGATCTGGCGCAGGTCGGCGGCGAAGGTAGGGCCTGCGGCCAACATCAAGGCGGCTGTCAAAATGAGCTTATACATTAAGTCCGTGCTCCCAACGTAATCCCCTCTCCCCGCTTAAAACCCCCTCTCCCCACCTGAGGGGAGAGGGTTGGGGTGAGGGGTAACTGGCAGTTCAGCGCGCTCGGGGCGTCAAAAGACCCCTCACCCGATCGCCTTCGCCTCGCTCGGCTCTCGTCCTCTCCCCTTAAAAGGGGAGAGGTGAAGAACGTGCGCCTTCGTATTCTTTCAGCCTAGTACCTGTACCTGACACCCACAACCCACTGGCTGCCGGTATGGGTGTATTCGCGGGTCAGGTCCATCATCCCCGTATCGCCGGTGCCGTAGATGCGCTCGACTTCATCGGTGATGTTGATCCCTTCCAGCGTCAGAGTCAGGTTGTCGTTGATCTTGTAGAAGGACGCGAAGTCGACGTGGGTCGGGCCGTACTTGCGCTCCTGGATGTGGCCGTTGCCGCCGGGCTCACTGATGAGGTAGTCGTCGCGCTTGTTGACCGACACCCGCGCGCCCAGTTGCTCCGTGTCATAGTAGAGCGTGAAGTTGTACGAGTTGGGCGACAGTCCGGTCGAGTCCTTCGCTTCGACGTGCGTGTAGTTCGACGCGACACCCAGGTTCGACCACAGGCCCGGCAGGAAGGTCAGCGGCTGGTTATAGGTCAGCTCGAAGCCCTTGACGCTGTTGCCGTCGTCGCTATTGACCGGGATGGTAAAGGTATAGGGCACTTTCGACGGGTCGGAATTGTACGACACATCGTATTGCGGGTCGGCATAGATGGCCGGCCAGAAGGACGGGTCGATCATCTTGGTGACGACATCGGTCTTCAGCGACCGGACGATGTCCTTGTTGAACACCGCAAGCGACAGCAGGCCTTCCTTGCCGAAATACCATTCAACGCTCAGATCGACGTCGTTCGACTCGTACGGCTTCAGTTCCGGATTGCCGACATTACCGACCGTCCGTGTCGTATAGCCAAACACCGGCCCGGCGATATTCAGTGTCGAGAGGCCCGGGCGCGTCATGCTGCGGCCATAGGCGGCGCGCACGACCAGGTCGGAACGGACATCGAGTGCCAGGTTGATCGACGGCAGGTAGTTGTCGTACGACACCTTCGTTTCGACCGGTGTGCCTGAAATCACCGCCGCCGACGTCACATTGGTGCGGACGAAGCGCAGGCCGGTATTAGTCCTCAGGCGCATGCCGACAATGTCGTATTCGCCATTCATTTCAGCATAGGCACCGATCGTCTCTTCCCCGACCTTCCAGCCGGCGCCGGGAGTGTTGGTATAGCCCGGCGTCACTATGCCGGCAGCCGCGATCGCGTCGAAATCGGCAACGCGGAACTTTTGCAGGGTGCCATCCAGTCCCTTGCCGAAATTATCGATCGGGAAGGCCATCGTATAGGCCGACGGATTGAAGCTGGGGGCCGCGCCCTGGCCTTCGGAATACTGCACCGTGCGGTCGTTATAGTTCAGACCGGCGCGGATATCGAAGCCGTCAGCCTCATAAACGGCGTCGAACTTCGACGTCAGATTCTCCTTCTTGACGTTATTGATGCGGTTGGCCGCCGTCAGCGCATTGACGTAATTGGCGGCGACATTCGGATCATAGCTGCCGAAAGAGACCTCCGGAACATATGCGTTGCCGCGGTAGTCATACGCATAGGCATGCGGCACCGAGCGGTAATAGAAGCGCAGTTCCGTACGGTCGGCGTCGTCCGTCGCCTGGCCGATCATGGCGTCAAGCGCCAGGCGGTCAGTGACCTGGAACTTGCCCGACAGCACAACCTGGTCGAAGGCCGACTTCGACTCCTGATGGCGGCTTTCGTACCACGACGTCACGTCGTTGAAGCTTGCGGCCACAAGCGTCTTGCCATCGGCGCCGACCGTGAATGACACCGGCGTCTGGCCGGTATAGTTGCCGGCCGTGCCGTGGGTCAGCAGCCACTCCATGGAGTTATAGCTGAAGCGGTCATTGGTCAGCTCCGAATGCAGCAGGTCGAGCGTAATGACCGCATTGTCCGAAGGCTTGTACTGGAAGGATCCCGTCAGGCCGACGCGCTTCTGGTCGTTGCCGAAGAAGTCGGCGCGCGGCAGGCGCGGCGCCCACAGGCAATCGAGCGGATCGGTGGCGCCGCACGCATTCGACGGCGTGCCGGTGACGGTCGGGTTGGTGTCGGCCCACGAGTCGCCATTGGCAAAGGGCGACGTCCAGCGCACGCTGGAATAGCCTTCCTGATGGACGGTCCGGTTGGACACCGCCGCCGAGAACAAAGCCCCCAGCTTGCCGTCCATGAACTTCTTGCTGACAAGAAAGGCGAAACGCGGATCGGCCTTTTCGGTCAGCGAATTGTAATTGGCCTGGGCCGAGGCCGTCAGCGTAAAGTCATCGCGAAAGTCGAACGGACGCGCCGAATAGAGACCGACCGTACCGGCGATGCCGCCCTCCTCGGTCGAGGCCTTCTGCGTCTTTTCGATGTCGATGCGGTTGAACAGTTCGGATGCAAACAGGTGGAAGTCGAAGGCGCGCCCGGCATTCAGCGTCACGCCGCCGGTGTCGAGACCGTCGGAACTGGCCGGAACCTCCATGCCGTTCAAAGTGGTGCGGGTAAAGTCGGGCCCGAAGCCGCGCAGGGTGATGTTGCGCCCCTCCCCGCCTTCGCGCGTCATGGCGACGCCCGGCACGCGCTGGATGGATTCGGCCAGGTTGAGGTCCGGCATCTTGCCGATGTCTTCAGCGACGATGCTTTCGATCGTGTTGGCGGCCTTGCGCTTGATGGAACGCGCCTTGTTGAGCGAGCCGCGAATGCCCTTTACGACGACCTCTTCGGACTCGACGGGTGCGGCGGCAGCGGTGTCACCGGTCGGCAGGGCCGCGCTGGTCGGGATGATCTGAGCGGCCTGCGCACCTTGCACGGAGGCCAGGACGACGACGCCGTTCGACTGGGTGACCGGTGTCATATTGGTGCCGTTCAGCAGGCGTGACAAGCCTTCGCGCACCGGCATGGTGCCCTGCACCGCCGAGGTGCGCTGGCCCGCGACCAGCTTTTCGGGCGCGACCAGTTGCAGGTCGGCCTGGTCGGCGAACTGCTGGATGCCCTTCTGGGCAGCCTGGGCCGGGACATTGAACGTCTTGACCTGAGCTTGCGCAAAGGTCGGCATGGCGGAGACCATCAGCAGGGTGGTTCCTGCCAACAAAAGATGTCCGGAAAGCATGCGTGCGTTCGTCATGAAGTTCCTCCTGTTTGTGCTGGCGCCTTTTTGGGCGCCTTATTATTGAGGGCGTTATTCGCCTCTCTTAGTGTTGGATGCCCGAGGTCGCGGCTTCCGTAGACACATCGTTAATTTTTTTGACACCGATGTAGATTGTCGTGTCCGTGCGCGTCACTTCCGCATTGAAAGCCTGCGCCACGGCGTTCGAAAAGCCTTCCGGATCATCCGTGCTGAAACGCCCGAACAGGCGTTCGCCACTTAAGCTCGCATCCTTGATGACGATCTGCGTCCGGTTATAGCGGTTATAATCGGAGGCCACGTCTGCCAGGGTCTTGCCGGCCAGGGCGATCTTGCCTTCACGCCACGCCAGTGCGTTGTCGATGACGTCAGGCGCGTGATCGACGGCAGGTTCCGACGCACCGATAAAGGTCCGGTCACCGGCCTTGAGGATGACGGCCGGGCGGTCAGCGCCATTGAGCCACGCCTTGACCGTGCCTTCGGTGACCAGGACTTCGGCGCCATCGTCGCGGCGGCGAACCGAAAAAGCCGTGCCGACAGCCTGGACGCGTGCATCGCCCGCCGCCACCACAAATGGCCGCTCAGGGTTCTTGGCGACCTTGAACCAGACCTCGCCCTTGACCAGTTCGACATTGCGCTGGGTCTCGGTCATGGCGACGCGGATGGCGCTTTGGGTGTTGATGGCCGCGATCGAGCCGTCACTCATCGGCAGGCGGCGGATTTCGCCGGTCCGGGTCGCGGTCTCTTCGCCACGCAGGGCGACGAACATCCCTGCCGCAGACGCCGCCATCAGTCCGGCCGCTATGCCGCCGCCGGTCAGAACCTTGCGGCGCGACAGGGTGCTCAGTTGGATACCTTGCCAGCTCCGCGACGGGCCAAGCGCCTTGGCGCGCGACAGCGATGACCACCCTGCCTGGGCGCGCAACAGCGCCCCGCGCCGGCGTGGATCGCCGGCCAGCCAGTCGCGCAGACGCGCCTCGTCCTCGGCGCTCAAGGGGCGATCCCGGACAGCCCAAAGGCTGGCGGCCACCTCTATCTCTTCACTGGTTTCGGGCGGCGTCACGCTTCAACTCCTTTTGCGACCTGTGCCCCTGATCTTCGGAGGCCATGGACCGCATGATCAGCCGCAGACCTTTCGCGGCTTCATTTTCAACTGTGGTTTCGCTCAGGCCCAGCACCCGTGCGATTTCCTTCTGCGGCAGCCCCTGGACCTTGCGCATCTCGAACACCTGGCGGCACCGCGACGGCAAGGCTGCGATCAGCCGCATGACGCGCGCCAGTTCGTAGCGGGCCGCGGTTTCGCGTTCCGGCGACGGCGCGTCGCTCATGACATCGAGGCGGTCGATCTCGTCCACCGTATCGATGCGGACGATGCGGGCGCGGCGGATGCGCATGAAGGCGATATTCTTGGCGACCGTGAAGAAATAGGCGCGCGGCGACAGGATATGATCGACGCTGCTCAGCTCCGCGACCTTGCAATAGGCTTCCTGAACAATGTCCTCGACGTCCTCACGCCCCAGCCGTGCGCGCCGCAACCAGACGCGCAGATCCGCTTCGTGCGGCAGGATGTTTGCTCCCACCCAGCGGATAATATGGTCCGGCGCCGATTCCATAGACATGCTCCTGATCTATTAGATGCCTGAGGATCGCGCTTCCGTAAAACGACATCAGAAATTTATGTATTTGCCACTTTTGTGCGCCGAAACCGGCCGCTTCGCGGCGCAAAGCGCCATTTTTCGGACCTTATTTGCCGATTACAGTGAATCAACAAGGCTAGGTAATGGGCGACTCCTTGTTGAAAAGGCTCTCGATGAAAACGTTTAAAACCGGTGCTCTGCTGCTCGCGCTTCCCCTGATGCTCACGGTTTCGGCTTGCGCCAGCCACAAATATGTCGATGAAAAGGTCGGTGTCGTGAACGGCCGCGTCGATCAGCACGACCAGCATCTGACCCAGCTCGACCAGACAACGCAGGAAGCGCTCAATCGCGCCACCGCCGCCGGCAAGCTGGCCGAAGGCAAGTTCGTCTATTCGGTTGTGCTCAGCGATGACAGCATCAAGTTCGACACCGAAAAGGCCACCCTGTCCGAACAGGGCAAGGCAACGCTGGCCGAGCTGGCCACCCGCCTCAAGAACGACAACCGCAACGTCTATCTCGAAATCCAGGGCTATACGGACTCGACCGGCACCGATGCCGTCAATTACCGCCTGGGCGCCGAACGGGCCGACAGCGTCCGCCGCTTCCTCAACAGCCAGGGCGTGGCGCTGAACCGCATGGCGTCGATCTCGTATGGTTCCGAACAGCCAGTCGCCAGCAACAGTAATTCTACCGGCCGCGCCGCCAACCGCCGCGTCGTCATCGTGGTGCTGTCGTAAGGTCTTTTCTCCTCCCCACAATGTGGGGAGGAGGACCATCTGCGAGCAGATGATGGTGGGGTCTCTTCTTTATCCCGCCTTCACGGCTGCCGGTGCGTCTTCCACCGGAACTTCCGCCTTCCCCAGCACCTTGGCGACCAGGTGGATCAGTTCCATCATGTCGAACGGCTTGGGCAACTGCTCGACCGCGCCGACGTGCTTCGACGCCGCCAGGACCTGCCGGGGATCGACCTTGTTTTCGATCCCGGCCGACATGGCGATGATGTTGATGTGCGGCCACTCGCCGCGGATCTTCATGATGCCTTCGATCCCGCCCATGCCTGGCATGAAGATGTCGGCGATCACCACATCGACCATATCCAGATTGGTCTTGGCAAAGGCCTGCTCCATCGTCTCGGCGACCGAGATCTGATAACCCATCTCACCCAGCACGGTCGAGATCAGGGTCCGCAGGTTGGCATTGTCCTCGACGACCAGCAGGTGCTTCTTGCCCTTGCGATCGCGGTGATACTTGTTGGTGTCGTTAAGCAGGGTCTTCAGCCGCTCGGGCGAAAACGGCTTGGGCATGATGAATTCCGCGCCCATGGCACGCGCCTGGTCAAAGGTCTGCTGCACGCCCTGGCGGCCATACTGACTGTCGGCCATGATGGCCAGCGGCGTCGCCGGTGCGCGTTCGCGGATCTGATCCATGATCTTGAACGTCGAGTCCGCGCCGATATAGGCCTCGAACATCAACAGATGGAACTTCGTGGCGCGCATCATCGACAGCGCCATCTTCTGGTCGAAGGCGAGAATGGCGGACCATTTTTCCTTCTCCAGCATCTTTGAAATGTATTGCGCCTGGCCGCCATGGGCATCCAGGACAAGTACGCTACCCCTACTCATCAATGCTCTCCCGAGGCCGGTTGCCAGAGCTATTTTGACATAAGTGTAAATTGGGAGTGATTAACAAGGCGGAAACGGCGTTATGTGGACTTGTACACCTACGCCGCCAGCGACTTTTCGCTCAGCACAGCCTCAACGAGATAGGTCAGGTCCGTTGCGGTGAATGGCTTAGGCAGCAAGGCATGCGCGCCGATATGCCTGGCAGCCGACAGGACCTGCGTGCTTTCGACCCGGTGTTCAGAGCCGGCCGACATGGCGACGATCGACACTTCGGGCCAGGTCGCCTTGATGATGGCGATGCCTTCGATCCCGCCCATGCCGGGCATGAAGATATCGGTGATGACGACGTCGACGTGAGCGATGTCGATCCGTTCGAACGCCTCTTCCATCGAGCGCGCCTCGGAAATACGGTAGCCCTTTTCCGCCAGGGCCATGGTCGTCAGCTTGCGCACGACGCGGCAGTCATCGACGACCAGGATATGTTTCGGCGGCACCGGCGCGCGTCGCATCTTGGCGGCTTCGTCGAGGATGACGCCCAGTTGCTCCGGCGAAAACGGCTTGGGCAAAACGAAGTCTGCCTGAGCCTGGCGGGCGGCATTAAGCGTGTCGTTGAGCGCATACCCCCCTGCCCCGCCGGCGGTCATGATGGCGATAGGCACATTGCGCGCCAGTTCCCGGACCTCAGGCAAATGCATCAGGGTATTGCCGCCTTCGACATAGACGTCCAGCAGCATGAGGTCGACGCGGTTGACCTTGAGCTGGGCAAAGGCGGTCTTGTGGTCAAAGCTCAACACGGCCGACCAGTCGTGGCTGGTCAGCATGCGTGAAATCAATTGGGCCTGAACGCGGCTGTCCTCGAGTACCAGAACCGTGCCTTTAGACATCGTGTCCCCCTAAATGACAGTGCGGGTAATTTAGCATAAAGCTGTTATGCCAAGGTAAACAGAACTGTCACAATCGCAAAAAGTCATGAAAGTTGAAAAGCTTACAGATGTTACAAGTGTCCGGGTTGCGCTGCGCCTCCAAACTCCCTTATGAGGAAGGCAATCAACCCTCCCCGAAAAATACCTGAGACACCCTATGCTTGCCCTGATCTCGCCCGCCAAGTCGCTAGACCTCACCGTTCCGGACATCGAAACGAGCGCGACCGAGCCGCGCTTCCCGGCCGAGACCGAAAAGCTCGTCAAGGCGCTCAAGAAGCTGAAGCCCAGGGCCATCGCCGAACTGATGGACATTTCAAAGGCCTTGAGTGAACTGAACCACGGCCGCTTCCAGGGCTTTGAGGACCAGGCGCCGATGTCCGCCGTCTTCATGTTCGACGGCGACGTCTATACCGGCCTTCAGGCGCGCACCCTGGACGCGGACGGCATCGCCTGGGCGCAGGATCATTTGCGCATCCTGTCCGGGCTTTATGGCGTGCTGAAGCCGCTCGACGCCATCCGCCCCTATCGCCTCGAAATGGGCTCAAGCCTCAAGGTCGGCCGCGCCAATTCACTTTATCAGTTCTGGGGCGATGCGATCGCCAAAAGCCTTGTGATTGAGGCCAGGGACGCCGCCACCGACACCCTGGTCAACCTGGCCAGCACCGAATATTCACGCGCGGCCCTGACGCCCGCCCTGAAACTCAAGATCGTCAGCCCGCGCTTCCTCGAGATCAAGGGCAACGAAGCCAAAATCGTCTCCTTCTTCGCCAAGAAGGCACGCGGCCTGATGGCGCGCTACATGATCGACCATCGCATCGATCGCGCCGACGGCCTGAAGGACTTCAACACCGAAGGCTACAGCTTCCGCGCCGACCTGTCGAAAGACGGCGACTGGGTCTTCACCCGTCCCCAGCCCGAGCCCGTGTCCGCCAAGAAGCGCTGAGCACAGGGCAAAAAAGCGTCCGATTCCGGTCAGATCGAACAGGTTTGCGGACACTGCACGCGCGCAACCGCCACTTTCCTTCGAATTGTCAGACAGTTAGGCCGCCCTCACAAACCGCCGTACAATACCCCGTAAAAGCAAACGTCTGAAACCGCCGGGGAATTGGTACGCTGACGAACTACACTGCACCCGCCCTCCAGAAGGGACTGGATATCCTTGAGCATCTGGCAGCAAGCGCCACGCCCCTTTCCACCGTGCAACTTGCGGAGCAAATGGACCGGACCGTGTCGCAGATCTACCGCATGGTCCTCGTCCTTAGCGGACGCGGCTATGTGCAGATGCAAGACAAGGGCTACGTGATGACGCCCAAGGCGTTTGGCCTCGCGCTTGATCGCCCTGAGCTGCGCGGCCTGCTGGCGGTTACCGCGCCGGAAATGGAACGTCTGGCCCGGGTGACCCGGCGGACCTGTTATCTGAGCGCCGCCGACGACACCGTCGTCGTCGTGATCGCCGTCCAGCCATGGTTGGGGGAGTTCGGACTGGATGTGCGCATCGGCATGCGTCAGCCGCTTATCGACACGGCTGCCGGCCAGGTCCATTTCGGCTTTCAGCCTAAAGCGGGCAAGGACGGCTGGCTGAACCGGCTCACGGAAACCGAAGACCAGCCAAAGCTTGCGCAATTCGTGAAGGACGCCAACCGGGCAGGCCTTTTGGGTCAAGCCGAGCGCAGGCACCGCCATATGGACTGCCTGACCGAAATATCCAGCCCCGTGACACTGCCAACGGACAAGGTGTTCGCGCTTTCGCTGTTGTACCTGCACCACCCCGGCAGCGACGATCTCATGGCCTGCCGCGCCGAACTTTCACAATCGGCCTGGCAGATTACGCAGGCCCTGCGCGGTCAGCACGCTTCGCCAGAGCGTAACAGCCAACGGAGCCAGTCTGTGCATACAGCAGAGGCGGCGGACAGGCTGCGCATCAATTCATATCGTGAGGCGCGCTTCAACTGCGGTTAGGAGTCAGCTTTGACGAAGCTGATCAAAAAGAAACTATAACAATTTTCCTTGGGCCGGCGCAAATATGAATTCAATCCAAAGTTGACGGCATATCACATCTCGAGGATGCTAGATTCAGCGAATCTGAACTGCCCAAGGAAATATGAAATGGCATTACCTACGATCACCGTTGCCTACACTCCGTCCTGGGCAGGCGCCATCACACGAAATTTGGAAGCGCGCCTGGAAGACACTCTCCATGCGGCTGACTTTGGCGTCAACACAACGAACACCCCTGCAGACAACAACACCCGTCTACAAAATGCAATTGACGCAGCTGTCAGCTTGGGAGCGGAGTTAATCCTGCCTCCTGGTGATTTACCTTTTATGAACCTGACCATTGGCGGATCGAATGTCATTATCCGTGGTGCAGGCTCGACGAGGCTTGTCAGTTCAGACACTGGCAAGAACCTCATCACCATCGGAAATGGCGTAACTCAGTTCCAAAATGTGCACCTGCGCGACTTTTCTATCTACGCGACTGCCAACGTCGGTTCAGGCTTTGCGATTGTTTGGAAAAGGGCTGCCCGATGCTCCATGCAGAATATCAAGGCCGGACGTCCTGAAGATGACATTGTCAGGCTGGCAGGCGGTGTTCACTTTGATGGTTTCAATGAGTGCGTAATTCGTGACTGTCTGTTTTTCCACAATTCCGGCGAGGGTATCCTTATTAACGGGAGCGGTGATTGGAAGGCGGAACTCGTTATTGATGGACATACTCTCGTTAGTGATTCTGGATCGAACGGCATCCATATCGCCGGAGACGCGGGAGGCGTCTACTTGGTCTCAGGCGGCGCACAGGCGTCGGCTGCAAATGGGGTAATCGTAAACACCTCGGCAAATTCGATCATCAATCGTGAAATATTCAGCTACACCGGGTTTTGTGTCGACAGTAATTCTGGAAATGGATACTTATTTGAGGCAAACTCATGCTCGACCTTTAACGGAACTGGCGGCTGGTCCAACGGGAACGGAAACGTGGGCATCCATATCAAATCAGGTCAACATCCTGGTGCCAAATTTCTGTTAAACGGCTTCATAGCAAGTGACAATTTAAGTCACGGTGTGTACCACCAAGGCGGACATCTGTCTGCCGTTGGGTGCCAATTCGCCCGAAACGGTATCCGCTATAGCTCTGCCACCGCTCCTTGGGGGATGGTAACTGGCCAAGGTGATGATCTTACACTCGTATTGGTAGCCTGCGACATTACGAACAATGGCAACACTTCTGGAGGAGGAGGATTACTGCTACAAACGCCCCTTCCCGCCTTCAACATTACGGGGAATATGATAATCTCTAACAGTAATTCTAATATTACCAGCCAAATCACCCCCACCCCTACTGCACAAGTGATGGCGAACAACTCGTATTAGACCAAAGACGTCATCACTAAAGCTGCCTAAACGGGTAGGGAAAATCGCCCCTCCCCGTGATAGCCTCCCCGAATGACCACTCCCAAACCCCGGGGCAGGCCCGCCGATCCAGACATTCTGACGCCGGCCGAATGGCAGGTCGTGGAGGCCGTGCGCCACGGGCTGACCAATCGCGATATTGCCGAACGGCGCGGCATCAGCCTCGACGCCGTCAAGTACCACGTCAGCAATGCGCTCACCAAGCTGGGCCTCAGCCGCCGCACACAGCTCAGGCGCTGGGACGGCACGGCGCAGAAAAGCGCCATCCACAGCCGCAAGACGGAGACAGACATGACTTTAGGCCCCGTCGGACAGATCGCCCGCACCGTCAGGGATATAGCCGCTGCCCGGACATGGTATGCCGACGTGCTGGGGCTTACCCACCTCTACTCCTTCGGCGACATGGCTTTTTTCGATTGCGGCGGCACGCGGCTTCTGCTGTCGCCGGCCGAGGACAAGGGCCAGTCCCTCCTCTACATCACCGTGACCGATATCCATGCCACGCAGAAGGAGCTCGAAAGCCGGGGCGTCATCTTCATCAATGCGGCGCACATGATCCATCGCCACGACAATGGCGTCGAGGAATGGATGGCCTTTTTCAACGACAATGAAGGCCGGCCGCTGGCCCTGATGGAACAGGTCGCGCCCGCGGCCTCCTAGGCCGGGTTCCGGTGCCCGCCTATGCCTTGCGAAATGCGCCCGGCAAAGTCCTGGAGAATTCCCAGCGCCTCTTCCGCCGAGACCTTTTGCGTGCCGTCGATCAGTTCGAGGAACGGCACGGTCAGGACGCCGACCGCGTAGCCATCCAGACCGAAAAGCGGACACGACATGTCCGTCACGCCGTGGGTGCGGATGCTGGGCATCATCTCATAGCCCTGGGCGCGGACCTGGTCGATGCGCCTGGCCTCGTCCTTTTTCAGTGTACCGTGCGCCTTCAGCACGCGCGTCACGACATCCGGGTGTGAAAAGGCCATCAGGGTGTGGCCCGAAGCGGTATGGACGGCGTCGATTTCCACGCCGCGCTTGACGGCAAAGCCCGTTGGCCCCGGGCTTTCCTGCCGTGAGATGACCAGGCCCTTGTTGCCGTTCAGCACGACCAGGTGGCAGGCCTGTTCGATCGCCTGGGTCAGTTCCAGCATCAGCGGCGTCGCCACCAGCATCAGGTCGTGCGACGGAATGGCCCGGATGACGATCTCAAGTACATGGTGGGTGACCGTGTAGCGGTCGGTGCCGGGGTCCTTGTAGAGCCAGCCGCGCCGCTCCATGACGACGACCACGCGGAAGATCTCGCTCATCGACTTGTAGCCGAGGCGCGTGGCGATTTCCGACAGGGTCAGACCGCCCGGCGCCGTCGCCAGAAGCTCGATAACATTGAAGCCCTTTTCGAGCGCGGGAGCGGCGTAGGCCGCTTTGGAATCGGGGGACGTGTCGCTGTCTGCCATATCCTTTCTGTAGGCGTTGAACGGCAAAATGAAAAGAGCATGAAAAATTGCTTGCTGTTTTTAAATAAGAAAGTAATTTCCGCATACAAAAACAGGAGTGCAGAATGAAGGCTTTGGTCTGTGAAGCGCCGCATAATCTGGGCGTAGTCGTCCGGGAGATACCAAAGCGCCAACCGGGCGAGGTGATGGTTCACATCCGCCGCGTCGGTTTTTGCGGCACGGACTATCATATCTTCACGGGCACCCAGCCCTTCCTCACCTATCCGCGCGTCATGGGCCACGAGCTGGCCGGCACGGTGGTCGAAGCCGATGCAGATTCGGAGTTTGCGACGGGTCAGCTGGTAACGCTCAACCCCTATCTGCCATGCGGGACGTGTATCGCCTGCCGGAAAGCCAAGCCCAATTGCTGCGTCGATATCCGCGTCCTGGGCGTTCATGCCGACGGCGGCATGACCGAATTCCTGTGCGTGCCCGCCGCTGCCGTTATCGCTGTCGACGGCCTCAGCCCCGACCAGGCGGCCATGGTCGAGTTCCTGTCGATCGGCGCGCACGCCGTACGCCGGGCGGCCCTGACCAGGGGTGAGCGCGTGCTGGTCACCGGCGCGGGGCCGATCGGGATCGCCGTGGCGCTGTTCGCCGCAGCAGACGGCGCCGAGGTGACGCTGATCGACACCAGCGACGAACGGCTCGATCATGCGCGGGCTACGGTCACGGCCGCGCTCGTGCGCGTCGATGAGACCTTACGCGATGCGCTGTCGGCGCGGACGGACGGCGAATTCTTCGACGCGGTCTTCGACTGCACGGGCAGCGCCAAGGCCATCGAAGGCGGCTTTGCCTTCGTGGCGCACGGTGGCCGCTATGTGCTGGTCAGCGTGGTCAAGGACACGATCAGCTTTGCCGACCCGGAATTCCACAAGCGCGAAATGCAGCTGATCGGCAGCCGCAACGCCACGCGTGAGGATTTCGAGCGCGTCATCGCCGCCATTCGCTCAGGCGACATCCCGACGGCCGCCCTGCACACCCACAGCTTCGATCTGTGGGACGCGCCGGCCCACCTCCCCGTCCTGATGGCCGAACGCGGCAAGGTGCTGAAGGCCATCGCCACGCTTTAGACTTTTGTTTTGACGCGATATCTTGCCAAAAACCGCTACACACTTTTTGGCACATCGCTCTGGAACGGATCTACACCATGACACACCTGAACCGCCGCGATGTAATGGCCGCCGCCGCGGCCCTGGTGGCTGCCTCCGGCCTGCCCTTGGAGGCGCGCGCCGCGTCCGGCAAGACTGAGCGCCTGTGGTACATGCGTCCCGCCGCAATGTGGGACGAAGCCCTGCCCGTCGGCAATGGCCGGCTGGGGGCCATGGTGTTCGGCCGTGTCGCCCAGGAGCGGTTGCAACTCAACGAAGACACGCTGTGGGCCGGCGGGCCATATGATCCCGTAAATCCGGACGCCAGGGCCGCCATCCCCGAAGTTCGCCGCCTGCTTGAGGCTGGAAAATTCAAGGAAGCGACCGAGCTGGCCAGCGCCAGGGTCATGGCAAAGCCGCTGTGGCAGATGTCCTATGGGACGCTCGGCGACCTGCTGCTGAGCTTCGATGGTGCGGAGACGCCATCAGCCTACACGCGCGAACTGGATCTCAGGACCGCGATCACGGCGACGCGCTTCAAGACGGCGCGCGGGCCGGCGTTGCGCGAAGCCTTCGTGTCAGCGCCAGCCCAGGTTACGGTCCTGCGGCTGGAAGCGCCAAAGGGCGGGCTCGATTTCGGGCTCGACTGGCGGGCGCCGCGACAGGCGGAATATACCTCGCCGGCCTATACGGGCTCGGCGACCAAGCTGGTCGAAAACAGCGCGATCGACTGGCTTCATACGGAAGCCGTCGAAGGTCGCGCAGGCGTCGCAGACGGCGACGGCGCCATCCTGTTCACCGGCCGCAACGAGGACGGGCCGGATACGCCAGGCAAGCTGACCTATGCCATGCGCGTCAAGGCAGTGTCGGACGGCCAGGTGACGATCGAAAACGGCCGGATGAGGGTCAACGGCGCCACCCAGATCACGCTGCTGATCGCGGCGGCGACAAGCTTTGTCCGCTATGACGATGTCTCGGGCGATCCCATCGCCAGGGTGCGCGCCCAGAGCAATGCAGCCGCCTTTGAACCTTATGCCGCGCTGAAACGCGCCCATATTGCCGACCATCAGAAGCTTTATGGTGCGATGTCGCTCGATCTCGGCGGCCAAGGCGCTGGCAGCAAGACCACCGACAGCCGCATCGCCGCAGCCGAGACCTCGGCCGATCCGGCGCTGGCGGCGCTCTATTTCGCCTATGCGCGCTATCTGCTGATCGCCTGTTCGCGGCCGGGAACGCAGCCCGCCAACCTCCAGGGTATTTGGAACGAAGGCACCAATCCGCCGTGGCAGAGCAAGTACACGGTCAATATCAATACCGAGATGAACTACTGGCCGGCTGATCCGGCGGGCCTGAGCGCCTGCGTCGAGCCCTTGCTGCGCATGGTCGAGGAGCTGTCGGTCACGGGCATCCGGACGGCCCAGGTCATGTACGGCGCGCGCGGGTGGGTGACGCACCACAATACCGACCTGTGGCGGGCGACCGCCCCGATCGACGGGCCGATGTGGGGACTTTGGCCATGCGGCGGCGCGTGGCTGTGCAACACCCTGTGGGACCACTACGACTATACGCGCGATGAAAAGGTGCTGGCGCGTCTTTATCCTGCGATGAAGGGGGCATCGCTGTTCTTCCTCGATACCCTGGTCGAGGACGTCAAGGGGCGCGGCCTGGTCACGTCGCCGTCGGTCTCACCGGAAAACCAGCATCCGTTCGGCTCGTCCGTCGCCATCGGCCCGGCCATGGACCGCCAGATCGTCCGCGACCTGTTCGATCACACAGTGGCGGCTGGGAAGCTTATGGGACAGGACGCGGAACTGCTGGCGCAAATCGCCGCGACACGCGCCCGGATCGCGCCCGATCGCATCGGCGAAGGCGGCCAGTTCCAGGAGTGGCTGGAAGACTGGGACGCGCAGGCGCCCGAACAGCACCACCGCCATGTCTCGCATCTTTACGCAATCTACCCCAGTTCGCAGGCCAATGTCCGCGACACGCCGGAACTGATCAAGGCGGCAAGAGTTACGCTCGACAATCGCGGCGACCTGGCGACCGGCTGGGGGACAGCGTGGCGGCTGTGCCTGTGGGCGCGCATGGGCGACGCCGAACGCGCCCACGGTATCCTCAAGGCGCTTCTGGGACCGCAACGCACCTATCCCAACATGTTCGACGCCCACCCGCCATTCCAGATCGACGGCAATTTCGGTGGCGCCGCCGGCATTCTGGAGATGATCGTCCAGTCGTGGGGCGGCGAAGTCCGCCTGCTGCCTGCCCTGCCCTCGGCCTGGCCGTCGGGCGAGATCAGGGGCGTGCGGGCGCGCGGCGCCTTAAGCCTCGACATGGCGTGGCGCGACGGACGCGTCCGCGCGCTTAAGGTCACCGGCCCGGCCAACACGGCGGTGCGCCTGCGCATCAAAGGAGACCTCAAGGACGTGGTGCTCGATGCGCGTGGCCACTACAGCCTGAAAATCTGACGCACGAAAAAATTTTACCTGCGAGCGAAACCTTTGTACGCCTGTCAGCGAACCCAGGATCAAGACCGCAATCCAGCGGCCCGATTCCTGAAGCCGACGGAGCCAAACCATGATGAGCGTCAAGCATACCCTGACCACCCTGATAGCCGCCGCATTCGTAGTTGCCGCAGGTTCGGCCTCGGCCGGCCTGCCTCAAGGCGCCAAGGCGCCCAATTTTACGCTGCAGGCGGCTCTGGCCGGCAAGCCGACGACCTTCACGCTGAAGTCCGCGCTGAAAAAGGGTCCGGTCGTGCTCTACTTCTTCCCGGCCGCCTTTACCGCAGGCTGCACGGTCGAGTCGCACGCTTTCGCCGAGGCCAATGACGACTTCAACAAGCTGGGCGCGACGGTCGTCGGCGTGACCGCGGGCAATGTCGAGCGCGTCGCCGAATTCTCTAAGACCGAGTGCCGAGACAAGTTCGCCGTCGCCGCCGATCCGGGCGCCAAGGTCGCCGCGCAGTATCAGTCGACCATGGAAGGCAAGCAGATCTCCGACCGCACCTCGTACGTCATCGCGCCATCGGGTAAGATCCTGCTGAGCTATACCGACCGCAACCCGGAAGCCCACATCACCAAGACCATGGAAGCCGTGCGCGCCTATAAAGCCAAAAAAGGCTAACAAAGAAGGGCTGATCCATGCTTGCCGCCATGTTCGCTGCCTTTGTGGGCGGCGTGATCCTCAACCTGATGCCGTGCGTCTTTCCGGTGATTTCGCTTAAGGCGCTCAGCCTTTTGCGGCACGGTGACAGCCCTGCGGCGGCGCGGGCGGATGGTGCGGCCTTTGCCGCCGGGGTCGTCGCGACCATGCTCGCGCTCGCGGGTGTGCTGATCGCGGCGCGCGCCGGCGGGGCGGCCATCGGCTGGGGCTTTCAGCTCCAGTCGCCGGTCGTCATCGCCATCCTGTGTCTGGTTATGCTGGGGTCTGCGCTCAACCTGACCGGCCTGTTCGAGGTCGGCGCGTCTGTCCAGTCCCTGGGTGGCAGCGTGTCGGTCAAGAGCGGCCCGGTCGGTTCGGCATTGACGGGGGCCTTGGCCATCGTCGTCGCCACGCCGTGCACCGCGCCCTTCATGGCTGGGGCGGTCGGTTACGCTTTGGTCCAGCCGCCTTTGGTCGCGCTCAGTGTCTTTCTGGCTTTGGCCGTGGGCTTTGCCACGCCGTTTACGCTTATCGCCTTTGTTCCGGCCCTGGCGCGGCGCATGCCCAAGCCCGGTGCGTGGATGGAGACGCTCAAGAAAGGCCTCGCCTTTCCGATGTTTGGCGCGGCGGCGTGGCTGGCCTGGGTGCTGGCGCAACAGGCAGGCCCCGACGCGCTGGCGGCCTTGTTCGTCTCGGCCGTGGTCCTGGCCATGGCCGGCTGGCTCTATGGCATGGCGCAGCACCGCCGGCTGATGGGCCAGACGTCAGTCGCCTTGTTCGCCCTCACAACCGTCCTGGCCGCCGTCGTGGTTGTGCCGGTGGTCCGTATCGCCGGCGCGGCACCGGCTGAGGCCAAGGCGCCGAAGATCACCGAGACTATTGCCTGGTCGCCGCAAGCCATGAAAGACCATCAGGGCAAGGGCCGGGTAATCTTCGTGAACTTTACCGCGTCGTGGTGTATTACCTGCCAGGTCAATGAGCGCACCACGCTGTCGACCCCGGCGGTTAAGGCAGCCATGGCGCGCACCGGAAGCCTGTACATGATCGCCGATTCCACCAACTACAATCCGGATATCGAAGACATCCTGGCCACCTACGGGCGGGGCGGCATGCCGGTCTACGCGGTCTATCCGGCCGATGGCGGCGCACCGCAACTGCTGCCCGAAGTCCTGACGCCGGATATTGTGATTAAAGCTCTTGAAGAGGCGTCTTGACGGGACAGAGGGCCAACACCGCCGAATGGCCGGCATGGATGCAGCGTGCGCAGGACGGCGATCAGGCGACCTATAACCGCCTGCTCAAGGCCATGGTGCCACTGATCCGCGTGGTCGTGCGGCGTAGGGTGGACGATCCTGTGCTGGTCGAAGATGTGGTGCAGGATACGCTTTTGACCATCCACCGCGTCCGGGCGACCTACGATCCGGCGCGGCCCATTCTGCCGTGGGTGTCGGCAATTGCGTCGTCGCGTGCGATCGATGCCTTACGCCGGAGGGGGCGCAACCGGTCGCGTGAGGTTCACGACGACGACGCCTTCAACGCCTATGCCGACGACGCGACGCCCTTGGACGACAGCGGAACAGCCCAGGAGATCAGGGAACGCCTGAGCCGCCTTCCCGACCGCCAGCGCGAAATGGTCGAGATGGTCCATTTGCGTGAAATGACCCTAAGCGATGCGGCCGCCAAAAGCCGCATGACCGTCGGCGCGGTCAAGTCTCTGCTGCACCGCGCCCTCACCCGCCTTAGATCGGAATGATTTAGTGGACACATCAATCCGATCTAAGTTTTTGCTTTGTCGCGATATTTTAGCCAAAAACCGCTTACACTTTTTGGCATATCGCTCTGGAACCGGAGCCGGCGATCATGGATGATCACGATGCGCTCATCGATAGCCTAAGTCAGACGGCTAACCCTGTGAAGCGCCCGCCCGCGCCTGTGGTCCGGCTGGCCTGGTGGATTGCCCTGGCCCTGCCGGCCGGTGCCGTGATTGGCCTGTGGCTGAGTCGGAAATTCGCCAACTGGACGGTGCCTGACGCCGCGTGGGCTCTGGCCGGGCTGATAGCGGCGTTTATGCTGGGGGCGATGGGGATGCTGTCCGCGTTCAACCTGACGATCGCCGGTCGCAAACCGGTCGCCTGGCCGTGGTTCGTGGCCGCCGGCGTCGTCTGGCTGGTCTCAAACCTGCTCGGCGTGGCCAATGCCGCCGATCCGTGGGGCCACCTCGGCAGTGGACGGGGCTGCTATATTTTCATGGTGGCGGTGAGCGTGCCTATGATCGTAGTGACAATCCTGAGCCTCAGGCAGACGCCTACACTCTATCCGATACGAACACTCGGCGTTGCGGGGCTTGGCATGGCATGCGCGACCGCGGGACTGCTGGCGCTGTGCCATCCGCCGACAGGCGACCTGCCGGACCTGATCATGCATGGACTGGCGGGCCTGACCATCGTCGCAGCCACGATCCTGCTGGGCCGCCCCTGGGTAAAGATCTAGGACGCGATCGCGGTAAGCGGATGCGACTGCCAGTACGCCTCGACGTCTTCGCAGATCTGCTTGACGTCGTCGAAGTAGAAGGGCTTGGGCAGCAGAAAGGTGACGCGGCCACGGCGGGCCTTGTTGAGCGCGTCGGCGCCCGATTCCGGATCATTGATACGGCCGGCGGTCATGATGGCAATCGGCGCGCCGCGCGAAAGCTCACGATAGATCGGCAGTTCGTCCAGCGTGTTATGGCCTTCCATGAAGACGTCCAGAACCAGCACGTCGAACCGTGCGGCCCTCAGGGCTTCGTGGGCGGCCGCAGGGGTCTCAACCCACACGGCATCGTAGCCCGCCTTCTGGAACATCTTCGAGATGATGGTCCCTTGAGTGCGGCTATCTTCCAGGACGAGGGCACGTTTGGCCATTGGTCGGTTCCCAGTTTTTTATGGGAACCGACGATATATCCACAGGCGCTAAAATAAGGTTACCTGCGCTATCGTACCGCCAAATTATATGAGTCAGCCGACATAACCTGCGGCGCGGCGGATGCGGTCATTGATCGCCTCGCCGATGCCGTCTTGGGGAATGGGCGCGATTTCGATAGCCGTCGGGGTGTAACGGTCGGCTTCGCGCAAGGCGCTGAACAGCCGGACGGCGGCTTCTGCCAGGTTGCGGTCGAAGCTCAACTGCACCACCGGACCGTCGTGCGCGACGGGACCGAAGGCCAGATAAGCCGCCCCCGGCGATGGCGTGGCGACATTGATTTTAACCGGGGCATCGGGAGCATAATGAAGGCTCAGGCGCCCTGGCGAGCGATGGCCTTCGGACGCATCGGCGGCCAGTGCCCCAATGACGGCTTCGAGGTCAGAGCGCGTGACCGCCCCTGCCCTTAGGTAGCGCGGCTCTTTAAGCAGGCTGACGACACTTGATTCCACGCCGACGGTGCAATTCCCGCCCTCGGGCGATGCTGCAACGAAAGCCCCGGTTTCATCGAATGCGTCGGCCTGCGTCGTCGGGCTTGGGCGGCCGGAACGATTAGCCGACGGCGCCACGACGCCGAAATCCACACCCTTCAGGATGTCCAGTGCCGCCGAATGGTCGGGCATGCGGATGGCGACGCTATCGAGCCCGGCGCGCGCCAGGTCGCAAGCCGCCGCACCGTCGCGCACCGGCACTACGAGAGTCAAAGGTCCCGGCCAGAACCTGGCGGCCAAAGCTTCGGCACGGTCATCGAAGACGCCGATCCTGCGCGCCAGATCAATCGTGCCGACATGGACAATCAACGGATTGAAGCGCGGCCGCCCCTTGGCTTCGAAGACTTTGACGACCGCCGCAGGGTCATCCGCCCGCGCGCCGAGACCATAGACGGTCTCGGTCGGCAGGTGGATCAGATTGCCGTCAATCAACGCCTGGATGGCGGCCGCAATGCTCACTTCAATTTGGCCTTCAGCGTGATATCGACCTTGATCTTCGCCGGGAGTTCGTCGGTCGAAGCCCATTCACCCGAACCGACACCATGGGCTATGCGGTCTACGTTCGTGCTGCCCTTCATCTGCGCTGTGCTGTCTTTTATCGTCAGCGTAAACGGCAGATCGACGGCCTTGGTGACGCCGTGCAGGGTCAGGCGGCCATGGGCGATATATTTGTCAGCGCCGGTCTTTTCGAACTTGCGGGCGTCGAACACGGCCTTGGCGAAGTTGGCGGTATCGAAGAAGGATGCGCCCTTCAGGCTGTCGGCATAGTCGTTATTGCTGGCTGTGACAGCGGCCAGGTCGATGGCAACCTTGACGCGGGACTTGTCCAGTTGCTCCGGATCGAAGGCGATATCGGCGGTGTAGGATGGGAATGCGCCCGTGACGGTTTCTCCCTGGAACGCGGTGGAAAAGCCGATCTTTGTCGCCGATTTATCGACGGTCCATTGCGGCACCGGCACGGCCGAATTGCTTTCGGACATAGACGCCGACGCTTCAACAATGGGTTCGGCGGCGATGGCTTCGGCCGATACGCTGGCCTCCGCCACCGCGACCGGCGGAGCGGCGACTTTCGGTTTTCCACTATAGGCGCCATAGCCGACGCCGAGCGCCAACAGGATCACGCCCGCCGGCACGATCCAGCGCCAGTTGGCGACGGGCCGTGACTTCAAGCCCGGCACCATGTGCTCCAGCAGATTATCCTTGTCGACCAGCTGGTGCTTCAACGCCGCAAGCACATGCAGCGGGATCATGCCGTAGATCAACAGCTTGGCGACCAGATGGTGGATAGCTTCAAAGGTTTCATGGACCGCCTTGGCATTCGGCGCGCTGTCCTGCGGCACAGGCAGGTGAAACCACTCCATGAAGAAGAACGGGATGGGCCGCGAGCTGGTCGATACCATCAGCCAGCCGGTGAGCGGCATGCCGATCATCACGACGTAAAAGCCAAGATGAAGCGCTTTTGCGGCCAGGGCCTGCCACTTCGGCATCGGCGGTTCGGGCGGCGCCTTATAGGCCAGGCGGACGATAATACGCACCACCGTCAGCAGCAGGATCGATATGCCGATCGACTTATGCAGGTTGATGATCGAGCGGAACCACGGCGATTCCGGAATGATCCGCCAGCCCAGGAAGACATTGAGCAGGATCAGGAAAGCGATCAGCCAGTGCAGCCAGCGGCTGTAGCGATTATAGGACGTGGTTTCCATAAGCCCTCTCCGACCTTGGTATTTACGCACATACACCTGTTTCCCGGCGATCACCATGCGGCAATATATATGTAACCGATACTATTCCATATCAAGAGGCAATAAGATTTTGCGGCGCGCAAAAAGTTGACGTTCACGTAAAATCAACTTGCCTGCCCCAAGGTCAAGGCGAATAATAAAAACAAAAGCTCAGGGACCATCGGACATGACCTATCGCCCTTCTGTCAAGGACATCGCCTTCTGCCTCGACCACGTCTTCGGCATGGAGCGACATTACGGCAGCGCGGCCTTCCCCGAATTCGACGAGAGCTTGCGCGATGCGGTGCTTGAGGCCGCAGGGCAATTGGCCGGCGATGTGCTGGCGCCGTTGAACCGCGTCGGCGATCTCAACCCGTCTAAGCTGGACGGCGACCGCGTCGTTGTCGCCCCCGGGTTTCTCGATGCCATCAAGGCCTATGCCGATGGCGGCTGGTACGGCGTCGCCGCCGATCCGGCCTATGGGGGCCAGGGCCTGCCCAAGATGGTTGAACAGGCGTGTTTTGACATGTTCAACGCCGCCAACATGGCCTTTACACTCCTGCCGACGCTCAGCCAGGGCGCCATCGAGGCCATCCACGCCCACGGCACGCAAGCTCAGCGCGACCTGTTCCTGCCCAGGCTGATCTCCGGCCAGTGGTCGGGGACGATGAACCTGACCGAGCCGCAAGCCGGCTCTGATCTGGCCGCCCTGACGACCAAGGCCGAGCCCAATGACGACGGCACCTACAGCATTACAGGCCAGAAGATCTTCATCACCTGGGGTGAGCATGACGGTGCGGAAAACATCGTCCACCTCGTGCTGGCCCGCCTACCCGACGCCCCGAAGGGCACGCGCGGTATTTCGCTGTTCCTGTGTCCGAAATACCTGCTCGACAGCGACGGCAATCCGGGCGCGCGCAACAGCGCCAAATGCGTTGGCCTCGAACACAAGTTGGGTATCCACGCCTCGCCGACCTGCGTCATGGCGTTCGAAGGTGCCACGGCCGAGTTGATCGGCGCGCCGCATGGCGGGCTGACGGCCATGTTCACCATGATGAACGCCGCGCGTCTGGCCGTCGGCTTCCAAGGTGTCGGTGTTGCCGATGCCGCCTGGCAAAAGGCACGCGCCTACGCTGCCGAACGCCGCCAGGGCCGGTCTTTGATCACAGGTCAAGACAATGCGTTTATCTACGACCACCCCGATGTGCGGCTGATGCTGGCTGTGTCGAAGGCCAAGATCGAGGCGGCACGCGCCATCTGCATGGCGACCGCCGCGGCCATCGACGAAGGCCAATTGGGCGGCGGAGACCGCGCCAAGCGTCGCGAAGACTTCCTGGTGCCTATTGCCAAGGCCTGGGCGACCGACGTCGCCTGCGAAGTGGCGTCGAAGGGCGTGCAGGTCCACGGCGGTATGGGTTTTATCGAGGAAACGGGCGCGGCGCAATTTTATCGCGACGCGCGCATTGCGCCGATTTACGAAGGCACCAATGGTATCCAGGCGGCCGACCTCGTCGGTCGCAAGCTCGGCAACGATGGCACGGCAGCGAGCGAGCTTGCAGCCGAGATCGAAAGCTTTATCGCGGGTATATCGGCGTCTTTCACCGCCGAAAGCGTTGCTTTGACCCAAACCCTCACCGCATTCCGTCAAGCGAGCGACTTCCTTGTAACGCAAAAGACCACCGTCCCTTTGGACGTAGCATCAGGTGCATCGAGCTACCTGACGCTCATTGGCGACCTGATCGGTGGCTGGCTGCTGTTGAAGGGGGGCCTGGCGGCCGAAAAGCTTCTGGCTGACAGCCAGGGCGATGCCGCTTGGCTGAAAGACCGCGTACTGCTGACCCGCCTCTACTTCACGCAGGTCCTGCCCCATGCCCCCGCGCATCTGGCAGCGATCAAGGCTGGTTTTTGTGCTCTAGATGGCCTGGAACTGAGCCTGGACTGACCCGCGCTTTAACCACGGAAATCACTGAAAGGCGCTGCGCGCCGACACGGAAAAGGCACGGAAATACGAGTATCAATTGATATCGAGTTCTACGCCCTCCCCATTCATGGGGAGGGGGGACCATCTTCGGAGAAGATGGTGGGCGGGGCCATTACCGTAGCAGCCACACGCCCTCATAACCCTCAATATAATTGCCTTCGATTATTTCGCCTAAACTGCAAACAACGGCTCTGTGGAAACGCCATTAGGCCCCGCCCACCGCCTTCGGCGGTCCCCCCTCCCCATTGTTTAGTCCGGGGACATAGGTGACATGTGTTCGGAGACATGGGTGACACTTTAGGCATGGAATAGCTGAGGAGCTTGCCATGCCTTGGAATGAGGTGTCGGTCATGGATCGCAGGCGGGAGTTTTTGAGTTTTGCCAGTCAGGCAAATGCGAACATTGCGTCGCTTTGCCGGTCTTTCGGGATTAGCCGGAAGACGGGTTACAAATGGGTGGAGCGGGCGTTGTCAGGGCTTGGCGAGG